>NZ_JBRIQN010000046.1:0-46269 GCF_052981855.1 Micromonospora sp. LZ34
CGGGCCGCGCCCGGCCTCGCCTGCCCGGGCCGCGCCGAGCCGCGCTGGGCCGAGCCGCGCTGGGCCGAGCCGGGCCGCGCCCGCGGCGCCACGCCGGACAATCCCGCGACGCCACCTCGTCGGGACAGTCCGGACACGAGCCGGCCCGGCGACGGTCGCCACCCTCGTGGGACGACGGCGCCGGACCGCTTCGACGACGCCGGCGGTGGGTAATACGGCGCACATCTGGGGCGCTCTATGACCAGGGCCCGTTGGGCCCCGGTAGTAGCCTGACCGACGGTCCCCCGCGGGGGGAGGAACGGCGAGGTGATCATGGCGGTGCGTCGGCACGCAGCGCGGTTGGCGACGGTCTGCGCGTTGCTGGGCGGCCTGGTGGCGCTCGGTGGGTCGCCGGCGCTGGCCGACGACGACCAGGTCCGGGTGCGCTCGGCGGGCAGCTTCACCGCCGGTGGTTCCGCCGAGGGCGTCTCGATGGAGGTACGCCGGCGCAAGGACGGCTGCGTGCTGCTGCGTACCGCGCTCGGGCTCCGCCTCCCCGGCGTCCGGCCCGACCAAGTGACTGTGCAGGTGAACTACGGCGGTCGCTGGTTCCCGGTGCCGCTGTCCGGCGGCGGGGGCAGTGTGGCCAGCACGACCACCTCGCCGGCGAACCCGCGGCTGTGCAAGGGCAAGAGCATCACGGTGCGCTACCGGGTGGCGTTCGCCGCCGCCGCGCCGAGCGGCCGGCTGACGGTCGCCGGTGAGGCGACCAGTGCCATGGGTCAGCTGCTGGGTCGGGGTGCGGTCGCGTCCCGGGTGGTCGGCGGTCGCGCCTCCGCGTCGCCGACGCCGTCGAAGAAGCCGTCGCCCACGCCGAGCGTGGCGCCCACCGAGGAGGCTGTCGACGACGTGTCGCCGGTGGCCGCGCTCGCCGCCGGCGGGGCCGCCTCGAACGCCGCCGAGGAGTCGTCGGGCGGTTCCCTGGTGATGTTCTTCGGCATCGCCATGGTGGCCGTCGGGATCCTGCTCATCGTGCTGCTCTTCCGCCGCTCGCGGGCCGACAAGGAGCACGTCGACGACGTACCGCTGCTGCTGGGGAACCCGGGCGGCACCACCTACCGCTCCGGGCAGGGCCCGGCCGCCGCGCCGGTCCGGCCCGGCCCGGTCTACGGCCAGCAGCCCCCGGCCACTGGCGGGGTGTACGGCGGTATGCCCGCCCCGCGTCCCGCCGGTGGGGTGTACGGCGGCCGTCCGACCGCTCCGCCCGAGGCGACCCAGGTGATGCCCGGCCGGCACGCCGCTCCCGCCCCGCCGGTCTCCGGTCCGCCCGCTCCACCGGTCTCCGGTCCGCCACACCCGCCCGCTCCGCCGGTCTCCGGTCCGCCGCACCCGCCCGAGCCCCGGCAGCCCGGGGCGTCGCCGGTCGCACCGACCTCGGCGCCGCCCGGGCGGCCCGGCACCCCGCCGGAGCCCGACGACGGGGGCGACCACACCGTCTTCATGCCTCGGCTACCCGGCTGAGCCGGGCAGCCCGATGGCGCTCCGATACGCTCAGGCCGTCGATGACGTGCGGCTGAGGAGTGGAACCGGTGTCTGATCTGTCCCAGATCGTGAAGGCTTACGACGTCCGTGGGACGGTGCCTGACCAGTGGGACGAGCGTGCCGCCGAGGCGCTCGGGGCGGCCTTCACCCAGGTGCTCAACGGCACCGGGGAGCCGGGCGAGGCCGTCCTCATCGCGCACGACATGCGTGCCACCGGGCCCGGCCTGGCGGCCGCGTTCGCCGCCGGCGTGCGCGCCGAGGGGCGCTCGGTGATCGAGCTCGGGCTCGCCTCCACCGACCTGCTCTACTACGCCTCCGGCTCGCTGAACCTGCCCGGCGCGATGTTCACCGCCAGTCACAACCCTGCCCAGTACAACGGGATCAAGATGTGCCGCTCCGGCGCCCGCCCGATCGGGCAGGACAGCGGGCTGGCCGAGATCCGCGACCGGGCCCAGGCGCTGCTCGACAAGGACGAGTCCCGTCCGGCGGGCGAGCCGACCGCGCCCGCCGAGCGGCGTGACCTGCTCCCGGACTACGCGGCCTACCTGCGGGAGTTGGTCGACCTATCCGGCATCCGGCCGCTGAAGGTGGTCGTCGACGCCGGCAACGGGATGGGCGGCTACACGGTGCCGACCGTGCTCGGCGACGCCGCCCTGCCGGCGCTGCCGCTGGAGATCGTGCCGCTCTACTTCGAACTCGACGGCACCTTCCCCAACCACGAGGCCAACCCGCTGGACCCGGCCAACCTGGTCGACCTGCAGCGCGCGGTGGTCGAGCACGGCGCGGAGATCGGGCTCGCCTTCGACGGCGACGCCGACCGCTGCTTCGTGGTGGACGAGCGCGGCGACCCCGTCTCGCCGTCGGCGATCACCGCGCTGGTCGCCGCCCGCGAGCTGGCCAAGCACCCCGGCTCCACGGTGATCCACAACCTGATCACCTCCAACGCGGTGCCGGAGATCATCCGTGAGCACGGTGGCGAGCCGGTGGTGGCCCGGGTCGGCCACTCCTTCATCAAGGCCGAGATGGCCCGGACCAACGCCGTCTTCGGCGGCGAGCACTCCGCGCACTACTACTTCCGGGACTTCTGGTTCGCCGACACCGGCATGCTCGCCGCGATGCACACGCTCGCCGCGCTCGGCGAGCAGTCGCAGCCGCTCTCCGTGCTGGCCAGCGTGTACGAGCGGTACGTCGCCTCCGGCGAGATCAACTCCACGGTGGCCGACCAGGCGGCGAAGGTCGCCGAGGTGCGGGCCGCGTACCCGGAGGCGGAGGCCGACGAGCTGGACGGCCTCACCCTGCGCTTCCCGGACGGCGCGTGGTTCAACCTGCGCGCCTCTAACACCGAGCCGCTGCTGCGGCTGAACGTCGAGGCGCCCACCGCGGAGCGGATGACCGCCCTCCGTGACGAGGTGCTCGACCGGGTTCGCCGATAAGATCGCCTGCGCCGGTCGGCACCGCCGCCCGTGACGCCGCATACGTGGAAGGAGCCGCGCCGTGGCCCTGGACCCGCAGTTGCTGGAAATCCTCGCCTGCCCGGACACGCACCACGCCCCGCTCGACTACGACGCGCAGGCGCAGACGTTGACCTGCACCGAGTGCGGCCGGATCTTCGAGGTCCGCGACGACGTGCCGGTGCTGCTGCTGGACGAGGCGCGCGGCCCCGCGGAGCGGTCGTGATCGACGGTACGGCCGGGGTCAGCGGCCAGCGTGACGCCGACGAGGCCCTGCTCGACGACCCCGCGGCGCTCGCCGAGCGCGACCCGGGCGGCATGCTGCGGCACATCGCCTCCGCCGGGGCGCAGGTCCGCGAGTCGGCCGCACTGGCCGCCGAGGCCAACCTCCAGGTGCTTGCCGACGAGGGGCGGCCCCGAGCGGTCGTCATCGCCGGCATCGGCACCGCCGGGCGCACCGGTGACGTGCTCGCCACGGTCGCCGGGCCGCGCTGCCCGGTGCCGGTCATCCCGCACCGCAGCGCCGGCGTGCCCGGCTGGGTGGGCGCCGCCGACGTGGTGATCGCGGTCAGCGCCTCCGGCCGCAGCCCCGAGGCGCTCGGCGCCGCCGAGGCGGCGCACCGGCGGGGCGCCCGGCTGGTCGCCGTCGGCGCGCCGGATTCACAGCTCCAGTCGGTGGCCGAGCGGGCTCGCGCCCCGTTCATCCCGGTGCCGCGGCGCGCGCCGGCCCGGGCCAGCCTCTGGGCGCTCACGGTGCCGGTCCTGCTTGCCGCCCGTACGCTCGGGCTCGTCAAGGTCAACGAGGCGGACCTGGCGGAGACCGCGGCCCGGCTGGACGCGGACGCCGACCGGTGCCGGCCCACCGCGGAGTCCTTCGTCAACCCGGCGAAGTCGCTCGCCCTCGGCCTGGCCGGGTCGATCCCGATCGTCTGGGGGTCGTCGCCGCTGGCCACCGTCGCCGCCCGCCGGTTCGGCGACACGCTCTCGGCGAACGCCCGCTACCCGGTGGTCAGCGGGGCGCTCGGCGAGGCCGGCCGGGGACGGGTCGGCCTGCTCGACGGCGTCTTCGGCGGGCTGGTCGAGGGGGGCCGGGACATCTTCGCCGACCCCGAGGAGAGCACCGGCGACGCCACCCGGCTGCGGCTGGTGCTGCTGCGCGACGGCGGGCTCAACGCCGAGGACGACACCGACGAGCCGCTCGCCGTCGAGGAACGCCGCGCGGAGGCGGTGCAGACCCTCGCCGAGCGGCGGGGGGTGCGCTGCGACGTGGTGACCGCCGAGGGCGGCTCGGCGCTGGAGCGGCTCGCCTCGCTGATCGCGGTGCCGGACTTCGCCTCGATCTACCTCGCGCTCGCGCACGGACTGGACCCGATGGCGGTGCCCGCCATCACCGAGATGAAGGAGCTGGCAAACCAGTGAGCGCCAATGGCGGGACGAAGGCGATCATCGCCGCCCTGCTGGCCAACGTCGGCATCGCGATCACCAAGTTCATCGCGTTCGCGCTGACCGGCTCGTCGTCGATGCTGGCCGAGTCGATCCACTCGGTCGCCGACTCCGGCAACCAGGGTTTGCTGCTGCTCGGCGGGCGGCGGGCCAAGCGGGCCGCGACCCCGCAGCACCCCTTCGGCTACGGCCGCGAGCGGTACATCTACGCGTTCATCGTGTCCATCGTGCTGTTCAGCGTCGGTGGCCTCTTCGCGCTCTACGAGGCGTGGCACAAGTGGTCGGACCCGCACCCGATCGACGAGTGGCAGTGGGTTCCGGTCACCGTGCTGGTGGTCGCCATCGTCATGGAGTCGTTCTCCTTCCGTACCGCGATCAAGGAGTCCAACCACATCCGGGGCAAGCAGTCCTGGGTGCACTTCGTCCGCCGGGCGAAGGCCCCGGAGCTGCCGGTGGTGCTGCTGGAGGACCTCGGCGCGCTGGTCGGTCTGGTCTTCGCGCTCTTCGGCGTCACCATGACCCTGATCACCCACAACGGCGAGTGGGACGCGATCGGCACCGCGATGATCGGTGTGCTGCTGGTGATCATCGCGATCGTCCTCGCGATCGAGACCAAGAGCCTGCTGCTCGGTGAGGGCGCCGAGGCGCACGACGTCGCCGCGATCGAGAAGGCGATCACGGACGGTCCCGAGGTCGAGCGGATCATCCACATGAAGACGCTCTACCTCGGCCCCGATGAGCTGATGGTCGCCGCGAAGGTCGGCGTGCCGGCGTGCGACAGCGCCGAGGAACTGGCCCGGGGCATCAACGCCGTCGAGGCCCGGATCCGCGCCGCCGTGCCGATCGCCCGGGTCATCTACCTCGAGCCGGACATCTACAGCGCCGCCGCCGCGCAGGCGGGCACCGGCACGGCGGCGCACACCGCCGTGCCGCAGCCGGAGCCTGGTTCGGACGAGGTCGCCGGGCGGCCCGGAAGCTGATCCGTGGAACTGCTGTATGGGCCGATCAAGGACTACGCCTGGGGGTCCCGCTCGGCCCTCGCCGAGCTCCAGGGGCGCCCGGCGCCAGCCGACGGCCCGGAGGCCGAGCTGTGGCTGGGCGCCCACCCGGGCGCCCCGGCCACGGTCGACCGGGGCGGCGCCCGGGTCAGCCTGGCCGAACTGCTGCGCGCCGAGCCGGGGCACTGGCTCGGCGCGCCGGTGGTCGACCGGTTCGGCGCCCGGTTGCCGTTCCTGCTCAAGGTGCTGGCGGCCGACGCGCCGCTGAGCCTCCAGGCGCACCCGGACGCCGAGCAGGCCCGGGCCGGGCACGCCGCCGACGCGGTTCGCACCGACGGGCACCGCAACTACGTGGACCCGTACCACAAGCCGGAGCTGCTGGTCGCGCTCTCGCCGTTCGAGGCGCTCTGCGGTTTCCGGGACCCGGCGGTGTCGGCCGCGGCGCTGGCCGCGTTCGGCGTACGCGAGCTGGAGCCGGTGGTGGCGGCGCTGCGGGCCGGGCCGGCGGGTCTGCGTGACGCGGTACGGCTATTGCTGACCTGGCCGCGGGTGGAGCGGGAGGCGCTGCTGGCGGCCGTACGGGCGGCGGGGCTCACCGGGCCGGACGCGGAGCTGGCCCAGGCGTTGGCCACCGCCTACCCTGGCGACCCGGGCGCCCTGGTCGCGCTGCTGCTCAACCGGGTGCGGCTGGCGCCGGGCGAGGCGATCTGGATGCCGGCCGGCAACCTGCACGCCTACCTGCGCGGTACCGGTGTGGAGATCATGGCGGCCAGCGACAACGTGCTGCGGGGCGGCCTGACGCCCAAGCACGTGGACGTGCCGGAGCTGCTCCGGGTGCTGCGGTTCGAGGTGCTGGCGGATCCGGTGGTCCCGCCGCGTCCGGTGGCACCCGGGGTGGTCTGCTGGCCGGTCCCGGTGGAGGATTTCGCGCTGCACCAGGTGACCCTGGGCCCGGAGGTGCCCGAGGTGAAGCTGGCGCTGGCGGGGCCTCGGGTGGTGCTCTGCTGCGGGGGTGAACTCGTGGTGGACGACGGCTCGGGCGCGGTGAAGCTGGGGCCGGGTCGGGCCGCGATCGGCTCCGCCGCCGGCGGTCCGCTGGTCGTCGCCGGAGCGGGTCATGCCTACGTGGCGACCACCGGCCTGCGCTGACCGTTCTCCCGCCGCTGGCCATGAGCAGGCGTTCAGGTGGTGAGCCAGCACCCCAGCCGAACGGCAAGTCCGACTTTCCCGAAATAGCTTGACGCGCTTCTTGCGCAGTGTGACTCTATGGGTGCGCAGCGTTATCGCGACGACGGTCCGAGAACGCGCGGGGGAACCAAACCGGGGGGATGCACGGGGCGGCCGGCGAGTGGACGGAAAGTCCGTCCATGACCGACCGCCCCGTGCGCTGTCCGCCGGCCGACCCCTGTCGCGCCCTCCGTCGACGCCCCTGCCCGCTGTCCGCCGGCCGCCCCCTGCGCCGTCCACCGACACGCGTAAGGTGGGGGGTCGCGCAGGACAACGTTCGACAGGAGCTTCCATGACCAGCACCCTCCCGGCGTCCGCCAGCGGCACGCCGTCCGAGGCCCGGCCGCGCACCCTCGCCGAGGGCGACTACAAGGTGGCGGATCTGTCGCTCGCCGAGTTCGGGCGTAAGGAGATCCGGCTCGCCGAGCATGAGATGCCGGGTCTGATGGCGATCCGCCGTGAGTTCGCCGAGGCGCAGCCGCTCGCCGGTGCGCGGATCACCGGCTCGCTGCACATGACGATTCAGACGGCCGTCCTGATCGAGACCCTGGTCGCGCTCGGCGCGCAGGTCCGCTGGGCGTCGTGCAACATCTTCTCCACCCAGGACCACGCGGCCGCGGCGATCGTGGTGGGCCCTGAGGGCACTCCGGAGGCCCCGGCGGGTGTGCCGGTGTACGCCTGGAAGGGCGAGAGCCTGGAGGAGTACTGGTGGTGCACCGAGCAGGTGCTCGCCTGGCCGGATGGTGCCGGCCCGAACATGATCCTCGACGACGGCGGTGACGCCACGCTGCTGGTGCACAAGGGCGTCGAGTTCGAGAAGGCCGGGGTCGTCCCGCCGGTCGAGTCCGCGGACTCGGAGGAGTACGCGGTCATCCTCGGGCTGCTGCACCGCTCGCTGGCTGAGGACGGGCAGCGGTGGACCCGGATCGCCGCCCAGATCAAGGGCGTGACGGAGGAGACCACCACCGGCGTGCACCGGCTGTACGAGATGCACCGGGCGGGCACCCTGTTGTTCCCGGCGATCAACGTGAACGACTCGGTGACGAAGAGCAAGTTCGACAACAAGTACGGCTGCCGGCACTCGCTGATCGACGGCATCAACCGCGCCACCGACGTGCTGATCGGCGGCAAGATGGCGGTCGTCATGGGCTACGGCGACGTGGGTAAGGGCTGCGCCGAGTCGCTGCGCGGGCAGGGCGCCCGGGTGGTGGTGACCGAGGTCGACCCGATCTGCGCGTTGCAGGCGGCGATGGACGGCTACCAGGTCGCCGCCCTGGACGACGTGGTCGAGCAGGCTGACATCTTCATCACCGCGACCGGCTGCTTCGACGTGATCACCAACGAGCACATGGCGCGGATGAAGCACCAGGCGATCGTGGGGAACATCGGCCACTTCGACAACGAGATCGACATGGCCGGGCTGGCGAAGCGTTCGGACGTGACGCGGGAGAACATCAAGCCGCAGGTCGACCTCTGGAAGTTCGACGACGGCCACGCGATCATCGTGCTGTCCGAGGGGCGGCTGTTGAACCTGGGCAACGCCACCGGTCACCCGAGCTTCGTGATGTCGAACTCGTTCGCCAACCAGACCATCGCCCAGATCGAGTTGTTCACCAAGACCGACGAGTACCCGGTCGGGGTGTACGTGCTGCCCAAGCACCTCGACGAGAAGGTCGCCCGACTGCACCTGGACGCCCTCGGCGCCAAGCTCAGCACCCTCACCAAGGAACAGGCCGCCTACCTCGGCGTCTCGGTGGAGGGGCCGTTCAAGCCGGAGCACTACCGCTACTGATCCGACGCGCTCCCGAACGGGCCGGCCGCATCCGCGGCCGGCCCGTTCGTCGTCCGGGGCCGGCCGCCCGCCGCCCCGGCCGATCAGCGTGGGCCGTGGCGGGTCAGCGCGGGTTGGGGCCTCGCCGGGTCGGGCGGAACCAGGTCCACACGCACCAGACCAGCCAGGCCAGCGAGACGACGGTGGCGAGCGCCCGCAGCCGCAGCGCGCTGAGCAGCAGCACGACGGCCAGCACCACCAGCCACGGCCCGAAGCCCCTCACGACCGCCACCGGCCCCGCACCATCCGCCGCACCAGCGGCGGCGCAATCCACGACCAGACGCAGAACAGCAGCCAGGCCAGCCCGAACAACCCGGCGAGCAGGTCCAGCCCGGACAGGTTGAGCGCCATGATCACGGCCACCGCGATCAGCCAGGTGCGCAGCGTGCCGAGCCGGTAGAGCGGGCGCAGCGGGCGCAGCAGCGGGTGGGTGTACACCCGGAACTCCCAGGCCGCGTCGGCGTAGTCGGCGTCGGTCGGATCGTGCGCCACCGCCTGGCCGAACGAGCGGTGGGCCGCGTCCACCCGGCCCCGCTGGGCGGCGGCCGCCCCGTGCAGCGCGAGCGCCACCGGATGGCCCGGCCAGGCGCCGAGGAACTCCCCGGCCACCCGCTCCGCTTCGCGGTCGTCGCCCCGGGCGTACGCCAGCTGGAAGCGGGAGGCGAAGACCGGCGGCGCCTGCGGCGCCAGCGCGGCGGCCCGGGCGACCAGCCGCTCCGCCTTGTCGGTCTGCCCCACCGCGCTGCACAGGTCGGCGTACTGGCAGAGCAGCCACGGGTTCTGCGGCTCGATCGCCAGCCCGTCGAGCAGCGCCCGCTCCGCCGGGGCGTACTCGTCGAGGTGGCGCAGGGCGAGGCCGAGCCGGCCGAGCAGCTCCGCGTCCGGACCGACCTCGGCGAGGCCCTGTCGGGTGACCGTGGCGACGTCGGCCCAGCGGTCCAGGTCGGACAGCGCGGCGGCCCGCAACCGGAACGCCGTCACGTCGATGGCGAGGGCGGCGGGGAGCCGGCTCAGCTCGGCCAGGGCCTGCTCGGCCCGGTTCAGCTCCAACAGCTGGGCGGCTCGGACGAGCGCCGTGTCGGGGGCGCTCATGCGGCGGCGGCCAGCAGGGCGATCAGCAGTGCCTCGGCACCGCCGAGCAGCAGCACCGCCGCGATGCCCGGTAGCCAGAGCGACGCCGGGTCGCCGCCGCGCAGCTGGTACGCCCGGAACCGGCCCTTCTGGGTGGCCGAGACGACCAGCCAGACCAGGGCGCCGGCCAGCGCGCCGATCAGCCGGACGGGTCGGCTCGCCTCGCCGGCGAAGACCGCCAGGGTGATCCCGGTCCGGGCGACCACGGCGGCCAGCCCGGCGCCGGCCACCGCCAGCCCGGCCCGCCGGGGCAGGCCCAACCGGGCGGCGTTGACCAGCGCGAGCACGGTGACCGCGGTCGGGCCGCCGAAGACGGCGGGGAAGAGCAACGACTGGGGACGCCACGGCGGGCGTTTCGGTTCGTACGCCGCCGCGGCGATGGTGGGGGTGAACAGGTCGTCGGCCACGGGTGGTCCTGTCTGCGATAGGGGCAGGCCGGATCCTGCCACAACCGACCCGTCCGGGCGGACCTCCCGCCGCGTCAGCCGAGGCGGCCACGCGCCGGCGCGGCGACGGTCACCCGCCGGGGCGGTCGTCGGGCACCGTCGCCGGCCGCAGTGTGGGCGGGCCGGCCTGCGCGGGCACGACCACCGGCGGCTCGCCGGGCACCGCCGGCCGGACGAACGACGGTGGCGCGGCGGTCGGCGGGGACGCGGTGGCCGGTGCTGGCGTCCCCGCCGCCGCGGTGGCCGGTGGGGTGGCCGGGCCGGGCAGCAGCTCCGGCCAGAGCGCCGCGGCGACCGCGCGTCCCCGGGCCAACCGGTGCCGCGCGCGGCGGTGCCGCTCACCGAGCACCGCGGCCAGGTAGACCGTCTCCGGCAGGCCCGGCGGCGGGGGCGGGGCGATCACCGCGGCGACCTCGGCCCACAGGCCGCGGGCCAGCCGACTGCGCGCCGGCTCGGCCAGCTGGTGCACCCGGGCCAGGTACTGCCGCGCGGCCAGCGCCAGGCGGTCGTCCAGCCGGCTCAGGTCCAGGGTGTACGCCCAGCCGACCAGCGCCGGCACCGAGGTGGCGACCGGTCGCCAGATCGTCGCCGAGCGGGTGTGCACGACCAGCGTGCCGGCCACCAGGTCACCCAGGCGCCGGCCGCGCCGGTCGGTCAGCATCACCGTCACGCCGGCCACCCAGCTGAGCAGCGGCAGCACCAGGCCCGGCCACTCCACCGCGACGCCGACCAGCGCGCGGGTCAGCGACTGCCGGACGCCGACCGGAGCGCCGTCGGCGCTGACCACCCGCAACCCGACCGCCATCTTGCCGGGCGTCCGGCCGTGGTTGAACCGTTCGAAGAGCACCGGGTAGCCGACCAGCACGGCGACCAGGGCGACGGTCCCGAACGCGTTGCTCAACGCCGCGTCCACCACGACCATCGGCAGCGCGGCGAGCACGATGCCGACGAGCATGGCCAGGGTCAGCGCGAGCAGCAGCTGCGCCAGCACGTCGAGCAGCAGTGCGAGCGCCCGCGAGCCGATCCGGGCGGCCCGCACGTCCAGCTCCACGGCCTCTCCGCTGACCAGCCCGGCGTCGCCCCAGCCCGGGGAGGGGGCCGGCGGTCGTGGTTGCGCGCTCACCCCGACAGTGAACACTATGATCCCCGGACGGGGGTGGGCGGTGGATCTCGACGCGTACGTCGCGGAGCATGGCGGGGAGTGGCGTCGGCTCGAGGTGTTGACCGGCCGGCGCCGGTTGGACGCCGACGAGATCGACGAGTTGGTCGTGCTCTACCAGCGGGCCGCCACCCAGCTGTCGGTGCTGCGCAGCCGCTCGCCCGACCCGGCGCTGGTCGGCCAGCTCTCCCAGGTGGTGCTCCGGGCCCGGGCCCGGCTCACCGGGCGGCCCCGGCCGTCCTGGGCGGCGGTGGGCCGGTTCCTGCTGGTCGGGTTCCCCGGCGCGGTCTACCGGGCCTGGCCGTGGTGGTGCGGGGTGGCGACCGCCTTCACGCTGCTCAGCTTCTTCCTGATCTGGTTCGTGGCCGGCAACCCGGACACCGCGGCGGCGTTCATCGGCGAGGAGGCGGCCGCCGAGCTGGTCGAGTCGGCCTTCGTCGACTACTACACCGAGTACTCGGCGCCGACGTTCGCCCTCCAGCTGTGGACGAACAACGCCTGGGTGGCCGCCCGCTGCCTGGCCGCCGGGGTGCTGATCGTCCCGGTGCTCTACCTGTTGTGGCAGAACGCGTTGAACATCGGCGTGACCGGCGGGGTGATGGTCGCGCACGGCCGGGCCGACGTCTTCTTCGGCCTGATCACCCCGCACGGGCTGCTGGAGCTGACCGGGGTCTTCGTGGCCGCCGGGGTCGGGCTGCGGACCGGCTGGGCGTGGATCGCACCGCCGGCCGGGCTGACCCGGGGCCAGGCGGTGGCCCGGGCGGGCCGCCAGGCCATCCTGGTCGCCGTCGGCCTGGTCGGGCTCTTCGCCGTCTCCGCCCTCGTCGAGGCGTTCGTCACCCCCGCGCCGGTGCCGGTCCCGCTCCGCGTCGCCGTCGGCGCCGCCGTCTGGCTGGCCTTCCTGGCCTACGTCCTCATCCTCGGCTCCCGTGCCCCGTCCCGCTCCGCCTCCGCCGCCGATCCGGTTGATCATGAGGTTGACGGCGTTCTCGATCTCCATAACCGCCGCTAACCTCATGATCAACAGCGGGGCTTGGCGAAGGGGGTTAGAGCTGGGCCTGGGATTTGAGGCGGAGGTAGGTGTCGGCGAGGGTGGGGGCCAGGCGGCCCGCGGGGGCGTCGACGACCGTGACGTTGTGGCGGGCCAGGGCGGCGCGGATGCGGTCCCGCTCGGCCAGCGCCCGCCAGCCGGCCGCCGCTGCGTAGGCGTCCCGCGGCTGGGCCGGTGCGGCGGTGGTGAGCGCGGTCAGCACCGGGTCGTGGGTCGCCGCGATCAGCACCCGGTGTCGGGCGGCCAGCCGGGGCAGTACGGGTAGCAGGCCCGCGCTCAGCGCGCCGGCCTCCAGCGCGGTGAAGAGCACCACCAGGCTGCGCTGCCGCTGCCGGCGCAGCAGCTCGCCGGCGATCAGGTCGAAGTCCGTCTCCACCAGGGCCGGTTCCAGCGGGGCCAGCGCGTGCACCAGCCGGGGCAGCAGCGCCGGCCGCCCGGTCCCGGTCACCGTGGCGCGTACGGCGGTGTCGGCGGCCAGCAGGTCGACCCGGTCACCGGCGCGCGCGGCGAGGGCGGTGAGCAGCAGCGCCGCGTCGATCGCGGTGTCCAGCCGGGGCTCGTCGCCGACGCGTACCGCCGAGGTGCGGCCGGTGTCCAGCACGCAGACCAGCCGCCGGTCCCGTTCCGGCCGCCAGGTGCGCACCAGCACGTCGGCCCGGCGGGCGCTGGCCCGCCAGTCGATCGAGCGCACGTCGTCGCCGACCACGTACTCGCGCAGGGTGTCGAACTCGGTGCCCTGGCCGCGCCCCCGGGTGACCTGGGTGCCGTCGATCACCCGGAGCCGGGAGAGCTTCTCCGGCAGGTGCCGGCGCGAGTCGAAGCGGGGCAGCACGCGCAGCGTCCACGGCGGCGTGGCCGGGCGGCCCGAGCGCTGGCGGAACGCCAGCCCCAACGGGCCGAGGGAGCGGACGGTCAGCGCCACCGCCGGCCGGTCGCCGCGGCGGGTGGGGGTGAGCCGGCTGGGCAGCGCGACGGTCTGGCCCGGCTCCACCCGCACCACCCGCTTGGGCGGGACGTCCGGGCGGGCGCCGGCCGAGGGCACCCAGGCGTCGCGCACCAGCGCCCGCAGCGTACGGCCGGAGGTGTTGCCCAGGTGCAGCACGACGGTGGCGGTCTCGCCGAGCCGGACCGCGCGGTCCCCGTCCCGGGCGGCGGTCACCGCGCCCGGCGGCACCGCCAGCGCCCGGTCCAGCGCCACCAGGAGCAGCACCACCCCGGTCATCACCAGCACTCCGGCGAGCGGCGACGGCCAGGCCGGCAGGGTCAGCGCGCCGGCCGCCAGCAGGAGCGCCGCCCGCCAGGTCATCGCGGCGTGGGCACGGTGGCCAGCACCGTGTCCAGCACCGCGTCCACGCTGACGCCCTCCAGCTCGACCTCCGGCCGCAGCCGCAGCCGGTGCCGCAGGGTCGGCCGGGCGACCGCCTTGACGTCGTCCGGGACGACGTGGTCGCGGCCGGCCAACCAGGCCCACGCCTTGGCGGTGCTGAGCAGGGCGGTCGCGCCCCGGGGCGAGGCGCCCAGCTCCAGCGCGGGGGTGGCCCGGGTGGCCCGGCACAGGTCGACCAGGTAGCCGAGCAGCGGCTCGGCCACGTGCACCCGGCCCACCGCGGCCCGCGCCGCGGCCAGGTCGGCGGCCCCGGCCACCGGTCGTACGCCTGCCGCGGCCAGGTCGCGCGGGTCGAAGCCGGCGTGGTGCGCCCGCAGCACGCCCAGCTCCTCGTCCCGGCTGGGCAGCGGCACGGTGAGCTTGAGCAGGAACCGGTCCAGCTGAGCCTCCGGCAGCGGGTAGGTGCCCTCGTACTCGATCGGGTTCTGGGTGGCGGCGACGATGAACGGGTCGGGCAGCGGCCGGCGGTCACCCTCGACCGAGACCTGCCGCTCCTCCATCACCTCCAGCAACGCCGACTGGGTCTTCGGCGGCGTCCGGTTGATCTCGTCGGCGAGCAGCAGGTTGGTGAAGACCGGCCCCTCCCGGAAGGTGAACGCGGCGGTGTGCGGGTCGAAGATCAGTGACCCGGTGACGTCGCCGGGCATCAGGTCCGGGGTGAACTGCACCCGCTTCGAGCCCAGGTCGAGCGCGGTGGCCACGGTGCGGATGAGCAGCGTCTTGGCCACCCCGGGCACGCCCTCCAGCAGCACGTGCCCACGGCAGAGCAGGGCGATCACCAGACCGGTGACCACCGCGTCCTGCCCGACGACCGCCTTGGCCACCTCGGCGCGCAGCCGGTGCAGGGCGGCACGGGCGTCGTCGGGGTAGGCGGTCCGTGGCTCGGCGGTTCCGGCGGGTCGGGTCACCGGGGTTCTCCTTCGGGTCGGTCCGGCAGTGGCGCGTCGGGGGAGGCGGGCGGCGACGCCACCGTACGGGTCACCCCGTCCAGGCCGCGCGCCAGCTCCAACAGCTCCTGGTCGGTCTCCGGCTCGCCGCCGTACAGCAGCTCCTCGGTGGCGGCGGGGTCGCCGCCGGCGCGGGCGGCGACCGCGCCGGCCACCCGGTCCGGTGGGGCGTCCGCCGGCAGGTTGAGCCGGGGCCGCAGCCGGGTCAGCGCGGCCTCCCGCAGGGTCCGGGCGGCCGCCTCGCGGGCTCCGGCGCGCTGGTAGAGCCGGGCCCGGCCGAGGACCGTCTCGGCGGAGCGGACGGTCACCGGCAGCGGCTCGGCCGCCGGCGGGCCGAGCCGACGGGCGCGCCAGAGCGCGAGGACGAGCGCCGCCAGCGCGAGCTGGGCCAGCAACGCCCAGAACCAGGGCGGGAAGGCGGCCCAGAGCGGGTTCGGCGGGTCGTCCTGGTCGGCGGCGTCGTTGCCGTCGCCGGAACCGGACGAGTCACCCCCACCCGGGTTGCCGGGCCCGCCGGGCTGCCCCGGGTCGCCCCGGCCGTCCCCGGTGCCGTCGCCGGTGCCGTCGCCGTCGCCGGTGTCGTCGTCCGGCCCGTCCCCCGGGCCGTCCCCGGTCGCGGGCGGGCGGCCGGTGCCGGTGGCCGGCGGCGGTTCCGCCTCGGCCAGGTCGAGCCAGACCACCCGGCCGGCGACGCCGAGCAGGCCGGTGGCGAAGGCGAGGTTGTCCCACTCGGCGATCCGGTCGTTGCGGAACGGGTCGCTGGCGCCGACCACCACCTGCTCGGCCGGCCCGGGCAGGTGGGCCAGCGCGCCGGCGAAGCAGAACTCGACCTGGCCGGAGCGGTAGGCGCCGGTGGTGTAGCGCTGCAGCCCGACGGCGGCCGTACCGATCGCGTCCAGTTCGGGCAGCCGGCAGGGCAGCCCGTCGGCCGCCGGGCCCAGGGCCCGGGCCGCCCATCGGCGCTCGGCGGGCAGCAGCGGCAGGCCGGCGGCGGACAGCACCGGGCGGGCCGGGTCGACCAGGATCAGCCGGGTGCCGGCCGGGAGCCGGCCCAGCGTCCGGACGGTGTCCGGGCGCAGCAGCTTCGGCGCGGGGACGAAGAGCGTGGCCGGTCCGGACCGGACGGCGGTCAGCGCCGCCCGGGTGGTGGTCTCCCGCTGCACGGTGACCCCGCGGTCGCGCAGCGCCGCGGCGAGGCGGCTGCCGCCGTGCTCGCCGGTGGCGACGGGGGAGAGGAAGCCGCCGTCGGCGTCGGGCTGGTCGACGGCGTGGGTGACCAGGGTGGTGGTGAGCAGCAGGGCGGCCAGCCCGATCGGGATCAGGATCCGGTGTCGCCGCCGGCGTCGCCAGGTGCCGGTCCGCGCGCCGGGGGGCGTCGTGGTCGTGGTCGGGGTCACGGCGTGCCCTGCCCCTCGGTCGGGTCGGCCAGCACCCGGTGCAGCTCGCGGGCGTGCTCCCGCATCCGCCGGTCGTGCTCCGCGGTGGCGGGACGCTCGGCGTACCAGAGCTCGGAGAAGATCGCGCCGGCCGCGCGCAGCGGCGGGCCGGCCGGCGGGTGGCCGTCACTCGCCGCGGTGATCACCTCGATGACGGTCATGCCGGAGCGCAGCCGCACCGGCCGGCGGGTGACCAGCTCGCGGAGCATGCCGCGCAGCCGCTCGCGGACCGCCTCGGCGTAGCGCCCCTCGGCGGCCAGCCGGTCGGCCAGGGACAGGTGGACGGCGGCCGGCGGCTCGTCGGCCGGCTCCCGGGCCGCCGGCACGGCCGGCGCGGCGGCGGTCACCGGGCGCGGCCGGCTTCGCCGCGGGGACCGCAGCCGGGGCAGCCGGCGGGGCACCCAGGCCGGGTAGGCGTACCAGGCCGCGGCGACCAGCACCGCCGCGAGCACGAGCAGCAGCGCGGCCAGCGGCAGCGGTACCCGGTCGCCGAGGGCCGCCGTGGTCTCGGTCCACCACCGGCTGAAACTCATCGCCCGGCCGCCAGCAGCACGGCGTCCGGCGTGCCGGCCGGCGCCCGGGCGAGCAGGATGTCCAGCCCCTCGGTGCGGGTCCGGGTCTCCAGGTGGACCGCCGCGTCGAGGCAGGCGATCGCCGGGTACGCGACGCTGTTCACCCCCGCCCAGATGATCAGGGAGACCGGCAGCTGCCACGCCTCGGGCAGCAGGTCGAGCCCGTCCAGCCCGTAGTAGACGCCCACCCCGAGGCCCACCCGGACCAGCCACCAGGCGAGGTAGCCGAGCAACCGGACCGCGCCGGCCCGGCCGCCGGCGCGGACCGCGAGCGTGGCCGAGCGCAGCGGGGCGCGCAGCGGGTGGACCCGGTCCACGACCAGCGCCGGGGTCACCGCGCCGAGCAGGGCGAAAGCGATGATCCAGGCCGGCCCGAGCAGGGCGGCGGTGGCCATCACCGCCCCGACCAGCGGCACCAGCAGCAGGGTGGCGCCCCAGCGGGCCCCGGCGGGGCGGAGCAGCTCCCGGGCGCCGGCCCGGCGGCCGAGCAGCGCGGCGCCGGCGGCCCGGGCGGCCGGGTTGCCCAGCAGCGCGATGATCATCGCCTCGGTCGCCGCGCCGACGGCCAGCAGCAGCCAGTACCAGGCGAAGTGGCCGAACTCCACGAACCAGAACGGCTGCTCCGTGTCGGCGGCGAGGCGCAGCGGCAGGAGCAGGAGCTGTTCGCCCGCGGCCAGCACGGCGGCGAGCGGGACCAGCACCCGGGCGTGGTCGCGCAGCAGCAGGACCGCCGAGTCGAGCAACTCACCGACGGTGAGCGGGCGACGCGGGAGCACGGCGGTCGGGCCGGCGTCGGGCACGCGTACTCCTGACGGACGAACGGTGGTGGCGCGTGACGGCACACGCGGGGATCATGGTGTCACGCGCGGTCCGGCGGGGTGGACCCGCACGCCGGGCGGCGCCGTCCGGAGCCGGTTGCTGGGCACCGGCGTCCCGCGGCAGTACCGTGCCGGGGTGACGTTGATCCCACCGAACTGAACGGGGATGGAAAATTAATCCCATGAGAGCCCGGGTACTGGTGGTCGACGACGACCCCGCGCTCGCCGAGATGCTCGGCATCGTCCTGCGCAGCGAGGGGTTCCTGCCCTCGTTCGTGGCCGACGGGGAGCGGGCGTTGGCCGCCTTCCGTGACAACAGGCCCGACATCGTGCTGCTCGACCTCATGTTGCCCGGTATGAGTGGTATCGACGTGGCCCGGTCCATCCGGGCCGAATCGGGCGTCCCGATCGTCATGCTGACCGCCAAGAGCGACACGGTCGACGTGGTCCTCGGCCTGGAGTCCGGCGCCGACGACTACGTGGTCAAGCCGTTCAAGCCCAAGGAGTTGGTGGCCCGGATGCGGGCCCGGCTGCGGCGCGGCGAGGACGTCGCCCCGGAGATGCTGACCATCGGGCCACCCGGCAACCAGATCACCATCGACGTGCCGGCGCACACGGTGAGCCGCAACGGCGAGGAGGTGAAGCTCACCCCGCTGGAGTTCGACCTGCTGGTCGCGCTGGCCCGCAAGCCGCGGCAGGTCTTCACCCGCGAGGTGCTGCTGGAGCAGGTGTGGGGCTACCGGCACGCGGCGGACACCCGGCTGGTCAACGTGCACGTGCAGCGGCTGCGCGCCAAGATCGAGCCGGATCCGGAGCGGCCGGAAATCATCCTCACCGTGCGGGGCGTGGGCTACAAGGCGGGGACCGGATAGCCTGGTCGTACTGTGGTCACCTCCCCGGTCCCGGACTCCCCGTCAGCAGCTCCCCGCCGCCGTGGCGGCGGGTGGGAGCTGTGGCGTGGGCTCGCTGCCCGGGGTGCCCGGCTGCTCGCCGCGCTGCACCTGACCTGGCGGCGTTCGTTGCAGCTGCGGGTGGTGACCATCACCCTGGTCGCCTCCAGCCTGCTGGTGGGCGGGTTCGCCTACGTGATCGCCAACAAGATCACTGACATCCTGCTGGAGAACGCCGTCACCGACGCGCGGCTGCGGCTGACCAGCGGGGCGGACTACGCCGCCAAGCAGGTCTACCTCTTCCGGCAGCCGCAGGAGGCCCAGCTCCAGGACACCATCGAGGGCACGGTCAACTACCTGGCCGGCGGCGACCCGCAGCAGACCAGTGGCGTGGTGGTGGCGATCACCGCCGACGACTACACCGGCCTCCTGCACACCCGCAGCTCGCCCGCCGTCGACGTCCGGCCGCTGATCAGCCGGGAGATGCGCGCCGCGGTCGCCGACGGCAACGTGGCCAAGCAGATCCGTACCGGCCGGCTCACCGGCGAGCGCACCAAATACCTGGTGTACGGCTCGCCGGTGCCCACCCAGTTCGGCCAGATCGAGCTCTACTACTTCGTCCCGCTGGCCCGGCAGGACGCCACCGCCGCCGACGCCCGGGCCACCGTGGCGGCCACCGGCGTCGCCCTGGTGCTGCTGCTCGGGCTGTTGGCCGCGCTGGTCACCCGGCTGGTGGTGACCCCGGTCCGGGTGGCCGCCCGGACCGCGCAGCGACTCTCGGCCGGGCTGCTCGACCAGCGGATGGCGGTCAACGGCGAGGACGACCTGGCGCTGCTCGCCGCCTCCTTCAACCAGATGGCCACCAACCTGCAACGGCAGATCCTCCGGCTGGAGGAGATGTCCCGGTTGCAGCGCCGCTTCACCTCCGACGTGTCGCACGAGCTGCGGACGCCGCTGACCACGGTCCGGATGGCCGCCGACCTGATCTTCGCCGAGCGCGACGGGTTCGACCCGGCGGTCGCCCGCAGCGCGGAGCTGCTCCAGGCCGAGCTGGACCGGTTCGAGGAGCTGCTCACCGACCTGCTGGAGATCAGCCGCTTCGACGCCGGGTTCGCCATGCTCGACGCCGAGCCGACCGACCTGGTTCCGGTGGTGCACCGGGTGGCCGACCGGCTGGCCGGGCTGGCCGAGCGGGTGGGGGTGCCCATCGAGCTGGACGTGCCGACCGCCCCGGTGATCGCCGAGGTGGACCCCCGCCGGGTCGAGCGGGTGCTGCGCAACCTGGTCGGCAACGCGGTCGAGCACGGCGAGGGCAAGCCGGTGCTGATCACCCTGGGCTCGGACGAGACCGCGGTGGCGATCACCGTGCGCGACCGCGGGGTGGGGCTCAAGCCGGGCGAGGAGAAGCTGGTGTTCAACCGGTTCTGGCGGGCCGATCCGTCCCGGGCCCGGCAGACCGGCGGCACCGGGCTCGGGCTGTCGATCAGCCTGGAGGACGCCCGGCTGCACGGTGGCTGGCTGGAGGCGTGGGGGGCGCCGGGGCAGGGCGCACAGTTCCGGCTCACCCTGCCGGCCCGCGCCGGCGACCGGCTCACCACCTCGCCGCTGCGGCTGGTGCCGGCCGACGCGGCCCTGCCCTTCGGCGGCCCGCGCGACGGCGGGCTGCTGGCCATCGGCCCGGGCCCGGATGGTGCGCTGGCGATCGCACCGGCTCCGAGGGCGGCCAGCGGTGGCGACGACCCCGCCGGCCCGGCCGGCGGGGGCGCCGCCGGGGCGAAGGCGGAGGCGCGGTCGTGAGACGCTCGCTGCTCACCGGCGTCGCCGGCCTCGCCCTGCTGGCCACCGGGCTGACCGGCTGCGGCATCCCGGACCGCACCGACGTCGAGGTGGAGCGCCGGGTATCGACGGCGGAGGCCGGGCCGTTCAGCGGTCACAACCTGGAGCCGCCCACCCGGAAGGCCGCCGGGGGTAACGCCGACACCTTCGTCCGCAACTTCCTGGCCGCGGCCGCCGGCGAGCCGGACCGCGCCTACCAGCGGATCAAGGACTACATCGACCCGCAGCACCACGACCGGCTCCAGGAGAAGCAGGGCAGCGAGATCGCGCTCACCGTGGTGCGGCTGACCGACGATCCGGTGATCACGCCCGACGTCGACAGCACCAAGGTGACCATCAACGTGCAGCAGATCGGCGTGCTCCGGGCGAACGGCACGCTGGTGCCGCCGGTGGCCACTGAGCGGAGCTACGAGTTCAAGCTCGTCAGCGCGGCCACGCCCGGGCAGGGCGACGTGGAGCAGGCCGGTCTCTACCTGCAGGACCCGCCGAACGTGCTGCTGCTCAGCGACGTGGCGTTGGAGCAGTACTACAAGCCCTCGTCGGTCTACTTCTGGAGCTCGGACCGCAGCCGACTGGTGCCCGACCTGCGCTACCTGCCCGAGGCGGTGCCGGAGGAGCGGCAGGTGACCGAGGTGGTCCGGTGGCTGATCGGCGGTCCGTCCGACTGGCTGCGGCCGGCGGTCACCGCGCTGCCGGACCGCACCGAGCTGATCAACAACGCCACCGGGAGCGCCGGCCGGTGGGAGGTCAACCTGGCCATGTCCGGCAACGACGAGCGGCGGCTGGACCAGTTCGCCACCCAGCTCGCCTGGTCGCTGCCGGACGTCAACGGCCAACTGGAGCTGAAGGTCCAGAACCAGTCCCGCCGGGTGGTCGACCTGGGCGGCCAGCGGCTGGCCAATCGGGTCTACCCGCTGACGCAGAACCCGCAGCGGTTCTGCGTATACGACGGCGCGGTGCACCCGCTCGCCGTCGTCGGGGAGCCGGGGACGGTGCCGGTGACCGCGGAGGTCAACCGCAACGTGGTGTGGGCCAACTTCGGCCGCGCCGGTGACCGGACGCTGGCCGCGCTGGTGGTCACCGGGCCGAACAAGCGGCAGCGGCTCGCGCTGGGCAGCGGCGTCGCCCCGCTGGCCGACCTGCGCCGCGGGCCTGAGCACACCGCGATCGGCCGGCCGGTCTGGCTGCGTACCCTCGACCCGCTGAAGCCGCGCGGGCTGGTGGTGGCCGACAAAAACCTCTACCGCTTTGACGGGGAAGCGGCGATGAGCCAGGTGCAGCTCAACGGCGTGACGGGCGAGGTCACCGCCGTGGCGACGTCGCTGGACGGTCACCGGGTCGCGCTGATCGTCGGTGGCGGGCTCTACGTGGCCGCGGTCAGCCTGGACGGCGACCAGGTCAGCATCGGGCCACTGCGGAAGGTGTTCACCTCGCTGACCGCCCTCTCGGCGGTCGACTGGAGCGGGGAGGATCAGCTGGTCGTGGCCGGTTCGGTCGACCGTCCGGCGGTCTACCAGGTCAGCATCGACGGCGCCCGGCAGGCCGGGCTGCACGAGAAGTTGGGCGCCAAGGTGACCCACCTGGCGGCCTATCCGGTCAACCCGGTGGTGCGGCAGCCCAGCGTGGTGCTGTACGAGGCGAACGGCGTGGCGTACAGCGGGTCGTCGCGGATCCAGCGGGACCAGGTGCTGAACGTGAGCCCGTCGCCGACCGGGGACCGACCCGGCAACCCGACCGCCCCCTTCTTCCTCTACTGATCCCGGTGCGGGACATCGGCGCGCTCTGGGCGGACCTCGCCGACCTGGTGCTGCCCGCCACCTGCGCGGGCTGCCGGGAACACCGCCCCGGCCTGCGACACGGGGTGTGCCCGGAGTGCGCCGGGCAGTTGCAGGTGCTGCGCCCCCGCCCGGTACGGCCCACCCCCGCCCCGCCCGGCCTGCCGCCCTGCGTCGCCCTCGGCCCGTACGCCGGGCCGCTGCGGGAGACGCTGCTGGCGCACAAGGAGCACGGCCGGCATAGGTTGGCCCGGCCGCTGGGCGGGCTGCTCGCCGAGGCGGTGGCGACCGCGCTCGGCGGGACCCGCCCGGTGACGCCGGTGCCGGTGCCGGACACCGCGGCGGCGGCCCGGGCCCGCTACGGCGACCACCTCGGCCGGCTGGCCCGGCACTGCGCCCACCGGCTGCGGCGGGCCGGCTGGCCGGTGCGGGTACGCCGGCCGTTGCGCGCCCTGCCCCGCCCGGACTCGGTGACCCTGGACAGCGCGGGCCGGGCGGCGGCGGCCGAGTCGGCGTTCCGGGTGCGCTCCCGGGTGGCGCCGGTGGCGGAGGGGACCGCCGTGGTGGTGCTGGACGACATCGTCACCACGGGCGCCACCCTCGCCGCGGTCAGCCGTGCGCTGGCCGCGACCGGCCTGTCACCGGCGGTCGCCGTGGTGCTCGCGGCGACCGAGAAACGGCAACAGTCGTAACCGTTCGTGTTTCCGTTTCACCCGTTGGTGTATGAGCTGTGAAAATTTCTGAGCGGTCTCCGCAACCAGGGGTGACTGTGCCATGAACAGGCGTTAGCGTTTTGCTGTCGGGGGTAGGAGGTCTTTCAGCCGCCCCCGGCGGTGAGAGGAGGCGTAGCCGTATTGACCGGTCGACGCCGAGTGGGGCCTCCCCGGAGCGCGCGACCGGATGCCGGAACGAACGACCATCCGAACGAGGAGGTCACGTGGACATCGTGGTCAAGGGCCGGAACGTCGAAGTTCCCGACCATTACCGGGTGCACGTCGCGGAGAAACTCGCGAAGATCGAACGCTACGATCACAAACTTATTCGCGTCGATGTGGAGCTGTTCCACGAGCGCAATCCGCGTCAGGCGGACCACTGCCAGCGGGTGGAGATAACCTGTGTCTCCCGCGGTCCGGTGATCCGGGCCGAGGCCTGCACGAACGACTTCTACAGCGCGCTCGACGCGGCGATCGCCAAGCTCGACACCCGGTTGCGCCGGGCGGCCGACCGCCGCCGGGTCCACCGGGGGCGGCACGCGCCGCTCTCCGTCGCCGCCGCCACCGCCGGCCTGCCCGTGGCGGACCTCGACGTCCCGCCGCTGTCGACGTCGGTGAACGGCGCGAGCGCGGCCACCGCCACGGCGGTCGCGGAACGGGTCGACGCCGAGGACGAGTACGACGACCAGCCCTGGCACATCGCGCGGGAGAAGGTGCACCCCGCCGAGCCGATGACCGTCGACGACGCGCTGTTCCAGATGGAACTCGTCGGCCACGACTTCTACCTGTTCCAGGACAAGGAGTCCGGCCGGCCGAGCGTCGTCTACCGCCGGCACGCCTACGACTACGGCATCATCTCGCTGGCGATCTGAGGAGTCGAGCGCGGTCGTGGTGGCGGCACCGCCCGCCGCCACGACCGGCCGGGTCAGCGCAGTTCCTCCGGCAGCAGCCCGAAGACCAGGTCGTCGATGCGGCTCCCGGCCAGGCCGGGCAGCCGTCCCCGCAGCAGCCCCTCGCGCCGGAAGCCGACCTTCTCCAGCACCCGGTGCGAGGCGATGTTGTCGGGCATGGTGCCGGCGGTCAGTCGGGCGATTCCGGCCGGCCCGAAGGCCCAGCCGGCGAGCAGCCGGACGGCCCGGGTGGCGAGGCCGCGACCCCGCGCGGCCGGCAGCAGCGCGTAGCCGACGCTCGCCTCGCCGGCCGGCAGGTCGGTGTAGGAGAGCCCGCAACTGCCGACCGACTCGCCGGTGGCCGCGTCGAGGATCAGCAGCCGGGCGATGGCGCCGGTCAGCCAGCCGCTCTCCGCCAGCCGGCAGCGCCGCTCGATCGCGTCCCGGCCGGGTGGCACCGGGGGCGCCTGGTTCGCCACCACCTCGGGGAGCGTGTGCAGCCGGAACATCAGGTCCGCGTCGTCCGGGGCGAGCCGGCGCAGGGTCACCACGCCGTCGTCGAGCCGGCCGTCGGGCAGGTCGGGCAGCGGGCGCGGGGTCGGCCCGGGCGGGTCGTCGGCGAGACGTACCCAGGCGAGCAGGTCGTGCCGGCCGCCGCCCCGGGTCGGGTTGGCGTCGCGGCGTACGCCCTCGTAGCGGAAGCCGGCGGCGAGCGCGACCCGCTGGCTGGCGGCGTTCTCGGCGTGGGTGAGCAGTTCCAGCCGGGCGGTCCCGGTGGCGAACGCGTGCTCGGCCAGCGCCCGGGTCGCCGCGGTGGCCACCCCCCGCCCGCGCGCCCACGGCGCCACCCAGTAGCCGATCTCGGCCTGGCTCCGGTAGGCCACCGGCTGGCTCAGTCCGACCCCGCCGAGCAGCCGGTCGGTGTCCCGGTCCGCCACCGCGTAGGCGGCCCCGCCGGTGGCCCAGGCCGCGGGTGCGCCCTCGGTGACCCACCAGCGGGCGTCCGCCTCGGTGTACGGCGACGGCATGCCGGAGATAAACCGCTGGGTCAACGGGTCGGCGCAGGCGGCGGCGGTGTCGGCGACGTCGTCGTCGCGGAACTCCCGCAGCCGGACACCGTACGCCTCGACCACCTTCGGCGTCACGACAGGTCCTCGGCGAGCAGCCCGGCCACCCAGGCGTCCAGCCGTTCGCCGCGGTGGTTGACCCCGCCGCGGGCGGTGCCCTCGAAGGTGAAGCCGGCCTTCTCGGCGACCCGGCGGGACGCGGTGTTGCCCACGTTCGCCCGCCACTCGGTCCGGGCCAGGCCGAGCGTGGCGAAGCCCCAGGCGCAGAGCGCGGCGAGCGCGGCCGGCTGGTAGCCCCGGCCCCGGGCGTGCGGCGCGGTCATGAAGCCGACGTCGGCCAGCAGCGGGTCGGCCGGGGAGAGCCGCAGGTCGACCGAGCCGGCGTACCGGTCGTCGGCGTCGGCGATCGCGTACGACGCGCCGGTGCCGCCCGCCCAGGCCGCCTCGGCGACGTCCCGGCGGAACCCCTCGGCGTGCTCGCGCCGGTACGGGTCGGGCACGGTGGTCCAGCGGACGGTCTCCGGGTCCTGGCAGGTGGCCACGACCGCGTCGAGGTCGCGTTCCTCCATCGGGCGCAGCCGCAGTTCGGTGGCGCCGGCGGTGGCGAAGAGGACCGGCTGCGGGCGGCCGAAGACGGCGGCCCGCCGGGCCTCCAGGGTGCCGGGGCCGGCCGGGCCGGTGCTGCCGGCGGCCGGCACCTCGCCGGTCAGCAGTGAGCCGATCCAGCCCTGGTTGCCGCCGTCGGGCGCCGGGTCCGCCAGCCGCAGCCGCCCATCGATCCGGAACCCGGTGCGCAGCGCCACCAGCCGGGACGCGTGGTTGCCGACCTCGGCCTGCCAGATCAGCCGGCGCAGCTTGAGGGTGTCGAAGGCCCAGCGGGCGACCGCCCGGGCGGCCCGTACGGTGACGCCGCGCCCGCGGGCCCAGGGGGCGACCCAGTAGCCGATCTCGCCGGAGCCCAGGCCGGTGTCGATGGAGACCAGCCCGCACGAGCCGAGCAGCTCACCGGTGGCCGCGTCGCAGACCGCGAACGGCGCTCCCCGGCCGGCCGACCAGTCGCCCGGAGCCACCTCGGTGACGAACCTCTGGGCGTGTTCGGGCAGGTACGGGCGGGGTACGGTGGTCCAGCGCTGGATGTCCGGGTCCTGGCAGGCACGGTGCACGGCGTCGGCGTCGGTGGCCTGCCAGGGGCGCAGCAGCAGGCCGTCCTCGATGATCTCCACGGGTTCCACCCGACTCATCGTGCCGGATCGTTCGCGGACGGCGTAACGGATATCCGGGCCGCCGGCGGACGTGCTGCGTGTTATGTCGTTTTCGTCGGGACGGACCCCCGCCACCAGTGACCATCGCCCCGATGGAGCGCCTACGATGGTTCGAGACTGTCTAGGGGAGCGTTGATCCGTGTCGATTCTGGAAAAGGTCCTCCGCGCGGGCGAGGGCCGTATGGTGCGCCGGCTCAAGGCCATCGCCGCCGCCGTCAACTCGATCGAGGACGACTACGTCAACCTCACCGACGCCGAGCTGCGCGGCATGACCGAGCAGTTCAAGGAGCGGCTGGCCGACGGCGAGACCCTCGACGACCTGCTGCCCGAGGCGTTCGCGGTGTGCCGCGAGGCGGCTGCCCGGGTGCTCGGCCAGCGCCCGTACGACGTCCAGGTGATGGGCGGCGCGGCGCTGCACTTCGGCAACATCGCCGAGATGAAGACCGGTGAGGGCAAGACCCTGACCTCGGTCATGCCGGTCTACCTGAACGCGCTCTCCGGCGAGGGCGTGCACGTGGTCACGGTCAACGACTACCTGGCCCAGCGGGACGCCGCGTGGATGGGCCGGGTGCACGAGTTCCTCGGCCTCACCGTCGGCGTGGTGATGCCCAACCGCCCGGCCGCCGAGCACCGGGCCGCGTACGAGTGCGACATCACCTACGGCACCAACAACGAGTTCGGCTTCGACTACCTGCGCGACAACATGGCCTGGTCGCGGGACGAACTGGTCCAGCGCGGGCACAACTTCGCGGTGGTCGACGAGGTCGACTCGATCCTGATCGACGAGGCCCGGACCCCGCTGATCATCTCCGGACCGGCCGAGCACTCCGCCCGCTGGTACGGCGAGTTCGCCGCCGTGGTGGCCCGGCTCCAGCCCGGCAAGGACGGCGAGGGCGACTACGAGGTCGACTACGCCAAGCGGACCATCGCGGTCACCGAGCGCGGCGTCGCCAAGGTCGAGGACCGGCTCGGCATCGACAACCTCTACGAGTCGGTGAACACCCCGCTGGTCGGCTACCTGAACAACGCCATCAAGGCCAAGGAGCTCTACAAGCGCGACAAGGACTACATCGTCAGCGACGGCGAGGTCCTGATCGTCGACGAGTTCACCGGCCGCATCCTGCACGGCCGCCGCTACAACGAGGGCATGCACCAGGCGATCGAGGCCAAGGAGGGGGTGGAGATCAAGCAGGAGAACCAGACCCTGGCCACCATCACCCTCCAGAACTACTTCCGCCTCTACGAGAAGCTCTCCGGCATGACCGGTACCGCGCAGACCGAGGCGGGCGAGTTCAACAAGGTCTACAAGGTCGGCGTGGTGACCATCCCGACGCACCGGCCGATGGTCCGGCAGGACCGGCCGGACGTCATCTACAAGACCGAGAAGGCCAAGTTCAACGCCGTGGTGGAGGACATCGCCGAGCGGCACCAGGCCGGGCAACCGGTGCTGGTCGGCACCGTCTCGGTGGAGAACTCCGAGATCCTCTCCCAGCTGCTGCGCCGCCGCGGCATCCCGCACTCGGTGCTGAACGCCAAGTTCCACGCCCGGGAGGCCGAGATCGTCGCCCAGGCCGGGCGCAAGGGCGCGGTCACCGTGGCCACCAACATGGCCGGCCGGGGCACGGACATCCTGCTCGGCGGCAACCCCGAGTTCCTCGCCGCGAGCGAGCTGCGCCAGCGCGGCCTCGACCCGCTGGAGCACGAGGAGGAGTACGCCAAGGCGATGGAGGAGGTCCTGCCCAAGTGGAAGCAGGCCTGCGAAGCCGAGGCGGAGGAGGTCGCCGCCGCCGGTGGCCTCTACGTGCTGGGCACCGAGCGGCACGAGTCCCGGCGGATCGACAACCAGCTGCGCGGTCGCTCCGGCCGGCAGGGTGACCCGGGCGAGTCCCGCTTCTACCTGTCCCTGCAGGACGAGCTGATGAAGCGGTTCCGCTCCGGCGCGGTCGAGGCGGTCATGGACCGGTTCAACATCCCGGAGGACGTGCCCATCGAGTCGAAGATGGTCACCCGGCAGATCAAGAACGCGCAGGCCCAGATCGAGGGCCAGAACGCCGAGATCCGCAAGAACGTCCTGAAGTACGACGAGGTGCTGAACAAGCAGCGCCAGGTGATCTACGCCGAGCGCCTCCGGGTGCTCAACGGCGAGGACCTCTCCGACCAGGTCCGCAACATGATCGACGACGTCATCGAGGCGTACGTGCAGGGCGCCACCGCCGAGGGCTACGGCGAGGACTGGGACCTCGAGCAGCTCTGGTCCAGCCTCAAGCAGCTCTACCCGGTCGGCATCACCATCGAGGAGCTGGAGGAGGAGGCGGGCGGCTCGCGGGCCGGCATGGACGCCGACTTCCTGATGTCCCGCCTCAAGGAGGACGCGCACGCCGCGTACGACCGGCGGGAGGAGCAGCTCGGCGAGGACGCGGTACGCCAGCTCGAGCGGATGGTGCTGCTCCAGGTCATCGACCGCAAGTGGCGTGAGCACCTCTACGAGATGGACTACCTGCAGGAGGGCATCAACCTGCGGGCGTACGCCCAGCGCGACCCGGTGATCGAATACCAGCGCGAGGGCTTCGACATGTTCGCCACCATGATGGACGGCATCAAGGAGGAGACGGTCGGCTTCCTCTACAACCTGGAGGTCCAGGTCGCGGAGCCGGAGCCGGAGGCCGAAGAGGTCAAGCTGCTCGACAAGCCGGTGGAGATCCGGGCCAAGGGCCTGAACCGGGCGCCGCAGCAGCAGGGCCTGCAGTACTCCGCGCCGACCATCGACGGCGAGGCGGGTCGCGGCTCGGTGGCCGTCGAGCCGGCCGAGGAGCAGGCTCCCGCGCTCGGCATCGGGCGGGCGGCCAAGGCCGCTCCGGCGGCGCCGGGGACGACCGCGCCGAACGCCCCGCAGCGCCCGGCGACCGGGCTGCGCGGCCCGGCCGTCGCGTCGAACGCGGCCCGCCGGCCGGCTCCGGGGCAGGCGGAGGCGGGCAACGGCCCGTCCCGCAACGCGCCCTGCCCGTGCGGCTCCGGCCGCAAGTACAAGCGCTGCCACGGCGCGCCCAACGGCGGCGCCTGATCCGACGCTCGCCCGACGGGCCCCGGCCAACCGGCCGGGGCCCGTCGGCGTCTCCGGCCCGACGCTGCGATCACCGACGTCCGCCGTCTTGATCGACCCCGTTTGCGGATGGCGCGGTATCCGGCCGCCGGGACACCCCGATCTGCCGCAACCGGAGCTTCCGCCCTCGCCGCTCGTCCTCGGACGGCCGACGGCTGCGGTCCGGCCGGACGGGCCCGTCACAGGACTTGGAGGGCGGTGCAGAGCCAGGTGCCGCGGCGGTGTTCCAGGCGGAGCGCCATCGCCCAGGCGTGACCGTTGCCGCCGGCGAGCACCGCGGCCACCTCGACCGCGGCGGCCCGGGGCTCGCAGACCCGCAGCCGGCGCAGCCGCACGGTGGGCCGGGTCGACCGGCGGCGCACCGGGCCGGTCCGCGCGCCGGCCCGGGCCAGCTCGGGCAGCAGCTCGGCGGCCCGGGCCGGGTCGAGCAGCGGCCGGAGCTGCCCGGGCGGACGGTAGCCGTTGAGCACCTCGAGACACGTGCCGACGAAGCGGTGGGCGGCCCGGGTCGCCTCGGGCGTGGCGGTCACCAGGGCGCCGGGCGGCAGCGGGCCGGGGGCGCGGCGGCCGGGCCCGGCGGGGGTCGGCCCGGGCCGCAGCCGCCGGTCGGGCGGGCGGCCGGGCTCCCGGCGGACCCGCTCGAACAGGTCGAGGGCGAGCTGGCCGTCGCCGGGCAGTGGCCAGTGGCTGCCGTCCTCGTCGACGAAGGGTGGCTCGAACGAGGGCGCGGGCCGCAGCCGCACGGGTGGCCGGGACGGGCCGGGTCGGCGGGAGTCGGTCATCGCGCTGCCCCCTGATCTTGCGTTTGCCTTCGTTTGCCTCTGATCGCCTCTCATCTTTGAGCATGGGAGAGCCTGCGGTCAATGGCTCAGCGCGTCGGCGGGGTCACTCCGGGTCGCGGTCGGCGAGCGGGTTGCTGCGCACCCACTCCGCGGTCTCCGCGTACTTGCGCTGGATGTACTCCTCCAGTTGGGCGCGCTCCACCCGCCACTGGCCGCGCCCTCCGATCTTGATCGCGGGCAGTTCGCCGCTGCGCACCATGTGGTAGACCTGCGAATCCGACACGTTGAGCTCGGCGGCCACGTCGGAGAGGAGCAGGAACCTCGGCTCCACGGAAACTCCCGGGGTTGGCGTCGTTTGGCTCAGTTTGCCACCGCCTGCCGGCCTCGCCCAGCACCCGCCGGTCGCCCCGGCCACTTCCGGTGGCGGACACACCGGCGCGGAACTTCCACCGGGCGACGTACGAGGTGTATGACGGTCACGGCGTACGGCATGATCGGCGCCCGGGCCGGTGGACGCCGGCGGAGGACTTAGCAGGGAGACGACCGGTGAGCGACGACCTTGTCCGGGTGTACGTGCCCGCGACCGTCCCGATGCTGTCCCGGCTGCGTGAGCAGGGGCTCGCCGCGGCGCGGGCGCACGCGGTGACTCCGGCCCTGCGGGAGTGGTACGCCGAGGGCGACGAGGAGGAGTTGGAGTACGTCGCCTTCACCCGCGCCGCCCAGGACGCGTTGCAGCTGCTCCGGGCCGACCCGGGCGCGCCCCGCCGCCGGGTGGTGGTCTCGGTGGACCTGCCGGCCGCGGCGGTCGGGCGCGGTGACGGCGAGCTGGGATCGAGCGGGGTCGAGCTGGCCCGGCCGGTGCCGATCGAGGCCGTCGCCGCGATCCACGTGGACGGGTCGGAGGCGGTCGAGGACGTGGCCGCCGCCGCCGAGGTGGTCGCCGAGGCGCTCGCCGGTGACCCGGACGCCCAGTTCACCGTCGACGGCGCCGAGGACCACGAGCTGGAGTGGTACGACGTCACCGAGCTGGACCTGCTGCTGCGTACCGCCACCTGACCCGCTCCGGTGCGGGGCGGCGGCCCGGCGACGCCGACCTGCGCGCCGTCCGGCCGCACCCGGATCAGCGGTCGGCCGTGGCCTCCGCGGGCTCCGGGTCGTCGTCGGTCCGCACCGGGCCGAGCGTCCGGCCGAACAGGACCAGCGCGGTCAGCGCGCCCACGAAGAGCACCCAGATGCCGTTGTCCACCCGCGAGGTGCCCAGTGACGTCTGGGCCACCGCGTCCGCCTCGCTCAGCGCGGCGGCCAGGTCGAGCAGGGAGCGCCCGCCGATCCGGATGACCACCTCGGCGACCAGCAGGAGCAGGCCCGGGCCGGCCCCGGCCAGCAGGTACGCCGGCCAGCGCAGCGCGGGGGCGTCCGGGTCGCGCCGGGTGGCCCGGCGGCGGGCCCAGGTCAGGTAGCCGAAGGCGAGCAGCCCGGCGACCAGCCCGGCGAGCAGGGACTCGGTGCGCGACACCCACTTGGCCGCGGTGACCAGCGACTCCTGCGTCTCGCCGGCGCCGAAGAGGTCGAAGAGCGGGTCCCGGGCCCGGCTGAACGCCACCACGAAGACCAGCGTGCCGAGCGCGGCCGCCACCACCGCGCCGACGGTCGGGGCGCTGCGGGCGCCGGCGACGGCCCCGCCGATGATCGCCGCGGCGGCGGCGGTGCCGGCGATCACGTTGGTGGTCGCGTTGTCGGCGTAGGTCAGGTTGATCGCGAACGCGGCGGCGAGCCCGATCAGCAGGCCGGCGCCGATCGCCGCGAGGAAGCGCAGGGTGGCCCGGTCGCCGACCCGGCGGCCGAGCAGGTCGACCCCGGAGAGGGCGAAGGCGGCGCCGGCGACCAGCGCGGCGGAGATCACCCCCGGCAGCGCGAAGGCGGAGAGGCTGATCGCGGTCACCCCGGCCGCCGCCGAGGTGATCGCCTCGCGGGTCGACCAGAGCATCGCGGCCAGCCACCCCAGCGCCAGCAGCGCGAGCACCGGCGCCGCGGGCGCCGCCGCTCCTGCCGGAGCGTCGTCGGCCGGTTCTGCGACCGCACGGACCGCACCGGCGGATCCTGCCCGCTCGGCGTCCGTCGGGTCGGCGGCACCGTCCGCCGGTCCCGCCTCGTCCGCCGCCGTCCGGGCGGCGGCCGGTCCGGCGGTCGCGGGTGCGGTGCCCGGGCCGGCGGCCGCAGTGGTGTCGTCGGCCACCGGCTGGTCCGACTCCGCGGCCGCGGAGCCGCCGGGCTGCTTGGTCATCGTCTCCCCTTCGAGGCGGGCCGGCCCCCGGGCGGTCGGCCGGGCACGGGGCGGGCAGGTCACCGGCAACCCAGGGTACGCGCCCACCCGCCCCCGCCCCGCCGCCCCGCCCGGCACCCCGGCGCACCCGATGATCGAGAGGTTCGGGTCAGCGTCGGCGGGGCTTCGACGCCAACCTCTTGATCAGCCGGACGGGAGGCGGCGGGGTCGGGCGGGGAGCCGGCTGAGGCCGGGTGGGCTCGGTGAAGGGCCTGGCAGGGCGGCCGGCGCCGCGGCCCGGCGGGGAGGGCGGGGGAGGCCGGGCGGGCTCGGTGAAGGGCCTGGCAGCGCGGCCCGGCGGGCAGGGCGGGGGAGGGTGGAGGCGAGGGGCCCGCATGGGAGAATTGGCCCCGGTCCCGCCGCCGCGACCGGCTACCGTCGCGCGGCGTCCCGGCGCAGGTCACCCGGCCGCGCGCCCGCGGGTCCGGTTTCGCCACCGCTGTCGAGATCGCCAGGAGCCTTGATGGACGCCGTGTTCTCCGTACCCGAGCCCCGCAACGAGCCGGTACGCAACTACGAGCCGGGCAGCGCCGACCGGGAGCGGCTCCAACGGCGACTGGCCGAGCTGGCCGCCGAGCGGATCGACCTGCCGATGACCATCGCCGGTGAGCAACGGATGGCCGGCGGCGAGTCGATCGACGTGGTCCAGCCGCACAAGCACGCGCACGTGCTGGGCGTCACCGCGCACGCCACCCACGACGACGCCCGCGCGGCGGTCAAGGCGGCCAAGGACGCCGCCCCGATGTGGCGGGCGCTGCCGTTCGAGGAGCGGGCGGCGATCTTCCTGCGCGCCGCCGAACTGCTCGCCGGCCCCTGGCGGGACACCCTGAACGCGGCCACCATGCTCGGCCAGTCCAAGACCGCCATCCAGGCGGAGATCGACTCGGCCTGCGAGTTCATCGACTTCCTCCGGTTCAACGTGCACTTCGCGCGCCGGCTCCTGGCCGAGCAGCCGCTCTCGTCGGCCGGCACCTGGAACCGGTTCGACCACCGGCCGCTGGAGGGCTTCGTCTACGCGATCACCCCGTTCAACTTCACCGCGATCGCCGGCAACCTGCCGTCGGCGCCGGCCCTGCTGGGCAACACCGTGGTCTGGAAGCCGGGTCCGACCCAGCAGTTCGCCGCGCACTTCACCATGCGGCTGTTCGAGGCGGCCGGGCTGCCGGCCGGTGTGATCAACATGGTCACCGGTCGGGGCGAGGAGGTCTCCGACGTGGTGCTCGCCGACCCCGACCTGGCCGGCATCCACTTCACCGGCTCGACCAAGGTCTTCCAGCACCTGTGGAAGACCGTCGGCGACAACATCTCCCGCTACCGGGGCTACCCGCGGCTGGTCGGCGAGACCGGCGGCAAGGACTTCGTCGTGGCGCACTCCAGCGCCGACGTGGACGCCCTGCACACCGCCCTGATCCGCGGCGCCTACGAGTACCAGGGCCAGAAGTGCTCGGCGGCGTCCCGGGCGTACGTGCCGCGGTCGATCTGGGAGGGCGGGCTGCGGGACCGCCTGGCCGCCACCGCGGAGTCGCTCACCTACGGTGACGTCACCGACTTCGGCAACTTCGGCGGCGCGGTGATCGACGCCAAGGCGTTCGACCGGCACACCGCCGCGCTGGAGCTGATCGGCGGCGACGACACCTGCCGGATCATCGCCGGGGGCACCGCCGACGACTCGGTCGGCTACTTCGTCCGGCCGACCCTGTTCGAGTGCACCGACCCGGCGCACGAGACGTTCACCACCGAGTACTTCGGCCCGATCCTCGGCGTGCACGTCTTCGACGACGCCCGCTTCGACGAGGTGGTCGCCCAGGCCGAGTCGATCGCCCCGTACGCGCTGACCGGTTCGATCTTCGCGACCGACCGCCAGGTGGTCGACGCGGTGGCGGAGAAGATGCGGTACGCGGCCGGCAACTTCTACATCAACGACAAGCCGACCGGTGCGGTGGTCGGGCAGCAGCCGTTCGGCGGCGCCCGGGCCAGCGGCACCAACGACAAGGCCGGCTCCTGGCACAACCTGGTGCGCTGGATGTCGCCGCGGACGATCAAGGAGACCTTCGTCCCGCCGACCGACCACACGTACCCGCACATGGGCTGAACCGGCGACGGTGGCCGGCGGCGCGTTCCGCGTCGCCGGCCACCGGTCCGTCGGCGGTGAGCGGGGGCCGGAGCGCGGCGGTAGCGTGGCGCGATGAGCCACCCCACCCCCGCGTACGACCCCCGGTTCGGTGAGCAGGGTGGCCTGCTCACCTACAGCGACTACCTGCGGCTGGCCGACCTGCTCGCCGCGCAGGTGCCGGAGTCCGATCCGGCCTCCCACGACGAACTGCTCTTCATCACCATCCACCAGGTCTACGAGCTGTGGTTCAAGCTGCTGCTGTCCGAACTCTCCGACGCCCGGGACCGGATGCTCGCCGGCGAGACCTACCTGCCGCGGGTGCGGCTGGAGCGCTGCCACGTGGTGGAGCGGGTGCTGATCGGCCAGGTTGACGTGATCGACACCATGACCCCCCAGGACTTCCTGGTCTTCCGGACCAAGCTCGCCCCGGCCTCCGGCTTCCAGTCGGTGCAGTTCCGGGAGATCGAGTTCCTCTCCGGGCTGAAGGACCCGGACTTCCTGCGCCGGTTCCGGGGACTGTCCGCCGCGGACCGGGAGCGGCTGGAGCGGCGGCTGGCCGAGCCGAGTCTCTGGGACGGCTTCCTGGCCGTGCTCGACCGGGCCGGCTTCGACGTCTCCCAGGCGGAGGCGCGCTTCGCGGCGTACGCCACGATCGCCGCGGACCGGGAGCGGTTCGGGCCGCTGTGGGATCTCGCGGAGGCGCTGGTCGCCCACGACCAGGCGTTCTCGCTGTGGCGGGCCCGGCACGTGCTGATGGCCGAGCGGCAGATCGGCACCAAACCGGGCACCGGCGGCTCGGCCGGCGGGGCGTACCTGCGCTCCCGGGTGGAGACCCGGTTCTACCCGGAACTGTGGGAGCTGCGCAGCCGGTTGTGAGGCATCGACGCTCCGCCACGGACTGTCTTGCGCCGACAGTGCACATAGGAACCCCTACCGGGTGGCGAAACTGTGAAATCCTGGACGGAGGGTCGGCAAAGTGGCAGCGTGAGGGGCATGGCGGATTCCGGAGTCAACCCCACGGCGGCGGCCCTGCTCGGGCTGCTCCATGAGGGCCCCATGACAGGTGGCCAGTTGATGGCCGCCGCCGAGCGCCGGCTGGCGCCGTACTGGTCGATGACCCGCAGTCAGGTCTACCGGGAGTTGCCGGTGCTCGCCGAGCGAGGGCTCGTCCGGATGGGCAAGCCCGGCCCGCGCATGAGCCAGCCGTACGCGATCACCGCGGCCGGAAAACGGACGTTCTCCCGCTGGTTGGCGGAGGATCCCGGGCGGGACACCATCCGCAACCCGATCGCGCTGCGCATCGCCTTCGGTGACCTGCACTCGCCCAGCCAGCTGCAGAACCTCCAGGCGGCGGCGAACGAATACCACACCGAGGCCCTCGCCCGGGTCCGGGAGCAGGTCAAGAGCGCCAAGAAGGAGGGCGAGACGTACGACGCCAGCGCGCTGGAGTTCGCCGTCGCCTACCACAAGGCCGCCCTGTCGTGGCTCAAGAGCGCCCCCGTCGGGTGATCCTCGGCCGACCCGCCCGCCCGGGAGCGCGGGGCTCGCAAGCTCACTCCGCACCCTCGCAGTACGCTTGTCAGTCGTGACCGCTGCCGATTACGCTGAACAGCTCAAGGACCTCGACGCCACCCTGCGCAACATCGAGTCGGTGCTCGACATCGACCGGCTGCGCGCGGACAAGGCCCGCCTGGAGCAGGAGGCGTCCGCCCCCGACCTCTGGGACGACCAGGCCAAGGCCCAGCAGGTCACCTCCCAGCTGTCGTACGTCAACGGCGAAATCGGCAAGCTGGGCAGCCTCCGCTCCCGGCTCGACGACGCCGGCGTACTGCTGGAGCTGGCCGAGGCGGAGTCCGACCCGGGCGTGCTGGCCGAGGTCGAGTCGGAGATCACCGGGCTGACCAAGGCCATCCAGGAGATGGAGGTCCGCACCCTGCTCTCCGGCGAGTACGACTCCCGGGAGGCGCTGGTCGCCATCCGGGCCGGCGCCGGCGGCGTGGACGCGGCGGACTTCGCCGAGATGCTGCTGCGGATGTACCTGCGCTGGGCCGAGCGGCACGGCTACCCGACCGAGGTCTACGAGACCTCGTACGCCGAGGAGGCGGGCCTGAAGTCGGCCACCTTCACGGTCAAGGTCCCCTACGCCTACGGCACGCTCAGCGTCGAGTCGGGCACCCACCGGCTGGTCCGGATCAGCCCGTTCGACAACCAGGGCCGCCGGCAGACCAGCTTCGCCGGCGTCGAGGTGCTGCCGGTGGTGGAGCAGACCGACCACATCGACATCCCCGAGAACGAGATGCGGATCGACGTCTACCGCTCCTCGGGGCCGGGCGGGCAGAGCGTGAACACCACCGACTCGGCCGTGCGGATCACCCACCTCCCGACCGGCATCGTGGTCACCTGCCAGAACGAGAAGTCCCAGCTGCAGAACAAGGCCTCCGCGCTGCGGGTGCTCCAGGCCCGGCTGTTGGAGCGCAAGCGGCAGGAGGAGCAGGCCAAGCTCCAGGGGCTCAAGACGGACGCCGCCGGCTCGTGGGGCGATCAGATGCGCTCGTACGTGCTGCACCCTTATCAGATGGTGAAGGATCTCCGAACCGAGCAGGAGACCGGCAATCCGTCGTCGGTCTTCGACGGCGACCTGGACGCCTTCATCGAGGCCGGGATCCGGTGGCGCAAGCAGCAGCAGCTCGCTGGCGACAGTGCGTGACCGGGCACGGGCGGAGCGCTTCGTCGATCTTCCCGATACGCCCTAGATTGATGACTCGCCCCGCAACCGCGGGGCGTGGGGCTTGGCTCTTCCGTTACACCGCGTAGACTCACCACCCGTGATTCAGCTTGAGCAAGTGACGAAGACGTACCCGAAGGCGTCCCGGCCTTCGCTCGACAACGTGTCCGTCTCGATCGAGAAGGGCGAGTTCGTCTTCTTCATCGGTCCATCCGGCTCCGGCAAGTCCACGATCATCAAGATGCTGCTGCACGAGGTCACGCCCAACAAGGGCCGGGTCATCGTGAACAGCAAGGACGTCACCTCGATGCGCTCCTGGAAGCGACCCCACTTCCGGCGCTCGATCGGCTGCGTCTTCCAGGACTTCCGGCTGCTGCCGAACCGCACCGCCTACGAGAACGTGGCGTTCGCTCTCGAGGTGATCGGCAAGACCAAGGCGGTCGCCCGCCGGGTCGTGCCGGAGGTGCTGGAGCTGGTCGGGCTCGGTGGCAAGGAGCACCGCTACCCGCACGAGCTCTCCGGTGGTGAGCAGCAGCGGGTCGCCGTCGCCCGGGCGTTCGTGAACCGCCCGCTCATCCTGCTCGCGGACGAGCCGACCGGAAACCTGGACCCGGACACCTCGATCGAGATCATGCGCCTGCTGGACCGGATCAACCGCACCGGCACGACCGTCGTGATGGTCACGCACGACTCCAACATCGTGAACCAGATGCGCCGCCGCGTCATCGAGATCGAGAGCGGCCGCATCGTGCGCGACCAGGCCCGCGGCGTCTACGGGTGAGCCGAGCGGCCACCCCCAGCCGTACGACCTGACGACGAACACCTCACGCCGGAGAGCCGGAGGAATTCCCGATGCGGATGAAGTACGTCCTGTCCGAGGTACTGGTCGGACTGTGGCGCAACGTCACCATGACCATCGCCATGATCATCACCATGGCGGTGTCGTTGTTCATGCTTGGCGCGAGCGGCCTGCTGTACCAGAAGGTCGGCGACATGAAGGACCTCTACTACGAGAACGTCGAGGTCTCGATCTTCCTGGACCAGGAGGTGACCGAGCAGCAGCGCACCGACCTGGACGCCAAGCTCAAGGGCGACCCCCTGGTCGAGGAGGTGCACTACGTCAACAAGGACGAGGCGTACAAGCGCTTCCAGGAGATGTACCAGGACGCCCCCGACCTGGTGAGCGCGGTCAAGCCGGACCAGCTGCCCGAGTCCTTCCGGCTCGAGCTGGTCAACCCGGAGCAGTACAAGAACATCTACGACCAGTACAAGGACGCCGAGGGGGTCGACGAGATCGTCGACCAGAGCCGGCTGCTGGACAAGGTCTTCGGCGTGCTCAGCGGGATCCAGAACTTCGCGCTGGCCATCGCGGTCGTGATGGCCATCGCCGCGCTGCTCCTGGTCGCCAACACGATCCAGGTGGCCGCGTACAGCAAGCGGCGTGAGGTCGCGGTCATGAAGCTGGTCGGCGCCTCCAACTGGTTCATCCAGGCGCCGTTCGTGCTGGAGGCCGTGGTCGCCGGCCTGATCGGCTCGATCTTCGGCCTGGTCGCGCTGGCCGGGCTGAAGGTCGCCGCCGGCGGTGGCTCGTTGGCCGCCCTGGAGGGCCTGATCACGCCGATCTCCTGGTCCGACATCGCCCTGACGTTCCCGCTGATGGCCGCCGTCGGTGGTCTCGTCAGCGCGGTCACCGCCTGGGTCACGCTCCGCTTCTACCTGCGGGTCTAGTTACCGTACGGCTCTCCGAGGGCCCTCCCGCGCCGGAATAAACGGTGCGGGAGGGTCCTTGTCATTCGGGTAGCATGATCTCCGCCCCGGGCCGGTCCGACCGGTCACGGGTCACCTGGAAGGGGGTGGCGCCGATGCCACGGGAAAAGGGACGCAAGGTCGTCGCCTCCAACAAGAAGGCCCGGCACGACTACTCGATCCTCGACACCTACGAGGCGGGGATGGCGCTGACCGGCACCGAGGTCAAGTCGCTGCGGGCCGGGCGGGCGTCGCTGGTCGACGCGTTCGCCCAGGAGCGCAACGGCGAGCTCTACCTGCACGGGATGCACATCCCCGAGTACACCCAGGGCACCTGGACCAACCACGAGCCCCGGCGTACCCGGAAGCTGCTGCTCAAGCGGCTGGAGATCGACCGGCTGATCGGCAAGACCCGCGAGGGCGGCCTCACCATGGTGCCGTTGCAGGTCTACTTCTCCGACGGCTGGGCGAAGGTGGAGATCGCCCTGGCCAAGGGCAAGAAGTCGTACGACAAGCGGCAGGACCTCGCCAAGCGGGACGCGGACCGGGAGATCGCCCGGGTCAGCGGCCGGCGCGGCAAGGGAATGAACGACTAACATATCCGCTTCGTCCCGGTCGGCACGCCCGGCCGGGGCTCGGGATGAAACCCGTTGCGGCAGGCGTTAGGCTTGATGGTGCCGCCGACAGGGGCGGCCCGTCGAGGGGGTGACTGGTTTCGACTTCGTACGTTGCGGCAGGGGAAGCGAGCCGAGGAAGCCGACGTCGTCTCGAGAATCGTTCGTCGGAAACCAATAAGCGCCAAGAACAATCGCGCTGACTTCGCTCTCGCCGCCTGAGGCGAGTAGTGAGTCTGTCGGCCTGGGAGCGCCTTCGACCCAGTTAGCCGGCATCAGCTAGAAGGCTGGCCAACCGGACCCGGTCGCGGGGTCCGTGCGGCGAGATCAATCAGCGACTGGGCCCGTCACACCGACTCGCTCGCGTGATCGGAGGGGCCGAGTAGAGGCACAGCGAGCTGCGCTCGGAGAAGCCCTGACAAACCGGCGAAGGACCCGGGTTCGATTCCCGGCACCTCCACCACCTGACCTGTGCGCCCCGGTCCACCGGACCGGGGCGCACAGTCGTCTCCGGACCCGGTGCGGCCGGGTCGCCGGATCACCCCTGCCCGCGGTGGGTTTGCGGGCGTGTCCGCTGGGGCCGGTGTGACCTGCGGGAGCAGCGAGGCACACGGGACGGATGAGGCGGGCCCGCACCCTGGACACCGGGCACCGACGGGTCCACCATCGCTGTACGCGGTCAGACGCAGCGCGGGGAGGTGCCCATGGTCACCGGTCCGATCCAGCAACCGTCAGCCGTCTTCGAGGAGGTCCGCCCGCAGGACGCCGTCCACCGGGCCACCCTGGCCGGCGACCTCCACGCCCTGACCCGGGCGTTGGCCGTCCCGCCCGGGGAGCCGCGCTGGCGGGAACGGCTCGTGCTCCGACTGGGGCCGGTGGGGCAGGGCTTCGCGGAGCACGTCCAGGTCACCGAGGGGCCCTGCGGCCTGTATGCGGAACTGCTCGCCCACGCCCCCCGCCTGGCCCGTGGGGTGCGGCTGCTGACCCGCGAACACGCCACGATCGGAGCCGCGCTCGCCGCCCTTCAGGAGGCCGTGGAACGGCCCGGGGTGCCGGTCGACGACCTGTGGGTCGGCACCAGGCACCTGCTGCGGGTGCTGGGCCGGCACCGGCAGCGCGGCGCGGACCTGCTCTGGCAGGCGTACCAGACGGATCTCGGCGGGGAGACCTGAGCGGCCCGGCGGCAGTGCCGGGAACCGGGCCGGCCGGGCCGGCGTCGAATCCGGTATGCGTCGATCAGTCGCCCTGCTGGGTCTGCCCCTGATGGTGATCGTGGCCGGCTGCGCGCCGGCCGGCTCCGACGGGGGGCCCGCCGCCCCAGACCACCGGCAGGAGGCCTTCGCGCAGCGGGCCACCGAGGTGGCCGAGGCGTGGCGGCCCGGCCCGGCGTGGCGCAGCGGGTATGTGCCGATGCAGGAGCCGACCGTGCTGCTCGGCGATCCCGGCTTCACTCCGGAGACCGAGGCGGCCTTCCGGGCGGGTTGGTACCGCGAGCAGATCGAGCTGCCCACCGCCCGCCCGGCGGACGGCACCATCCGGTTCCCGGACGGCACCCTCACCGTCCCGCTGGTCACCGCGGCGGAGGCGTACCGGCAGCTCGACCAGGGAGACCCGCCGCCCTGTCCGGGGCGGCCGACGGAGCCCGACCGGCCGAAGTCCGGCCCGACCATCGAGCCGGGTCCGGACGGCCCGGTGAGCAGCAGCCCGCAGACCGCGTGCGTCCCGCTGACCGTCACCGAGGTGCGGCTCGGCACCGCTGCGGTGCGCACCAGCCGGGGCGAGGCGCAGGTGCCGGCCTGGCTGTTCACCGTGGCGGAACTCGGCGCGCCGGTGGCCCGGGTCGCGGTCGCCCCGGGCGCGACCGCCGCCGTACCCGAGCCGACCGCGCCGGGCCGGCCTGCGCCGGACGGGGTGGTCGGCGCGCAGGACCTCGAAGCGGTCGACGGCGCGACGGTGACCTACCGGCTCGGCGTGGGCGCGTGCGACAGCGGCATCACCCCGCTGGTGCAGGAGCACGACGACGTGGTGGTGGTCGGTGGCGGCGTGGTCCGCGCCACCGGCGTCTGCACCGCGATCCTCAAGCTCCAACCGGTCACCGTGACGCTGGCGGCGCCGCTGGGCGCCCGCCCGGTGCTCGACGTGCTCACCGGCACCCCGCTGCGGCTCACTGCGAACTGACGCTCGACGCCGGACGGTCAGAGGATCGCCGGCACGTCGGTGCTGATCGGCACCGGCAGCACGGTCGGCCCGTCCGCCCGCAACCCGGCGGCCACCGCTTCGCCGAGCTGCTCCGGCGTCTCGACCACCTGCGCGGCGCAGCCGTAGCCGCGGGCCAGCGCGGTGATGTCCATCCCGGGCAGGTCCAGCCCGGGCACCCCGGGGGTGTGCTTGAACTCGGCGAACGCCTTGAGGATGGCGTACTGCTGGTTGACCGGGACCACGACCACCAGCGGCAGCCGCAGCCGCGCGGCGGTCCAGAGCGACTGCACCGAGTAGTGGAAGGAGCCGTCGCCGATCACCGCCACCACCGGCCGGTGCCGTCCGGTGTCCCGCTCGGCGAGCGTGACCCCGACCGCCGCCGGCAGGCCGTAGCCGAGGCCGCCGCTGGCCATGGTGAAGTACGACGCCGGCCGGGTGATCCGCAGCCGGCGGCGCAGCGCCGGCAGGTTGGACGGGGTCTCCTGGATCAGCACCCCGTCGGCCGGCCAGTGCCGGGCCAGCGCGGCGAAGAGCGCGTCGGCGCTCAGCGGTCGCCCGTCCGGGGGCGGCGCCGGCTCCGCGCGCAGCGGCGGAGCCGGCCGGTCGGTGGCGGGCAGCAGGTCGAGCAGGGCGGCCAGGGCCAGCCCGGCGTCGCCGAGCAGGCTGTCGCCTACCGGGGCACGGGCCGCCTCGTCCGGATCGTCCGTGACGTGCAGCAGCCGGGTGCCCTCGGGCAGGTGGTCGCCCGGCACGTGCGGGTAGTAGCGGAACACCGGGGCGCCGACGACCAGCACGGTGTCCCGCCCGCGCAGCTTCTCGGCCAACGGCCCCATCGCGAACGGGAGCACCCCCTGGTAGTGCGGGTGGTCCTCGGGGAAACAGGCCCGCTCCGGCGCGGGCGCGGACCAGACCGGCGCGGCCAGCCGCTCGGCCAGGGCCACGGCGGCCGGCCAGCCGCCGGCCCGGTCCACCGCCGCGCCGAGCACCAGGGCGGGTGCCCGGCTGTCGGCCAGCACGGCGGCGAACTCCCGCAGCCGCTGTGGATCCGGGGCGTACCGGGTGGCCACGGTGCGCACCGGCGGTGGCGGATCGGCGGGCTGCGACCAGTCGTCGAGCGGGAGCGAGAGGTAGACCGGGCCGGACGGCGGCTGCACCGCGGTCGCGTACGCCCGCATCAGCGCGGCCGGGATGTCCTGCGCGCGGACCGGCTCGTGGCTCCACTTCACGTACGGCTGGGGCAGTTCGGTCGCGCGGCGGTTGGTCAGCCGCGGCTCGGCCAGCAGCATCTCCCGGTTCTGCTGGCCGGCGGTGACGATCAGCGGGGTGCGGTTGTGCCAGGCGGTGACCAGGTTGCCCATCCCGTTGCCGGTGCCCGGTGCGGTGTGCAGGTTGACGTGCCCCGCCCGGCCGGTGGCCTGTGCGTACCCGTCGGCCATCCCGACCGCGGACGCCTCGTGCAGGGCGAGCACGTAGTGGAAGTCGTCCGGGAAGTCCTTCAGGAACGGCTCCTCGGTGGAGCCGGGATTGCCGAAGACGGTGGTCAGGCCGAGGGCGCGCAGCAGGTCGTACGTCGTGTCACGGACCGTTGCCATCGCCACCCAATCTATCGGCGCAGACCGGGCGTGTCGGGCGATTCGCCCGCGCTCCCCGGGTCAGGGCAGCGCGAAGGGCAGCTTGATCCCGTCCAGCGCCCGACCGCAGTAGCAGTTCCGCTCGGCGGGTAGCTCGGCGAGGGCCGCCAGCAGCAGCCCCCGCAGCCGGTCGGTGTTCTCCCCGAAGACCCGGAACACCTCCTCCTGGGTCACCGCGCCGCCGCCCTCGACGCCGGCGTCCAGGTCGGTGACCAGAGCGATCGACGAGTAGCAGAGGGCCAGCTCGCGGGCCAGCACGGCCTCCGGGTGGCCGGTCATGTTCACCACCGTGCCGCCGATCGAGGCGAGCCAACGGGACTCGGCGCGGGTGGAGAAGCGGGGGCCCTCCACCACCACGACCGTGCCGCCGTCCACCGCCGGGATGTCCCGGTCGGCCGCCGCGGCGAGCAGCGTGCGCCGGCCGTTCGGGCAGTACGGGTCGGCGAAGGAGACGTGCACCGCGCCCTGGTCGTAGTAGGTCTGGGTCCGGCCGCTGGTCCGGTCGATCAGCTGGTCCGGCACCACGAACGTGCCCGGCCCGAGGTCCGGGCGGAGCCCGCCGACCGCGCACGGGGCGAGCACCTGCCGCACCCCCAGCGACCGCAGCGCCCAGAGGTTGGCCCGGTAGGGGATCAGGTGCGGCGGGTGCCGGTGGTCCCGGCCGTGCCGGGGCAGGAACGCCACCCGGCGGCCGGCCACCTCGGCGATGGTGACCATGTCCGACGGCGGCCCGTACGGTGTCTCCACCTCGTGCTCGGTGGCGCCGTCGAGCAGGGCGTAGAGGCCCGATCCGCCGATCACCGCGAGTTCCGCCGTCGGGCCCATCGGTCCTCCCCTTTTCCTGTCGATCACGCGCCTGTCAGACCTTAACCAGCGCCCCGGGCGCAGGCTATGGTGCCAGGCATGGCGTTGACAGCGCGGATGGTCCCGGAGGCCCCTGCCCACCCGGCGGGCAACGGGCGCCGCGTCCGGCCGCACGGCTGACGGGTGTACGGGATGCAGGGAGAGGGACAGGCGATCGGCGGGCGGGCGATGGAGTCGATGACCGGGCGGCTGCTGGTCGCGACTCCGGTGCTCAAGGACCCGAACTTCGATCGTACGGTGGTGCTGCTGGTCGCCCACGAGCCCGGCGGGGCGCTCGGCGTGGTGCTGAACCGGGCCACCGAGGTGCCGGTCGCGGACGTGCTCGGCGACTGGAACGACCTGGCACGCCACCCGGCGGTGCTCTTCGAAGGCGGCCCGGTGCAGCCCGACTCGGCGATCTGCCTGGCCCGGATGCGCAACCCGGTACGCCGGCTCAAGGGCTTCCACCAGGTCTCCGGCGCGGTCGGCACGCTGGACCTGTCGGTCGACCCGGAGCGGCTGCGGGAGAGCATCACCGGCATCCGGGTCTTCGCCGGCTACTCCGGCTGGGGCTCGGGGCAGCTGGAGCAGGAGATCGAGGACGGCTCCTGGTTCGTGCTGGACGCGCTGCCCGGCGACGCCTTCGTCGACCGCCCCGACGACCTGTGGCCGATGGTGCTGCGCCGGCAGGGCGGCATGATGGCGGCGGTGGCCCACTTCCCGCCGGACGTGGCGCTCAACTGAGTCGCCGGCGTCCCGGTGGCGGCATCTGCCGGCGGGCGGCACCCCCGCGAGATGACCATGCCGGCGGGCGTGTGTATAGTTCTCCCAGTGCCCGGGCGACCGGGTAGCAGCAAGGGGCCGTGGCGCAGCTGGTAGCGCACCACACTGGCAGTGTGGGGGTCAGGGGTTCGAGTCCCCTCGGCTCCACCCTTTCACGACCAGGGCGTTCGTCGCAATGACGGACGCCCTTCGTCATTTCGGACACCAGAAGTAGCCAAGCAAGTAGCCACAGCTACCGCTCCTCGCCCCACAGCACGTTCTTCATGGCGTCGGCCGCCTGAACGAGCTGGGTGGGCATGACGTGGCTGTAGATGTTCGTGGTGATGCCGATCTGGGAGTGGCCCAGGAGTTCCATGAGCACCCGGGCTGGCACGGTGACTCCGAGACGGGCAAGGTGCTCCGGTGGGAGTTCGACACAGAGGACGAGGCCCGGTCGATGTTGCGTCTTGTTCAGGCCGACGGCGGCCAGGGGCGTGAGCAAACCGGCGACGCGGCCACACAGCCGTCGAGTTAAGGCCGGCCGGCTGCCGGCGATGCCTAGAAGTCATCCGAGCCCCCTGCTCGCCTTCTAGCTTGGCAGCCGCGCTGGTCCGCGGGTTGAGCCTACCGACGGCGCGTGGCAGGCTCGTGCGCCATGATCGATGATTTCGCGAAGGAGTACCTGCACAGCGACCTGCGAGAGATCCGCGAGACGATGCTGTGGAAGCTCGACGGGTTGCCCGAGTACGACATCCGCCGCCCTTTGACCTTGACTGGGACCAACCTTCTCGGCCTGATCAAGCACCTGTCGATCTCGGAGTCCTGGTACTTCGGCGAGGTCTTCGAACGGCCGTTTCCCGAGCCCCTGCCCCGGTGGGACGACGTCCGGGAGCGCGGCGCACTTATGTGGGCGACGGAGTACGAGACCCGCGAGGAAATCATCGACCGTTACCGGCGCGTGTGGGAGCACTCGGACGCGACGATCACCGCTCTCGCCATCGACTCTCCTGGCCACGTGCCCTGGTGGCCACGCCCCGACGTGAAGCTGTTCAACATCCTGGTCCACGTGCTCACCGAGACCAACCGGCATGCCGGACACGCCGACATCCTGCGCGAACAGCTCGACGGCTCGACCGGGATGGCAGCCCAGTACGCGAACACGCAGCGCGATGCGGCGTTCTGGGAAGCCCAGCTCGCGAGGATCGAGCGGGCTGCCAAGGCAGCCGTCACCAAGCTCGATCACGATGAGTCCATCAACGCACACGACTGAACCGCGACGCGGCCACCCAGCCGCCGACATGAGGCCGGCCGGCTGCCGTGGATGTCGGGCTCCACTTGATGGATTACGCATCTGTTCCAGTTGATGGGTGACAGTTCGTCGGCCGACGGTGCCAGGTCGTCACACTTTGTGACGGATCCGCTGCCTGCTACCGGGCGACGGACAGTGCGCGCCAGGGACGCGCGGACAGCGGCATAGCGGACGTCCGCGCACTACTCGTTGATGAGCTGCTCTCGAAGAATGTCTGCGTGCCCACAGTGCTGGGCGAGCTCGCGCAGCACGTGGAGATACACCCACCGCA
>NZ_JBRIQN010000047.1:0-45012 GCF_052981855.1 Micromonospora sp. LZ34
CAGCACGATCGGCGCGTCCGGTGCCAGCGAGCGGCCGATGTCGGTGACCGGGGCGATCCCCGTGGCTGCGGCGTCCAGGCCGGGCACGTGCACCAGGATCGGCGAGCCGGGGCTGAAACCGTCCTGTCGGTTCCATTCGGCCGGGTTGATCGGGGTGCCGTGCACGTTGGCGGGCATCGAGGAAGCAGGGAACCGCACGCGCTTGCCGGTGGGGCTGGCGGGATCGGGCACGGTGAAGTAGTCGTTCGGGAACGGCAGCAGGCACGCCGTCGGGTCGATCGCGTCGCAGGCACCGTGCGTAGCCGGTTGCGGCGGCACCGCGGGTGGTGCGGCGGCGGCGGCCGTGCCGAGCAGTACGGCACCGGCAGTCACCAGCACGGACATGGCGAGACGGAGCCGCCTGGGGGTGGTCACACGCATCTCCTTCGACGGTGGACGGAGTGGACGGACCCACGGAGCCGAGGGTGGTGGGAGGAGCCTGAGACAGTGCCGGAAGGGTGGGGCTGTTCTTCCTACGCCGCCCGAGGGATCTCGGCAAGGGCGGGCCGTAGCCGGCCCGGCTCGACCACGGCCCGGTCATCGAGCAACGGCCGCCGACGGCTGCGGAGGCTCGCTGGCCGGCTGCGTGTTGGTGCGGCGCGGGAGCAGGAACGGGGTGGCCAGGAGCAGCAGGCCGGCGATACCGATCGCGATGCGCACCTCGGTGACCACGGCCAGGACTCCGATAGCGCGGTCAGCACGGCGAAGAATCTGTCGAGCTCCCTGAGCGACACGGCTCAGGGGTCGGGTACCAGGCGGGTACGGCGCGCAGGGGCCGACTTGTAGCGGAAGAATGTCGCAAGGTCCCGGGGGTAACGACCCGGCCTGCTGCGGGGAACGATCCCGCTACTCCGGCCTGTTGCAGCACCCTGTGCCACTGGTCGGCGGTTGCCAGTCCCACGGAGTCCACGCCGTGGCAGAACAGCATGAGGTGCAACCGGCAGGCAGCGTTGTCGCTACCACCCGCGATACAGGTCGGCGACGAGCGGGCTGAGGTCGTCGCGATCGTGGAAGATCGAGTCGCCGTACCCCGACTACCCGGCCAGTACCAGCTCGAGCACCTGCGCGAACGTGTCGGTGGCGTCGAGCGGTACCTCGCCGTCGCCGCCGCGAATATCGCGTCCGGATGAGGATGAAAGCACCGACGACAGGGGCGGAGTCCCGACGACGGCGGCCGGTGGTCAACGGCTGCTGCTAGCCCTCGTGGTCGTCATGGTGCTGTTCTCCATCGGACGCGTCATGATGCTGTCCCAATTACCGATCCTGACGTGCAGTGGGGCATCGGCGCCGGTTCACCGGGCCGTGAGCCGGGCGACGTGGTCGACCAGGGCGGCCCGCAGGCCGTCATGGTCGCGAAGGTCGGCTCCGAATATCTCCTGGATCTCGAGGAACGAGGTGACCATGCGGCGCGGATCGCCACCACCGCCCGTCACCGCCGTGCGTAGCCGGTCGGCCAACGGGTCCTGCAACGGCAGCGCCCGGTCACACACGTCGGCGACGTACGCCATCCACGCGGCGACGGCCAGCGCTGCGTGGTGCGGGATCAGGCCGGCGGCGAGACGGTCCCGAACAGTGCCCAACAGTCGCACCGGTAGCTTCTGGGATCCGTCCATCGCCACCTGGACCGTGCGGTGACGCAGTGCCGGGTTGGCGAAGCGTGTGAGGATCTCGCGCCGGTACTCGTCGAGATCCAGGCCCGGCGGGACGCGCAGCGAGGCAGCGACGTCCTCGGCCATCAGCGCGTCGGCGGCCGCGGCGAGGGCGTCGTCGGCGACCGCCCGGGCGATCGTCTCGTGCCCGCCCAGCGCGCCCAGGTAGGCGAGTAGGGAGTGGCTGCCGTTGAGCATCCGCAGCTTGACGGTCTCCCAGGCGGCGACGTCATCGGTGAGCACTGCTCCGGCCAGTTCCCAGGCCGGTCGGTCGGCCGCGAAGTCGTCCTCGATCACCCACTGCCGGAACGGCTCGGTGACCACCAGGCCCTCGTCCCGCATACCCAGCACCGCCGCAGCCTCAGCACGGTCCTGCGCCGTGGTCGCCGGGACGATCCGGTCGACCATGCAGGACGGAAAACGGGCGGCCTCGGCGATCCATACGGCGAGTGCGTCGCTCTCGGCCGACGGCAGTGCCGCCAGAAAGTCGTGCACGAGGCGGCGCAGGACCGTGCCGTTGCCGACCAGATTGTCACAGGACAGGATGGTGAGCGGACCCGCGTCGAGCACCCGTCGCCGTTGTAGCCCACGGACGAGCTGGCCGATGGCGGTGCGGGGCGGCCGGCCCCGCAGGTCGCCGATGACCTCCGGATCCGCGAGGTCCAACCCGCCCGTGCCGCCGCGCCGGTAGCCCTTCTCCGTAACCGAGAGGGTCACCAGCCGTACGGCAGGGTCGGCGAGCCGGTCGACGACACCTGCCGGATCATGCGGTCCGGCGAGGATCTCCTTCACGGTGCCGATCACCCGCAGGGGTGCCGCTGCGGGCCCACGCTCGAGCACGCCGTAGAGCCCGTCCTGCGCCGCCAACTGGTCGCGTACGGCCGCGGACCGTTGTGTCACCCCGGCGATTCCCCAATCGTCGCGGCCGGTAGCGGCCGCGGCCAGTTCCGTGAACACCGCTTGGTGTGCGCGGTGGAAGGCGCCGATGCCGAGTGCACGATCCCGACCCGCACCGCGCGGGGATCCACGGGCGGCCCGATCCAGCCGCGGCGACCCCGCCGCGGCTCGTCGAGGCTGTCTAGTGCGGTGTCCACGAACGTTCACCGGGTGTCCGGTGGTGTTGTGGATCCTCACCGTGAAGGGTGAGCGACTCCCCACCGGGTGGTGGGGCGGGCCTCCGCGGGCCAACTGATCCTCGCGCCGCCTGGTGTGGGCGGCGGGGGTCACGTCGGGACTGGCCGGCGCCGGGGAGGTGCCGGCCGGCTCGACGGTGCGTGACCACCTCCGGCAGCATGACGGCTGTCGGGGTGGCGGTTCCGCCGCCCGGGGTGCGGGCGGCGATGCTGGCAGCCGCGACCAGGTCGCGGTGCCCGGAAAATGCGCAGTGCGGGCAGGTCAGCGTTCGCCCACGAGGTTTCGGCACCCGCCGTCGGCAGGCGGGGCAGGTGGAGGACGTGCCGCGTTCGTCGACGAGCCGGACGGTGATGCCCGCTTGGGTGGCCTTGTCCGTCAGGATCTGGATGAGCCGGCCGATCTGCCACTGCCGTAGCCGCAGGTTGTGCCGCCGCCCCGCCGGCAGGTCGAGCACCCCGCGGGGGTCCCCGACGTGCAGCACCCCGACTCGCCGGCTCACGGCCCAGGTGATGACGGTTCGGGCGGCTTCGTGTTGGGCCTGGCGGACCCGTCGCCGGTGCCGGCTCTCCACCAGCCGCGCCCGGCGGCGGTAGCGCCGCCACCGGCGTGACCCTCGCTGGCCCGGCTTCGGTGCCCGGCGTGCTACGGCGCGGCGGCGGGCTTTGGTGTCGGCCAGGTGCATGCGGTGCTCGGCGCGGATCGCCCGCCCCGACACCAACAGCCCCTCACCCTCGGGGCCGGCCACCGCGTACGGGTGAATGATCCCCAGGTCCACCCCGGCTACCCGGCCCGGATCCGGCTCCTCACCCGGCGGGTAGGTGACGACGGGGACTTCGGCGGTGACGTCGAGAAACAACCGCCCGCCCTCGCACAGCAGGGTGATCGACCGAACCTGCTCCACCGCATACGGCAGGTCCCGGGCCAGCCGCACCCACAACGGCGGGCTGCCTTTGGTGGTCGGGATCCGCACCCTGCGCCCATCGATGCCGAAGGTGCCGTGATACCAGCGCACCGCCAGCAACCCCCGCCGCCGCCGCGGGAACCGCGCCGACACGTCACCGCCGGCGCGGCGTTTCGCGACCGCGAACCACGCATCCGAAAACCGGCGCAGCACCGACCGCGCGCCCGTGGTGTCCAGTTCGGCGAACGTGCCCGGCCCCGACGCCGCCAACTCCCGGCACAACTTTTGGTAACCGACCAGCGGCGCGTCGCGGCGGAGACGCCGCCACGCGTTGACCTCCAACACACACGCCCACACGTCACCCGCCGAGCGCAATAGGCCGAAACACCGCCGCCGCTGCCCCACCGTCACCCGCAACCCCACCCGCGCCGTGCGATGCACGACCCGCGGCGCGGCAGGATCCCGACGGCGAGGCACGAACCACAGCCAACACCACCCCTACGACAGTTCCCCAACCCGGCCCAACCCGGCGAACGTTAGTGGCCACCGCACTAGCGACAGCCGGTGCGGCGTCCGTGGCAGTGGACCGGTCACCATCGGCGGACCGTGCCATCGGGGCGTCGGTGGCAGCCGAATGCGGGGCAGGGTGCCAGCACCGCCTCGTCGGTCTGCGCGCTGGGACCTAACTCTGGTCTGCGCATCACGACAGCCAGTGGTCGAGGTTCTCGGCGACGAAGTCGTCGTCGCGCAGCTGCGGGTAGGCCCGCCACACCCGGTCGATCTCCGCGAGCTGGCCCGGGCTGAGGGACTCGTTCTCGTCCAGGCACCACAGTCCGGCGAGCAGCCCTTGGCGGCGCAGCACCTCGTGAATGCCGCAGATGCATCCGTGGAAGTGGCCGGCGACGTCGAAGATGGCGGCGTTGGCGTCGGTGAGGGCGAGTTCGGTGGCGAACGCCTCCCGCAGTGCGACCGGGTCGCCGGCCTTCGCCAGCCGGGCGGTCCGGTGCAGGTGCACCGCCTGCCGCGTCCACACCGACCACTGTCCGAGCAGCCCACCGACGAACTCGAGCGGACGGGAGCCGTCGACCGGGTAACGCGACAGCAGGTCGCCGACGATGTGGTCGTCGTTGCCCGTGTAGAGCGCGATGTCGGCGCTGCGCCCCGATGCTGCCACGCCGAGGATGACGTCCAGCGACGCGTACCGGTTGAACGGGGCCACCTTGATGCCGATGACCGACGGCAGCTCCGCCAGGCTCCGCCAGAACGACCGGGGCAGCATCCGGCCGCCGACGGCCGGTTGCAGGTAGAACCCGATCACCGGCAGCACCTCGCCCACCGCCGCCGCTCGCTGGATCAACTCGTCCTCGGTGAGGTCGCCGGCGCCGTAGGGGGCGAGCAGGACCGCGTGGTAGCCGAGCTCGGCGGCCAGTTCCGCCTCCGCGACCGCCTGTCTGGTCGGGCCGCACGCGCCGGCCACCAACACAGTGCCGGGGGCCGGATACTCGGCGGCGGTGGTGGCGGCCAGTTCGAGGACAGGGCGGAGCAGGCCGCGGCGCGGCTCGTGGATGGCGAACTGGGTGGTGTGCACCGCGACGGCGACGCCGCCGGCGCCGGCCTCCAGGTAGTAGCGGGTCAGGGCCCGTTGGCGGCGCTCGTCGAGTCTGAGGTCGGCGTCCAGCGCCAGGGGGTGCGCGGGAAGCACCGTGCCGGTACGGAACATCTCCAGCGGGTCGATGGTCGTCGGCTGAACCGTCGTAGTCATCAGAACCTTCCGTTCCGCGTCTGAAAGTGAGTGGGTTTGCCCAGCAGCTGCTGATCCGAGCCGACCCAGGCGGCGGTCGCCGTGAGCAGCTCGTCGAGGGTGACCTCGGGATAGCCGAACAGGCCGTGGCACCGGGTGGCGTCGGACAGCAGCGCCGTCGGTGCCTCCGCGCCGGTGAACCGGACCTCGGTCCTCAGCAGCTGCGCCAGCCGGGTCGCGGTACGCCGGATCGAGATCGTCTCGGGGCCGGTCAGGTTCAGCATGAACGGCGGGACATCGGCGTGCCGGAGGCTGCGCAACGTCACTTCGTTGGCGTAGCCCTGCCAGACGACGTTGGCGTAAGCGGTGTGGAGGTCGATGGGGATGCCGGCGATGATCTGCGTGGCGAGGTCCACCAGCACGCCGTAGCGCAGCTCCACCGCGTAGTTGAGGCGGATCAGGGCGAGCGGGGTACCGTCGCGGAGCGCGAAGTGCGTCAGGACCCGCTCGCGTCCCAGGCAGGACATCGCGTAGTCGCCGACGGGACCGATCGGGCTGTCCTCGCCGGCGCCGCCCGAGCCGTTGCCCACCAGCGGGTACACGTTTCCGGTGGAGAGCGCGACGATGCGGGAGCCGGCGTAGCGTTCGGCCACCCGGCCCGGCAGGTAGGCGTTAGTCGCCCAGGTGGCGTGCTCGCGGCCCTCGGTACCGAACTTGGCGCCGACGAGGAAGACGACGTTGCGCGCATCGGGAAGGTCCGCCAGCGCATGATCGTCGGTGATGTCGGCGGCGACGACGACGGCCCCGGCGGCGCGCAGCGCCTCCGCGGATCCGGGCGTGGAGAACCGTGAAACGGCGGTCACCCGGGCGCCTGTCCCGGCCTCGGTCACCGCCCGCACCGCCAGCCGCACGAGGCTGGGGCCGAGCTTGCCGGCGGCTCCCAGGACGAGGATGTCCCCGTCGAGGCGGCGCAGGTCCTCGACCAGGGCCGGGCGTGGCCGGGACAGCCGCTCCTCGAGTTCGGCGCTGTTCTGCACGCTGCTCTGCTTTCGTCGTCGAATCAGGGAATCGTGAGTCGGCCGGTGCGGCTCGTGGGATCCCAGGCGCCGAAGACGCCGAGCAGGGTGCGCGCCATGGCGCGGTGGCCGTGCTTGCCGGGGTGGCATCCCATGGCGTACCAGTGCTCGGGTGCCGGGCACTCCGGGTTGGTCCAGACGGCGTAGTGGTCGACCAGGGGCGCCGCGGTGTCGGCGGCGACGCCGCGGATCGCGTCGACGTAGCGGGGGAGGTGTTGCACCACGTGCTCGGGCGCGGTCGGCAGCGTGTCGTTCGGTGTCTGGACCACGACCAGGCTGCCCGCTCCGGCGCGCAGCCGCTCGATGACCGACCGGTAGGTCGATGAGAACTTGGACAGGCCCGCTTCGCCGTGCCGCGTGTCGTTGAGTCCGACACCCACGACGACGATGTCCGGCTGAAAGCGCAGGGCGAGCCGCTCGAGGCGGTCGTCGAGATCGTTCACCGTGTAGCCGCTCACCGCGGTGTTGACGACCGCGTCCGACCAGCGGCCCAGCTCGCGCAGGCGCTCGGTGAACAGCTCCGGATAGGAGCGGGCGCCGTAGGTGTGCCAGGTCCCAGCGGTCACGCTATCGCCGATGAACGTCCAGGTCAGCGGCGCCTGCCCGGCAGTGACGGCGGGCAGCGGGGGGTCAGGGTCCACGGGGTCGCTCCTTGATCAGTAGATGCGGACCGGTTTTCCGGTACGAGCCGACTGGTAGGCCGCCTCGATGAAGGCCACGGCCGCCCGGGCCTGTGCGGCGGTGACCAGGGGCGGACGGCCGGTCCGCGCCGCGGTGACGAAATCGGCGAGTTGTGCCCTCTGCTGGTCGGCCGGCACGCCGTCGGGACCGGGCGGTCGCCGGCCGTGTGCCGAGGCGAAGTGGGTGAGCTGTTCCGCCTCCACGACCACCGAGCCGCGATCACCGAAGACGGTGTACCGAATCGGGACGCCGTCGTAGGCGGCGGTGGTTGCCAGGAAGGTCAGCAAGGCGCCGCTGCGCAGCCGGGCGGTGATGGTGATGGTGTCCTCGACCTCGATGCGATCGTGGGCGAGCAGGCCGCTGTAGGCGAACACCTCGTCGGCCTCACCCAGGAGCCACAGCGCCAGGTCCACCAAGTGCACCCCCTGGTTCATCAGGGCCCCGCCGCCGTCGAGGGCCCAGGTGCCCCGCCAATCGCCGGCGTCGTAGTACTCCTGACTGCGCCAGAGCGCGACCTCGAAGGTGGCGGACGTGATCCGCCCCAGGTGACCGTCCCGGATGGCACGGAAGACGACCTGGTTCGCCTCGGCAAACCGGCGCTGGCTCACGACGCTCACGGTCCGGCCCGACCGCTTCTCCGCGTCGAGGATCCGATCCGCGGCCTCAACCGTCACGTCGATCGGCTTCTCAAGCAGCACATGCTTGCCGGCCTCGAGTGCGCTGACCGTGACCGCTGCGTGCAGACCGCTCGGGATCGCCACGATCACCGCGTCGACGTCCGGGCGGGCGAGCAGATCCTGCACCGACCGGGCGACGTCGACTCCAACCTCGTCCCCGACCTCGTGGGCGTTTCCGCTGCTCTCGTCGGCGACCGCGACCAGTGTCGCGTCCGCCGCGCCGTTGATCAGGCGCCGGACGTGAGCCTTGCCGATGACGCCGACCCCGATGACGCCGATGCGGAGCGGGCCTTGGTGTGGGGGCATCTTCCGTCCTTTCCTACGACCGGCGGGCCAGCGCGTCGGTGACCGCCGCCATGACCACGATCGGGGAGAGCAGGGTGCGCAGGTTGACCGGCGACCGTCCTCGATCGCAGGCCTCGATGAATCGCCCGAGGGCGGGGGCGTTGTAGTCCGGGCCGATCGTCGGGGATTCGGCCAGCACGCCATGCGTCCCCGTGGCCACCACCTGGAACGGGACGCGGTCGCCGTCGGTGGGTGTGACGAAGGTGAAGGTCACCACGACGTCGCCGATCCGGGTGAGCGCCACCGCGGTGTCAGCGCCGCGGACCACGTCGACCGAGAGCGATTCCGGGGCGATCTGTGGGTCGCCGAGCAGTTGCAGCGCCAGCTCGACCTGATGGATGCCGTAGAAGAACAGGCCCGACCACTCGCTGTCGGGGTCGGCCGGGCCGATGACGGCGAGCTGGCGCAGCCGACCGATCCGCTCGTGCGCGGCGGTGAGCCGGGCGATCTCCGGGACGAACCGAAGCGCCGAGCAGGACACCAGCGGTGCCTGGCCGCGGGCGGCGGCCGCGACGATCGCGTTGGCGTCGTCGATCGACGCGGCCAGCGGCTTGTCCACCAGCACCGGCAGTCCGGCATCCAGGAGCGGCTCGGCCTGCTCCCGGTGGCGGCGTCCGTCGCGGCTGCTGACGATCGCCGCGTCGACCCGTCCGATCAGGTCGCTCGGGCGGTCGACGACGAGCTCGATGCCGCCGGTCTCGGACAGCTCCCGGTTGCGGTCCGTCGGGCCACCGGCCAGGGCGACCACCCGGTTGCCCGGGTGCCGCCGCTCGCCATTCAGGAAACGGATGAAGTGGTCGACATGCGAGTTCTCGGTGCCGATGATTCCGATCCGTCTCACGTACCTGTCCTTCGAACGTCGACGGCCAACTACCCCAAGCCTCTCGTGCAATCGGTTGCACGTCAAGGTTCCAATCGCTGAGTCCCTTGAACCGAGTCGACCTGGCGACGTTCGGCCGCGGCATTGCTGCGCGCAATCGATTGCACCCCCCGTGGGTCTCGCCGTACCCTGGCCGCGTGATCCCGGGCGGTGCCACCGACGAGCCGGAGCAGCGCCGGACCTGGTGGCGGCGGTGGCTGGGTGCGGTCCGTGATCCGGACGGGTCGTGGGAGATCGGCCCGGCGCGAACGACCACCGATGGAACCGTGCGCTGTCCGGTCGACCTGACCTCGTACGGAACGACGATGCGTGCCGAGCTCGCCCGGCCGGCGGGTGAGGATGTCCGTCCGGCCGTCGTGGTGCCGTTCTACGAGGTGGCCACCATGTTCGGTGAGAGGTGCGCACGCACCGCCGGCCGCGATGCCGCCCAGCTGGCATCCCAGGCCTACGCGCGGCACCTCGTTGCGCGCGGCGTCGCGGTCCTCGCCGTGCCGTGGTGGTTCGAGTACGTCCTCGAACCGGCGACGTCGACGACCCCGCTGGGCGAACGGTACCGGCCGAGCGTCGCCTCACACGCTAGGTCGTTGGCGATCAGTGGCCTTGGCCGCAGCATCGCCGATCTCTTCCTCGCGGTGGATGCCCTGTGCTGTCTACCGTGGGTCGCGCCCGGACGGATCGGGGCCTTCGGCCACTCGCTCGGCGGCAAGCTGGCGCTGCACCTGACCGCGTTGGACACAAGGATCGCCGCCGGCGTCGCCCACGAACCGGGCCTGGGGCTGCAGTACTCGAACTGGTCCGACCCCTGGTACCTCGACGGGACCGTCCCGCCCCACCGCGACCACGACGACCTGCTCGCACTGGTCGCGCCCCGGCCGTTCCTGCTGGCCGGCGGAGGCGCCTCGGACGGATGGCACAACCACCGCCTGGTCGAGCGGGCCGCCCGACGGTGGCCCGGTCCACCCGGCCTCGAAACCCTCTACCACAACGGTGGGCACGCCCACCCCGACCACGTCCTGCACGCCTGCTACGCGTGGCTGCACCGGCGCCTGACCGATCCCGACCCGCCTGAGGAGATCTGCCCACCATGAACAAGCCGACGGTCTGCGTCGTCGTGGCCCCGGACGAGTACGACCTGCTCTTCGCGCCGGCGACCCGGCAGCGACTTCACGACCTCGCGACCGTCGACTTCGGCGACGGTGACCGCGCGACGATGCTGCCGCCGGCCGCCGCCGACCGCTTCGACGTCGTGATCACCTCCTGGAGCACCACACCGTTCTCCCCGGACCTGCTGCGCGGCGGGCGACTGCGCCTCGCCCTGCACTCGGCCGGTTCGATCCGTCGGTTGTTTCCGGCCGAGGTCCTCCAGGCCGGGCTGCGGGTCTGCCAGGCCGGCGCGGCGGCCATGGCGCCTGCGGTGGCCGAGATGGCTCTCACCCTGACCCTCGCCCTGCTGCGGAACCTGCACCGGCACGACCGCGCCCTGTGGACGGGGCGCGACTGGGCGGCGGCGCGGCAACCGGTCCTGGGTCGGGCGCTGGCGGCGCGCGGTGTCGGGATCGTCGGCCTCGGCCGCACCGGGCGGGAGTACGCGCGGATGGTGCGGGCGATGGGTGCGTCGGCGTTGCGCGCGTACGATCCGTACGCCGACCCGGCGGTGGCCGCGGCGGTCGGCGTGGAGCTGGTCGGGTTGGCCGAGCTGTTCCGCCGCAGCGACGTGGTCGCCGTCCACGCACCGTCCACCCCGGAGACACGCCACCTGGTCGGCCGGCGGGAGCTCGCCGCGCTGCCCGACGGCGCGGTCGTGATCAACACGGCCCGTTCCTGGGTCGTCGACGAGCAGGCCTTGCTCGCGGAGCTGGTGGCGGGCCGGCTGTCGGCCGGGCTGGACGTGTTCGACACGGAGCCGCTGCCGTCGACGAGTGCGTTCCTGGGGCTGCCGAACGTCATCGTCACCCCGCACGTCGCCGGCGGCACGATGGAGGCACGACAGATGCAGGGCCGGCTTGTGGTCGACGAGCTGTACCGGTTCGTCGCGGGCGAACGGCTCGAACACGAGGTTCGCGTGGAGGCCTACGACCTGCTGGCGTAACCCTGGGGTGGGGCGGTGTCGGGAGAAGGGCTGGGCGTATCGCCGGAGGCCGGCGACCGCCCGTCCGTCATGGACGGCTCCGCTCTGGCGAGCGGCGCGACGGGACAGATGAGCCGCTCGATGCCCTTGACCGCCGGCAATGCCGGCGCTAGGTTCTCTGCAACCGATTGCACGGTGAGGAAGCAGGCACTGCCAGGGTTGTACAGAGAGAGGGCGGCATGAGCGGTATTTCCAGGCTCCGGTGGGGCGCGATGGCGCTGACGGTGACGTTGGCGGTCACGGGGTGCAGCGGGGGGGACAGCGCGATGCCGACCGACCCCAACGCCGTCGAGGGTTCGGTGACATTCTGGACCTATCCGATCGGGGACAGCGGCAAGGACAGCTACTGGGCTCCGATAGTCGAGCGGTTCAACCAGAAGTATCCGAAGGTCGATGTCGACATCGTGGTGCAGCCGTTCACCAACCGCGAGGAAACTCTCGTTACGGCGATCGCCGGCAAGCAGGGCCCCGACGTCGTCTACTTCAACCCCGACTTCATTCCCAAGTTCGCCGTCGAGGGCGTGCTGGAGCCGGTCGAGGACGTCATCACCGACGACCGAAACGACTTCACGCCGGCGGCACTCGACTCGATGTCGTGGGACGGAAAGCTCTACGGCGTGCCGTTGCTGATGCAGGCACTGATCGGTGTGTGCAACAAGAAGGTGCTCGCCGCGTCCGGGGTGCAGCAATGCCCGGAGACCTGGGCGGACATCGAGCAGGTGGCGCCGAAGGTGAAGGCAGCCGGATACGTGCCGACCGACTACGTGGCCGCGCAGACCCTCACCCTCAACCACAGCTTCTACCCCTATCTCTGGCAGGCCGGCGGTGAGGTCCTGACCGCCGACGGCACGAAGGCGGCGTTCAACAGCCCGGAAGGGCTGCGGGCGCTGGAGTTCATCAAGAAGCTGGTCGACAACGGGTGGACCTCGCAGCAGAGCCTGACTACGGCCGAGACGCTGGAGCAGAGCGCGCTGGGACAGGGCAAGCAGGCCTTCGCGCCCAACACCACGACCGCCACCCTGGCGAAACTGTTCAAGCCGGAGGAGTTGGTGGTCAGCCAGCCGCTCACCGACAAGGTGCAGGTGGCCGCCGGCTCGGTGGGTGGCCTGTCGGTGCTGGCCGGCAGCGACGCGAAGGCCGCGTCGAAGGCGTGGATCGACTTCCTGACCAGCCCCGAGCAGATGCGAACCTTCAACCAGGAGAACGGCTACTACGCGCCGAGGAAGTCGGTCACCGGGCTGTACGAGGACAACCCGGGGATGGCCGAGGGCGAGAAGCACCTGGACGTTATCCGGACCGGCGTCATCCACCCGAAGGCGCGGGAGATCATGAACCTGATCAAGCCGCACCTGCAGGCCGTACTGCTCGGCAAGAGCGCACCCAAGGACGCGCTCGCGGCCGCGGAGAAGGACGTAAACGCCCTCCTCGAGCGCGGTTGATTCACATTCGACGGTCGGAGGCGCGGCCACGCCCGGCACGCCTCCGACCTCCGGCGAAGGAGGTGTGGTGAGCGAGCAGGCGGTAAGGACAGCTCCACCCGTGACACCGTCTCAGCCGCGACGAGCGAAGAAGCCCTGGTGGCGCTCGCGAGCGGCCTCCGCCGGCTACCTGTTCATCCTGCCGTACGTCCTCTTCTTCCTGCTGTTCCGGATCATCCCCGCGGTCGGCGGAATGCTCCTCAGCCTCGGGGACTACGGGATCGCCGGCAACTTCACCTTCGTGGGGACGGAGAATTTCACCCGGCTGTTCGGCGATTCCCTCTTCTGGAACTCGCTGAAAGTCACCGCCTACTACACGCTGCTCACCATCCCGCTGAGCATGGGCGTGTCCCTGGCGATGGCGACACTGTGTGACCGGACGCTGCGCGGGATGAGCATCTACCGCTCGATCTTCTTCCTTCCGGTCGTCACCAGCACGGTCATGTCCGGCATCATCTGGGTCTGGATCTTCGAGAATGACGGCCCGCTCAACTGGCTGCTCAACCTCGTCGGCATTGCGGAGGTGAACTGGCTGCAGAGCGAAGTCATGGTCATTCCCGCGTTGGCGATGGTGAGTGCCTGGAAGGGCTTCGGCTACAACATGCTCATCCTGCTCGCCGGAATGCTCGCCATCCCCAACGAGTACTACGAGGCCGCGCACGTCGACGGGGCAGGGTGGCGACACCGCTACTGGCACGTCACGCTGCCGCTGCTGAAGCCGGCGCTCTTCTTCGTGCTCATCCTGGAGATCATTGGATCCTTCCAGGTGTTCGACACCATCTACGTGATGACCGGTGGGGGTCCGGTACGAGCCAGCTACTCGCTGACGTACATGATCTACGACCAGGGCTTCGGGTACTTCGACTTCGGTTATGCCAGCGCGGCCGGTGTCGTCCTGCTGGTCATCACTCTCGCCACCTCGCTGATCCAGCACCGCCTGATGAACAAGGGGAGGTCGGCATGAGCACCACTCTCGAGCAGGCGCCGGCGCCACCGGCGATCGGCGCACCGCAGCGCCCCGGGCGACGGCGGAGCAGGGGGCGTCGGGCCCTGTGGATGCACGTCCCGTTGGCTCTCTGCGCGGTGCTGACGTTCTTCCCCTTCTGGGCGATGCTCGTGTTGTCCCTGCAACCGAAGCAGGGCGTCGAGATGCCGGGCTCACTGCTGCCAGACAGCATCTCGTTCGACGCGTACGGCGACGCCCTCAGCAGCAACCGGGTGTACGAGTGGGCCGTCAACTCGGCGGTCTACTCGTTGGCGTCGGTGGTCCTCGTTCTACTCTTCGCCTCGATGGCCGGCTACGCGTTCGCCAAGAAGCGGTTCCTGGGCAGGGAGTTCGTCTTCTGGTTGTTCGTCGCGATGCTCATGGTGCCGGGGCACCTGACGCTCATCCCGCTGTTCATCATGGTGTCGGAGATGAGGGGTCTCGACACGATGTGGGGGATGATCGTCCCCACCATCGCCAACGCCCAGGCCATGTTCCTGATGCGGCAGTTCATCCAGGAGATCCCGGACGAGCTGCTCGAGGCGGCCCGCATCGACGGCGCGAGTGAGTTCCGGGTCTACTGGTCGATCATCCTGCCGCAGACCAAGCCCATCATGGCAACGCTCGGCACCTTCGTCTTCCTGTGGCACTGGAACGACTTCCTCTGGCCACTGGTGTCCCAGCGCAGTCCCGGCAACTATGTGCTGACCGTCGGGCTAAACAGCCTTCAGGAACAGGACACCGAGCTGGCCACCACGATGGCCGCCTCCGTCATCACCTTCATCCCCACCCTCCTGGTCTTCATCTTCCTGCAGCGGTTCTTCGTTCGCGGCGTGATGATGAGCGGCCTCAAGTAGAGGCAACACACGCTCAACGACCACGCCCGTTCGCCCTGTCTCTGCTATCGATTGCAGCCCCGAGCCGTGATGCGCACGAACAGAAGAGGTGCCCCATGCGATCGCTCTTTCGCAGCGGACGCCGGCGAGGGACCGTCGTCCTCGCCGCCTGTCTCGCGCTCTCCCTGCTGACGACCACCGCCGCCGCCTCGGCGCCACCCCAGCCCTCCGGTGCCGTCGCGGCCTCCGGCCAGGTCACGGACCTCGGACCGGCGCTCTACACCGTGAACGTCCGCAACGCGGAATTCGGCACCCTGCCCGACGGCACGCCCGTGAGCTACGCGATCTCCAACGGAACCCCGGCCAGCTTCACCGTGGTCGACGCGCGCGACGGCAAGCGGATCCGGGCGATCCCGCTCGACGGCTACACCGTCGGCGGATGGGTGGAGATCGCCCCCGACGGCACCGTCTACTTCTCCGTACGCGCCCCCAACCCCGCCGGCGTGTTCCGCTTCCACCCGGACACCATGACCCTGGAGCACCTCGGCGACCGGATCGCCGGGGAGACCGCCCTCTACTCGGCCACCTTCGACGCCAACGGTGTCCTGTACTTCGGCACCTATCCACACGCGAAGCTCGTGTCGTTCGACCCGGCGACGGGCCGGTTCCGCGACTACGGCAGCCTCACCACCGACGCCGCGTACGTCTTCTCTGTCGGGATCGTGGAGGGCAAGGTCTGGGCCGGCACCGGCCCGGTTCCCCACCTCTACCAGGTCGACCCGCAGTCCGGCGACGCCACCGAGATGTCGGTTCCCGCGCCGCTGCTGGAGAACACCGGCTGGTTCATCGGCATCGAGCCCCGCGACGACCTCGTCTTCGTGCGGCTCTCTCCCCGAGGTACCTACGACATGGCGGTCTACGACCTGACCCGGGACCGGTGGCTCGACGAGATCATCGGCAACACCTTCGGCGCGGAACCGACCGCCCAGGGGCGCGACCGCACGTTCTACCTCATGGCCGGCGGGAACCTCACCGGCTACCAGGTACCCGCCCGACGCCGCATCTCCACCGGATTCGAGCAGAGCGCCCTGCCGGCCCAACTCGCCGACGCGGTGGGCACGTACGCGATGAGCATCATGCACCTGCGCGAACCGCACTTCCCCGGCGAGACCGTGGTGGGCATCGACACCGACGGAAGGCTCTGGCACTACAACCTCGCCACCAGGCGATCCCGAATCATCCCGGCCGACGTGCTCGGCTCACCCACCGGAGCACACAGCATGGGCGTCGCCCCTGACGGCACCGTCTACATGGGCGCCTACCTCAGCAGCGGCGCGATGAGCCGGATCAACCAGGACTCCCAGCAGGTCGAGCAGATCCGCGGGCCCAAGCAGGCCGACGCCATCGTCAGCTACAACGGAACGATCGCGGTGAGCTCCTATCCGGGCGCCGTGGTCCACACCGGCGACCTGGCGCAGCCATGGGCCTGGGGGACCAACCCGCGCAAGGTGCTGGAACTCGGCCGCGGCGAGCCGCACTTCCAGGACCGGATCTTCGACATGACCTCGGCCGGGCAGCGGCTCGCGGTCGGCAGCGTGCCCGACTACGGGCAGCTCGGCGGCGCGCTCACCCTCGTCGACACCGCCTCCGGGGCCGTCGAGGTGCACCGAAACGTCGTCCACGACCAGAGCGTCGTATCGCTGGCGTACCGCGACGGAATCGTCTACGGCGGCACCTCGATCCACGGCGGGCTGTCGAGCGCGCCGACCCAGGCCCAGGCGCAGCTGTTCGTCTGGGATGTGGCCGCCGGCCAGCTCGCCTGGAACGGCGCGGTCGTGCCCGGCGCCACCGTCATTCCCGAGCTTGAGTTCGGGCCCGACGGCATGCTGTGGGGGATGGCCGACGACGGGACCATCTTCGAGTACGACCCGGCCCAACGGAAGGTCCTCCGGTCGGTCCCGTCCGGCCTACGCAGCACCAACACCTGGGGCCGGCAGGCGTCCCTCTACCACCGCCCGGCTGACGGGCGCTTCTACGGCAACGCCGGCGGCCGGCTCTTCCGCTTCGACCCGGCGACGCTGGCGATCGAGGTGCTCGTCGACGCCGGAGTCCGCGAGTCCGCGATGGACGGTCACGGCCGGATTTACTTCGCCGACGCCACCCACGTCTACCGCTTCGACCCCGTTACCCCGTAGCCCCAACCCGGCCCGCTCGCTTCCGGCGAGCGGGCCGGCCGTGTCGTGCCAATCGTCGCGTCCGGCGTCGACCGACCCGAAAGGTGACACCATGCCAGGTCCATCCATCCGCGGCTCGCGGCGTCGCCGCAGGCCCTCGACTTTCCTCCCCGTGCTCGCGTGCGTGGCGCTGCTCGCCGCGCCCATCGGGCCCGCGCACGCGTCGCCCGTACCCCAAACCGGTGCCGTGACCGCCGGGGACCCGATGGCCGAATTCGTGGACCTCGGCTCGATGTACACCGCCAACGTGCGGCTGGCGGCCATGGATGTCCGCCCCGACGGCACCCCCGTCGTCTACGGCTTCAGCGACGGCACCCCGGTGAGCTTCAACGCCATCGATGCCCGCACGGGCAAGCTGCTCCACACCACGACCTTCCCCCGCCACACCGTGGCCAGCTCCATCGTCGTGGACGACTCCGGGCTGGTCTACCTCAGCGTCCGGGCACCCAACGACGGCACCCTGTGGCGGTACGACCCCGCGACCAACCAGGTCACGCAGATCGCCACCCGGGTGGTCGGTGAGGCGATGCTGCGGACGCTGCTCATCAAGGACGACATCGTCTACGGCACCACCTATCCGGAGGCCAAGGTCTACTCCTACGACCCAGCCTCCGGTGACTTCCGTGACTACGGCGCGCTGGTGACCGACGGGGACTACGCCTGGGGCTTCGACCAGGTCGACGGCAAGCTCTGGATCGGCACGGGCGCGATCCCGCACCTGTTCAGCCTCGACCCGGCGACCGGCGACAAGACCGAGATCCCGCTACCGGAGCCCGTCGCGACGCAGGCCAGCTTCATCAACCGGATCACCCGGCACGGCGATCTGGTGTTCGTACAGTACTCACCGACCCTGAACGGCCAGAACCACCTCGTCTACGACCTGTCCGCCGGGCGTTGGTGCTGCACCGACACCGTCGGACAGCCGATCGGCTTCGGCCACATCACCCGCGGCTCGGTGGACGGACGCTTCTTCTACGCCTCGGACGACACCGTCCACGGCTACGACATCACCACCCGGGAGACCGTCCCCGTCGGCTGGGAGGACAGCCCGCTCGCCGCGGCGCTGGGTACCACCCGAGCGTTCGAGCCGATGCATCTCGGCACGCCGGAGTTCCCAGGCACGACCCTGGTGGGCATGCGCGGAGACGGCACGATCTGGCGGTACAACCTGCAGAACCGCACCGGCGACATCCTGCCGAACGTCATCCAGAGCACCCCGGCGACCGTACATTCGGTTGGCACCGGCCCGGACGGGAACGTGTACTTCGGCGCCTACCTCAGCGCCGGCGTCATGGCCCGGGTCGACCGCGCAACCGGGGAGCTCGAGCAGCTGTCGGGGCCTAAGCAGGCCGACAGCATCACCACCCACGACAACCGGATCGTGGTCGGCACCTACCCGGGCGCGGAGTACTACGCGGGCCAAATCGGCGGCGACACCACCTGGGACTGGGGCCGGAACCCCCGGCACCTGTTCTCGCTCGGCCGCGCCGAACTCGGCCAGGACCGCCCGGTGACCCTCGTGTCGGCCGGCGACCTGGTCGTCGGCGGCACCGTCTCCGACTACGGGGAACTCGGCGGCGGTCTCGTGGTCTTCGACCCGGCGACCGGGGAACATCAGTTCCACCGCAACGTGGTGCCGGACCAGAGCGTCACTGCGCTAGCCACCGTCGGTGGCCTCGTCATCGGCGGAACCTCGATCCACGGTGGGCTGTCGAGCACCCCCACTCGGGACCGGGCCGAACTGTTCATCTGGGACGTCGCGGCCGGTGAGAAGGTCTGGAGCGCCCCCGTGGTCGGCGGCGGCACCATCGTCCAGGCGCTCACCGTCGGCCCGCACGGCATGGTGTGGGGGCTGACCGAGGACGGCACCGTCTTCGAATTCGACCCGCGGACCCGTACCGTCACACGTTCCTTCGATGCCGGGTTCGCCGACGGCAACCTGTGGGGCCTGCGCACCGAGCTGTTCTACCGGGCCGCGGATGCCCGCTTCTACGGCAACGCCGGTGGGAAGCTGTTCTGGTTCGACCCGCGGACTCTCGAACGCGGGCTGGTCGTCGAGCGGGACGTCCGCATCTCCGGCATGGACCGCGACGGAACGATCTACATCGCTAACAACACCAACGTGTTCCGGTGGGAGCCTGCCGACGACCCGCGCGACTGCGACGCGTCCGTCACGGGTACCCACGACGGCCCACTCCGGGTCACCGCGGGCAAGACCTGCGTCACCGACGCGGTGGTCAACGGCCCGATCCAGGTCGGCCCCGGGGCGAGTGTCCGGATCGAGGACTCCCACGTGCACGGTGGCGTGACGACGGACCAGGCCCGGGTGGTGAGCATCGTCCGGTCCCGCATCGACGGGTCGATGTCGATCACGGGCACCAACGGAAGTGTGCTGCTGTCCGGCAACACCATCAACGGCGCGCTTGCCTGCGCGGAGAACGGCTGGGCACCGACTGACGACGGCGTCCGCAACGCGGTGGCCGGACCGGCGTCAGGGCAGTGCGCCGGACTGAAGGGAGAGCCGTCGTGAGTGACATCCGACGGAGCCGGGCATGGGCCCGGTGGATGCTGAGCGTGGTGGTGCTGGCGCCGGTTGCGCTCCTGGCGCCACCAGCCGGCGCCGGGACGACCGGCGTGACCGCGGGCACGAGCGGGAACCTGCTGGCGAACGCGAGCTTCGAGGAGGCGGGTCCGAACGGCCTGCCCGCGAGCTGGTCCCCGCTGTGGGCCGGCTCCGAGAACTACTACTCCCTCGACGACACCGACGCCAGCGACGGTGACCGGAGCCTGCGTGTGCGCGATGGAAGCCCGACTGCCGGGGCCGGCCTGCGAGCCACGCGCGTACCGGTGGCTGGGGGCGCGAGCTACACCTTCTCGATGGACCTCAAGCTGGCCAGCGGCCTCCTGCAACCGACGGTCCACTTCTACGACTCCTCCGGCGCCAGGGTCGCCCAGCCGTACCAGGTGCTGCGCCCGGCACCCGGGGCCTGGGACCGCCAGGCGGCGACGTTCACAGCGCCGGCCAACGCAGTCAGCGCGGAGCCGCTCATCTACTCCAGTTCCCTCGGCATGGCCGACGGCCTCGTCGACTCGGTCGCGTTCGTCGCCACCGGCCCCGGTCCACAGCCGCCGGCCGGTGTCGAGCAGGATCTGGGCGAGCCGATCGCGAGTATCACCAACGCCGGGGCGGGCTACACCACTGACTCGGCCGGACGGGACATCGGGGTGGTCATCGGCGGTGGCAGTCCCTCGACGTTCAGCGCGGTGGACATCGTGACCGGTGCGCGGTTGATGAGCCGGTCGCTGCCGAACGTGATCATGTCCTGGTCGTTCGTCACGACCCCCGACCGCGACATCTACATCGGCACCCAGACCAAGGGCGAGGTGTGGCGGTTCGACCCGGACGACCTCACCCTCGAACTCGTCGCCACCCAACCGTTCGGTCAGACGCACCTGTGGTCGGCGACCCTGGACGACCGCGGCCGGCCGGTGTGGGGCACCTATCCGGACGGCAAGGTGATCGCCTACGACCCCGCCACGGGGCAGTGGCAGGACTACGGTGTGCAGGTCGAGGGCAACATCTACGTGCGCAGCATCGACTCAGACGGTCGGTACGTGTACGCCGGGGGCGGCGCACTGAAGGCCAGCCTGACCCGCCTCGACACGCACACCGGCGAGATCCACAAGATCCCGCTGCCACCCGGGCACGACGCCGACACCTTCCTCTACGACGTGACCGTCTCCGGCGGGCTCCTGTTCGCCCGGCCGACGCCCTCGACCGACCTGCTCGTCTACTCGCTGACCGAGCAGGCGTGGGTGGACGTCGTACCCCAGGTCGTGGGTCTGGCGGTGTCTCCCGAGGTGAGCACCGAGGACAGCGGCGTGCGCCGGCGCGAGGTGCTGATCGTGCCGATCGACGGTGCCGTGATCGCCTACGACCTCGACACCCGGCAGCAGCGCCGGATCTCCATGAACCTCCAGGGATCCGCGGCCCGTGGCTGGGCCCTGATGGAGCTCGGCGCCGACGGCTTCCCCGGCACGTCCGTGGTGACCGCGACCAGCAAGTCGATCTTCCACGCCTGGAACCCCGCCACCGGGCAAACGGCCGCGGTGCGCGGCGACGCGGCGCTGACGCCGTTCCTGATCCGGTCGATGGCGACCGGCCCGCGCGGCGACATCTACGTCGGCGGGTACGGATCCCCGCCGGGGATCGCCCGGGTTGACGTGGACCGCGGCGCGACCGAGCCGTTCAACGGTGTCGGACAGACCGAGGGACTCATCGCCCACGGCGACGATCTCGTCTTCGGCACCTATCCCGGAGCGCGGATCTACACCTACGACACCACCCGGCCGTGGGATCCGGCGACGAACCCGGTGACGGACCGCGACCGGGTCGTCTCGCTGGGCAGCCACCAGGACCGACCCCTCGGCTGGGCCAGCGCCGGTGACGTCGTGGCCATCGGCTCGATGCCGGACTACGGGCAACTCGGCGGAGCGCTGTCCCTGTTCAACCCGTCGACCGGCGACCTGCGGGTGTTCCGCGACGTCGTCAAGGACCAGACCCCGCTCGCCCTGGCCCACCGGGACGGCCTCGTCTACGGCGGCACCGGCATCTGGGGCGGCATCGGCATCGAACCGACCACCAGCGAAGGCAAGCTGTTCGTGTTCGACCCGGCGACCGGGAAGGTGGTGTTCGAGACCGTACCCGTCCCCGGGGAGGAGAACGTCTCGGCCCTGACCTTCGACGACGACGGCAACCTGTGGGGCTTCACCGCGAACGTGCTGTTCAAGTTCGACCCGGACACGCGCGCGGTGGTGCTCCGCAAGACCTACTTCGGGGTGGACGACAGCAAGATCTACGCGACCGGCCGGGAACTCTTCTGGCACCACGGGAAGCTCGTCGGCACCTCGACCGGCCGGCTCTTCGAGATCGACCCCGCGACCTTGCAGATGACGGTCCTGCAGACCGGGATGCAGAACCTGGCCATCGACCGCAACGGCTCCTACTACTACAACCGTGGCAGCACTCTGTACCGGTGGGTGCCGGAGCCCGTGGGGCCCGCCTGCGACCGGACGGTCACCGGAACGCACCACGGCGACCTCGCGGTTTCAACCGGGACGACCTGTGTCCGCAATGCCGACGTCCGCGGTGGCATCGTCGTACGCCCCGGCGCGGGCGTGCTCGTCGAGGATTCTCAGCTGCGGGGCGGGGTGGAAGCCGACCACGCGCGTGCCGTCTGGCTCCGCCGGGCCCAGGTCAGCGGCGCGGTGAGCGTGGCCGGCACCGGCGGCTGGGTGGTGCTGTCGGGCAACCGGATCTTGGGATCACTGACCTGCACCGGGAACGACAGCGAACCGACCGACCGGGGCGAGCCCAACAGCGTCACCGGCGACAGTCTGGGGCAGTGCGCCGGCATGTGACGGCGGCGGCACCGCCGACGGGGCGGCAACCGTTCAGGTTGCCGCCCCGTCCGGCGGCGTCAGGTCGAAATCGACGGTGAAGGTGTACGACCAGGGCAGCCGTGCGTTCGTCACGGTCCAGCCGGACAGCGTCCGGGTGCTGGTTGCCCACCGGTGCAGATCCCGCGTGATCCGGGCGTGCACGTCGGGCAGGTCGTCGAGCGGTGGGTCGGTCAGTCCCCGCTGCGCCGCCTCGTGCTGCAGGCATCGCCGTACGACCGGTAGGTAATGCCCGTCCTCAATGATCTTGCGGGCCAGGAACCGGTTGCGGGCGTCCTGCGAGGGCGGGGTTACCGACAGCGCCGGCGTGACACCGGCGGCGAGGGTGGTGCCGATCGTGTTGCCCGCGGTGTTCCAGCCGCCGTAGGACGCGAGTCGCCCCAGAAGGCCCCGGTCGTCGAGTCCGGCGAGCAGCTGCGGGTCGCTGCCGTTGGCGAAGCGGATGTCCGCCACGGCCACCCGGCGCCCTGCGGCGACGTGGGCGGCGACCGCGTCCGCCACGGCCGTCCAGCCGGTGTCGGCGGACGCGTCGGGTGGGTTGAGCACCCAGTCGCCAGGCTCCGGCGCTGGCGGGTGTACGACGACCACCAGGTCGGCCTCGTCGGCGTCCGGAACCTCCACGGCTCCGAGGGCACGAACCTGGTTGGCGAGGCCGAGCCGCACAGGTTGGTCCTCGTACGGGGCGATCCGGTCCAGGCCGTCCGCCTCGGGGCAGTCGACGGTGATCTTCGGGGCTATTCCCCGGGTCTGCGCCGCCACCCGCGCCACGAGCACGCTGGGCACCTCGTCGGCGCCGGGATAGGTGAGGACGTCGACGCCGAGCCGTTCGATCCAGCGCTGCAACTGTCGCCGCTCCGCCGCCGGCAGTCCCCGCGGCGCGGTGTCGTCGGACGAGATCACGAGGGTGCCCAGGACCCCGTCGGACGCCATTTCCAGCGCGGCGAGCAGCACGGCGTGGTTGCGCGCGCGCCGTCGCACCAGGTCGGTCACGTGGGCGTCCGGCACCCGCGCGCGAGCGGCGGCGACCGCCTCGGCCGTCGCCTCGCCCAGGTCGTGCGCGTCCCAGACGGTCGACAACGCGCCGAGCCGTGCGCCGTGCGTGGCCCAGTAGGCCGGCTCCTGGCGGGAGCGGGCGGCGTTGTCGTACGACGGCAGTCGGGTCACCACGCCGAAGGCCGTGACCGGCACGTCGATCTGGCGCAGCACGTCGAGGCGGGGCAGCACCTGCCCGATCCGGTCATCGGTGTTGCGCGACGGGATCAGTCCGCCGTGGACGAGCAAATCCAGGGAGACGATGACGTGGTCGACCTCCGTGGAGATCTCCCGGAGCCACCGCGCCAGGGCTGCGGTGTCCGCCGGCTGCCGGAACGACGGCATGGCGGCGGGAGGTGGGGTGACGACGTCCAACCCGGCGCACGCCCCGACGGCGACGGCGTAGCCACGGGTGTTGGGTCTCTCGTCCGGCGGTAACAGGGCGACGCGGGTCATTTTGCTCCTCGGGATCGCGCTCGGTGAGACGTCAGTAGATGCCGGCCGCTGGTTCGTCGAGGACGATCACGCCGTCCTCGACGGTGACCAGGGACGGATGCCGACCGGCGAGGTCCCGGTTGCCGGTCGGCGCGTACTGGCGGCTGTTGTACTCCAGATGCGGGGCGGAGAGGTCGAACACGCTTGCCAGGCGGGCCGAGTGGGCGAGGGCCGCGTCCACCGCGGTGAGGTCCTGCATCGTCACGAAGAGCCCGCGGGCGCGGGCGAAGGCGTACGTGAGTAGGGCTGGCGTCTGACCCTTGCCGGCCTTCACCACGATTCCCGACCAGCCGTCGCTCCGCACGTGGCGAAGCTGTGCTGGGTCGTCCAGGCTCTCGTCCATCAGTACGGGCCTGCGCCGGCTCTGCTCCCGCACGGCGACCGGATCCGGCTTGCGGTCCCGGGGCCAGGGCTGCTCGACGTAGGCCACGGCCTGGAAGGCGTCGGGAGCTGTCGCCTCCAGGGCGTCCAGCATCGCGCCGAGCGCCGCTGGCCCCGGGTAGCCCTCGTTGGGGTCCACCGACAGCGTCACATCCGTCTTCCGGGCCGATGCCACCCGATGCACCTTTGCGATCCGCTGCGCGTCGGCGTCGGGATCGCGGCCCGACACCTTGATCTTCACATGGCGCACGCCGTCGCGGCGCAGCCACTCCTCGAGCGGCCGCGCGTCGCCGGTGTCGCCCGGCCACAGTGGGTCGGAGGTGCCGACCACGTGTTGGACCGGCAGCCGCCGTCGCGGCTCGGTCAGGAACTCACCCGGGTACCGGCCGGCCAACGTCGGATCCACGCACGCGCTCAGGTCGTGGGCGAGGTGGTCGCGGGTGTACATGGTGTGCGCCGGGCGGCCCGCCGCGCGTGCCCACGCGTCGTGCACGGCGTTGTCGACCGCGCCGAGGCACAGAAGCGCGGCCAGCCGGGGTATCGACTCCGGCGCCGGGACGTCCTCGACGGCGGCACTGGCGTCGGCCACCGTCTCGTGCAGCCGTAGCCACGTGCCGACGGGGTCAGCCGGCTCATCATTTAGCGCGGCGTTCGCGAGCCGTTCGGTGAGGCGGCGCAGGGCCCTGTCCCGTTGCCGGACGTCCAGCCGCGATGTCGGCCATGACCAGGGGACGGAGAGCACCGAGGCACCCCGGCCGGTCGCGGCCTCGCCGCGGCGGTTCGTGGCGACCACGTCGACCAGGGCGAGGGTGAACCAGGTGATGGCGCGGCCGCTGATCATGAACGGCTGGTCCAGGTCGATCTCCCGGAAGCGGACCTGGGCCTCCTGGATCGTGATGTCGGTGTCAGCGGTGGCTGTCAACGGGGACCTCGGCGTCGAGTTCGACCAGCTGCATCAGGTTCCGGGCGATGTGGAAGGGATCCTTGACCGGCAACGCCACGACCTGGTCCAGCGGACGGCCGCCGCGGTCGCGGATCTGGACCCACTCCTCGCCGTCGTCTCCGCCGGGGAACGTCCGGAGGGTGTAGTCCCAGATCAGCTCCGCCCACCGGGCGGCGCCGCGGTCGCCGTAGCGGCGGGCCGCCAGCGCCGTGGTGTAGGCGGCCTCGGTGTGCACCCACCACAGCTTGGTGTTCCAGGTCGAACGAACCAGCCGCTCGTAGGCGGTTTCACCCCCGGTGCCGCGGGGCTCGGTGGCGCCCTCAGCGTCGACGTAGCGGAAGAGCCCCCCGTGTCGGCGGTCCCAGGCCGATTCACAGAGGGCCTCGACGCTGGTCAGCAGGTCGGCTTCGGCGACATCGTCGCTCTCACCGAGGAGGTCACCCGCATCGAGGGCGACCCAGATGCCTTCGAGGGCGTGTCCCGGGACCCGGTGCCGCGCGACGAGGGACGTGTCGTCGGGAACGTGGGGAATCATCTCTCGGAAGGTGCCGTCGGGCATGCGGTGACGCAACATCGCCTCCCGGTCGGCGGCGAGGTCGGCGAGTACCTGCGGGGTCATGAGATTGAGGTGACGGCGGGCCCGCGCGTGTTCGAGACGGGTGTTGAGCAGGATCATCCGGGGGCCGAAGGCGACATGGCCGTCGGGGACGGCGTACGGGGGCGTCGCCGCGCGGTTCGCCCGGATGTCCGCGCTCGCCCGTGACAGCAGCGGCTCGGCGACCTCCAGCCACGCTGTCGATCCGGTCGTGCGGGCCAGTTCGGCCAATCCCATGACGACGAAGCAGTCCGCGTAGACGCTGTGCGTCTCGCCGGCCGGCCCGGCGGCGGGTGTACCGTCCCCGGTGACCACGAAATGGCACGTGCCGTCGGCGCGGACCACGTGGTCGGCGAGGAACCGGGCACCGCGTTCGGCCAGCGACACCAGCCGGTCGGCGTCGAGATCCAGCAGTCCGCCCATGGCCAGCCGGGCCGCCCGCGCGAGCAGCCACACGAACCGCCCCTGGGACCAGGTGAACTTGTCGGTGGAGATGAGCTGGCGGCCGCGGTTGTCGAAGCAGGTGTGGAAGCCGCCGCGCCGCTCGTCGACTCCGTGGCGCAGCCAGAAGGGCAGGATCACACTTTCGAGTTGGACACGGGCAACGGGCGTCATCCGACCCTCCCTGGTGCAATCGCTTGCATGCGGTGTCGGTGGTTAGAGTAGCGGCACGCTTCACATCCAGCGAGCGAGGCGACAGACCGAATCAGGAGGACCGAATGAAGCGGCCGACGATCTACTCGATCGCCAAGACGTGTGGCGTGTCCGCGTCGACCGTCTCGCGTGCCTTCAGTCGCCCCCACGTGGTCAACGCCGAGCTCCGGGAACGCATCCATGCCATGGCACGGGAGGTGGGCTACCAGCCCAACAAGGCCGCGCGCGGGCTGGTGACCGGACGGACAGGCCTGATCGGTCTGCTCGTCCCGGACATCACCAACCCCTTCTTCCCGCCCCTGGTCCGGGCCATCCAGCAGGCGGCCAGAAATCTGGACGCCTCCGTGCTGCTCGTCGACGCGGAGGAGAGAGCCGCTGCGGAGCCCCAGCTAATCCGGCACCTCGCCGGCCAGGTCGACGGCCTGCTGGTGGCCTCGCCCCGGTCCTCCTCCGCGCTCAATGGCGCGGCGAACGACCTGCCCTGCGTCATCATCAACCGGCGAATCCGCGGATTGCCGGGTGTGATCTGTGACAACACTCGCGCCCTGCAGGCAGCCGGCCGGCATCTGGAGCAGCTCGGGCACCGCAAGGTCGCCCTGATGCGTGGCCCGTCCGCCTCGTGGGCGGCACGCCAGCGCGCCGACGCCATCCACGCGTGGGCGGCCCGGTCCGACGTCACGCTGGTCGACCTGGGGCCCTTCGCGGCGTCGTTCGAGGGTGGGCTGGCCGCGGCGACCGCGCTGCTGGACACGGACTGCACCGCCGCGTTCGCGTTCGACGACCTGATGGCGTGCGGCGTCCTGGCGGGCCTCGCCGAGGCCGGGGTCCGGGTGCCCCAGGAGCGCAGCGTCATCGGCTGCGACGACGTCCTGCTGGCGCGTACTGTCACGCCGGGCCTGACGACCGTGACGGCGCCGATGCAACGGCTCGGGCACGCGGCCGTCGACCTGCTGCAGCGCTGCGACGCGGGCGAGCCGGCCGACGAGATCCGCCTCGACGGCGAGCTCACCATCCGCGCCTCGACCGGCCGCGCCGCCTGACCGCGATCGCCAGCTGTTTGACCCACCCGAGGTTCCTCGCTATCGTCCATGCAACCGATTGCAAAGCTTGAGGAGGCGCAATGGGGATGCCGGCGAGGCTCAGTGCGGACGACGCGACGCTGCACGTAGCAGAGGATCCAGTCCGAGCCGGCGCCGCTGCCGCCCGCACCGCGGCAGACGTCATTCGCGCGGCGATCGACACACGGGGAACGGCCCGGATCGTGCTGGCGGCGGCGCCTTCACAACATGAAATGCTCGAGGCGCTGGTGCAGGACGACTCGATCGACTGGTCCCGCGTGCACGCCTTCCACATGGACGAGTACGTGGGGCTTCCCCCGTCGCACCCCCGAGCGTTCGGCCAGTGGCTGCACGAGCGGCTGTCGGTCGCCGGGCTCGGGTCGTTCGAACGGATGCGCCCGGGCACGGACCCGGCCACCGAAGCCGCCCGGTACGCCACCCTGCTGGCGCAGGCCCCGATCGACCTCACCTGCATGGGAATCGGGGTGAACGGACACATCGCCTTCAACGAGCCCCACGTCGCCCGGTTCGACGACCCCGCCGCCGTGCGGGTGGTCAAACTCGATGCGGCCTCGCGCCAACAGCAGGTCGATGAGGGGCTGTTCGCCGGACTCGAGGACGTACCGATGCAGGCCGTCACGTTGACCGTGCCCACGCTGCTGAGCACGGCCTCGATCGTCGTCACCGTGCACGGCCGGCACAAGGCCGCCGCGCTGAAGCTCGCACTGACCGGACCCATCGACCCGGCCTGCCCCGCGAGCGCGGTCCGGACGCACCGATCGGTGTCGGTTCACGCCGACGCCGCAGCCGCCAGCGACCTGGACGAGCCGTGACCCAGCCCGGGCAGCAGACCCGAGCCGAAGGCCGACTCGCCGACGGGCGCGCCGTGCGAGTGTGGATCACCGGCGACCGCATCTCCGGAATCGAGGACGTCGAGCCGGCGCCGGACCAGCCGGTGATCCTTCCCGGGCTGGTGGACCTGCAGGTCAACGGCTACGAGGGCGTGGACGTCAACGCCGACGACGTCTCGGTCGCGAGTGTCGTGGAACTGACCCGGTCGTTGCTCCGCCACGGCGTCACGTCGTACTGTCCAACGATCATTTCGTCGCCCCAGGATAGGATCCTCTCCACCCTCGCAGTGGTGGCCGCGGCCCGGGCGAGCGACCCGCTGGTCGCCGATGCCGTCGTCGGGGTGCACGTCGAAGGTCCCTATCTGTCGGACGTCGACGGCCCGCGCGGCGCGCATGACAGCCGGTACCTCCGCGATCCGGACCCGCGGGAGCTCGCGCAGTGGCTCGACATCGCCCCGGGCCTGGTGCGCATCGTCACGCTGGCACCGGAACGGCCCGGCGCGGCGGAGTACGTCCGAGCCGCGACGGAGGCAGGGATCGTCGTCGCAGTGGGACACACCGATGCGACGCCGCAGCAGGTGCGGGCGGCGGTCCGCTCGGGAGCGCGGCTCTCCACCCACCTGGGGAACGGGTCGCGGGAAGTCCTGCTCCGGCACCCGAACCACGTGTGGGCGCAGTTGGCAGAAGACGGCCTGATGGCGAGCTTTATCGCCGACGGGCATCACCTCCCGGCCGACACGTTCACCGCGATGGTCCGGGCGAAGGGCGTCGACCGGTCCGTGCTGGTGAGCGACTCAGCGGCCCTCGCGGGCTGTCCGCCCGGCGAGTACCGTACCCCCGTCGGTGGCTCGGTCACCGTGGACGCCGACGGTCGGCTCAACCTGACCGGTACCGGGTTGCTGGCCGGCAGCGGCCGCTCGCTGTTCGAGTGCGTCCGGTGGGCGCTGCGGCACACCAGCTTCGGCCTCGCGGACGTGTGGTCGATGGCGTCGACCGCGCCGGCGCGGCTGCTCGGATCACTCGAGCGGGGAGTCGTCGCCGTGGGAGCCCGGGCGGACCTGGTGCTGGTCTTCGGGCTCGACGGCCCGCGGTCGCACGTCGAACCCCGCCTGGTCTCCACGATCGTGGGCGGCGTGGCGTCGTCCTGACGACCCGCTTTCCCGGTCACCTGTCGCGGTGCAGCCCATCCCTGGCGGCGCGGATCACTCGGCCCCTGGTCGCACCCCGCTGCTCAAACGGTGAGGGCGCGTCGTGCCGGCGAGAGCGGATGAGATCCGTGGAGGCTGTCGTCGGCCACGTCCGGCTGCTGCGTCAAGAGGACCTTGCCGATGTGAGCGCCGCTGTCCAGGTAGCTGTGCGCCGCGAGCGCGTCCGCCATGAGGAACTGTGAATCGACGACGGGCTGGAGTTTCCCGGATTCGATCAACGGCCAGAAGGCCGCTTCGGTGGCCCGGACGATCTCGCCCTTCTCCGCGCGCCCGCGCTGGCGCAGGGATGTGGCATGGATGGTCGCCTGCTTAGCCATGAAGGGCCCGACGTTGAAGCTGCCCTGCCGGCCACCCTGGGATCCGATGATGACGATCCGCCCTTCCCGCGCGAGTAGGTCGACGGTCCGGTCCAGGTTGCTCGGGCCCATGTTGTCGAGGACAAGATCACATCCGCGGCCACCGGTCGCCTCAAGGACCCGGGAGGGCAGATCTTCGTCCCGGTAACTCCAGGCGTCCTCGGCGCCCAGTTCGACACAGAACTTGGCCTTCGCCTCGGTTCCGGCGGTGGCGAAGACGCGACATCCGAGCGCGGCCGCCGCCTGGATGGCGGTCGTACCGATGCCGCTGGCACCGCCCTGTACGAGGATGGTCCTGCCCGGCTGGACCTGGCCCACCATTACCAGGTTGGACCAGACGGTGGCCGCGACCTCTGGCAGCGCGGCGGCGACCGTCGTGGACATGCCCGCGGGCACCGGGAGTGTCAGGGCTTCGTCCACGCAGACGTACTCGGCGTATCCGCCGCCGTCGAGCAGCGCGCACACGCGTTCACCGACTCGACGTGTCGAGACCGCCTCGCCGACTGCGACGATCTCGCCCGCGCACTCGAGGCCGAGAACCGGTGATGCGCCGGCAGGCGGGGGATACAGCCCTTTGCGTTGTAGGACGTCCGCCCTGTTCAGCGCGGAGGCCGCGACGCGGATGAGGACGTCGTTCGTCCCGGGCGTGGGCGTGTCAACCTCTGTCCATTCGAGAGAGCAGTCGCTGGTCACTGTCACCGCGAACATCTGCGAAGTCCTCCGGGGTGGTCGCCTGTAGGGGAAGGTGGCGCGATTGATGGATCAGCTGCAGCTTCTGCGACAGTTCCCCACCGATCTCTCGCAGTCGTCCCTCCGGTAGCCGGTCGGCTGGTCCGGTGACGTTGACGCTGGCGGTTGCCTCGCCGGACGAGTCGAGCACGGGTGCGGCGACGGCATGGGCGCCGGGAATTGTTTCGCCGAAACTGATCGCATACCCGTCGTGGCGTGCCTGCCGCAGGTCGGCGCGGAGCTTCGCCTGATCGAGCCCCGGTGGAGCCTCATTGAGCGCCGATTCGATCTGGTCGGATCGCAGCCAGGCGAGGATTGCCTTGCTCGCCGCAGCCGCTGTCAGCGGGTACGTGTGTCCGATTCCGGATACCACCCGGACGCGGTGTGGACTTTCGAGTTCCAGGACGCAGACCCGGCGGTTTCCCACGCGTACGTGCAGGCCGACGGTCTCCCCGGTCTCTGCTCTGAGGGTTTCGAGGAGGGGGCCGATGTGGGCGAACGCCGAGTGGCCGATGTCGGTCAGCTGCGCCAGCCGGAGCACGGCCGGGCCGACACTGAACCGGCGGGAGACCTCGTCACGTGTGAGGAACCCCCGGTCGGCCAGGGCGAGCGCGATCCGGTGCGCGGTCGGAGCGGTCAGTGACGTCGCCTCGGCGATCTCCGTGATCGTCATTGCGGGTCGTGCCGAGCTGAATGCGTCCAGTACGGCAAGCGCCCGGTACACCGCCTGCGCCCCTGAACGTGCGCCATCGCCGCTCACTCGTCTACCCCCAGGTCAGCTACGTGAAGACCTCTATTGACTGCTGGTGTGGTGCATCTTACAGTGACTCCACCTTGTAGAAGCAACCTCCACATTATGGAAACTTTCGGGAGGCGCCCCATGCGTGGTGGCCGGAGTCGATGGACCACAGGACATGCCCGCGTGCTGCTCGTTGCCGGGCTCGCGCTCGCGGTGAGCGGGTGCGGGGCCGCCTCGGATGCTGGTGGAGGCGGCGACAAGCAGTACGTGATCGGCTCGTGGACGCGCGGCTTCAGCGTCGTTTTGACCGACCGCGTCGCCGAGACGGCCGCGGGCGACGACCAGCTGAAGGTCACCAACTACGCCGACCTCCAGCAGCTGTACACCGACGTGCTCTCCGGTAAAGCCGACATGACCATCGGCGGCCCGGACGTGTTCGCCAGCCAGGCCGCGAAGGGCGCGCCGATCCACATCGCCGCGACGGTCTCGCCGAACTCCACCGCTTTGGTCGGCAAGTCGGAGATCACGTCGGCTGCGCAACTCAAGGGCAAGCGCATCGCCGCGATCACCACCAGCGGCGGGTGGCGCATCACCAAGGCTCTGCTCGCCGACAAGTTCGGGGTCAAGGAGGGCGAGGACTTCGAGGTCGTCAACGTGCCCAACGCCGAGAGCGGCGTGACCCAGGTGGCCGCCGGCACCGCGGACTTCGCGGTCGGCTGGGAACCCGCCGTCACGTCGGCCGTGCGGGCCAACCCCGGGATGAAGGTGGCGTTCAGCTCGTCGGACGCCAAGCCTGGCGAGACCTTCGGCACCGGCTGGCAGCTGGTCCTCGCGGTCCGCGACAACGTCAGCAAGGACGCCGAGCAGCGCGCCGTCGAGCGGCTGCAGGAGGCGGCCCAGTGGCTGAACGAGCACCCCGACGAGGCCGACAAGTACGCCACCAAGCAGGGCTTCAAGGCGGGAACGGCGGCCAACGTGATGCAGCAGTCGGTCCACGCCTTCGTGGTGAAGCCGGTCGACGGTGAGGTCGTGACCCAGCTCAAGGCGCAGCTAGCGCTTATCCACAGGACTGGAACCGACGAGAAGGAGCCGCCGGCGCGGTTCTACGGCGGATCGAACTGACGCACCGACTACCCACAGCTAGGCAGTGAGAGGGGCAGGCCTTGCCCGAGACCGGAACCACCACCCGTCCGATCCGACAAGACAACGACCCGGTGGCACCCCCAGGGCCGGCGCCGGCCGCTGCGACGAGTGGTCGTCTGCGGCGCCTCTCCCCGCGGCGTTCCCACCTGTGGACCGCACTGGTGCTGCTGGTTGTGCTGGCCGGGATCCAGATAGCCAGCCTGTTCATGCCGGAGTACGTCTTCCCGGACCTCCCGGCGATCGGTCAGGCGCTGCTGGAGATTCTGCGCGACGAGCGCGGCGACATCATCGCCACCGTCGCACGGTTCACCGGCGCACTGCTGGGCGCGATGGTCGCCGGCTGGGCAATCGGCCTGCTGATGGGTGCGTTCCGCACCACTGTCGGCGAGCTGCTGCGACCGGTGTTCGGCATCATGCAGGCGGTCCCGGCGTTGTCGTGGATTCTGGTGTCGGTCATCTGGCTGCACAGCGTCGAGGCGCGGATCTTCTTCATCGTCTTTGTCATCGGCGTCCCGTTCTTCGTGGTCGCCGTCTTCGAGGGCATCCGCAACATCGACCACGAACTGATGGAGGGCATTGGCCAGTTCCGGCCGTCCCGCCTGCAGATCCTGCGGGTGCTGTTCGTTCCGCAGTCGCTGACCTACATGCTGATGACCCTCCGCAGCGCCGGCGCGTTCTGCCTGCGGATCCTCGTGTTCGCCGAGCTGATCGGCGCGACGGCTGGCGTCGGGTACTCGATGGGGCTCGCGCAGGCAAACTTCCGGATCGACCTGATCTTCGCCTGGACGGTGGTGTTGATCGTGTTCAACTTCCTCCTCACGGCGGTCGTCGATCTGGCCGAACGGTATCTGCTCAGGTGGCGCAGAGAGGCGGTTGTCCGATGACCGAGGAACCGTTGATCGACATCGATCACGCTTCGGTGAGTTTCGACTCGGTCTGCGCGGTCGACCGGTTCAGCATGCGACTGCGGCCCGGTGAGCGGGTCGCGCTGATGGGCCGGACCGGCGCGGGCAAGTCGACGATCCTGTCCCTGCTGGTCGGTTCGATGCGGCCGACCTCGGGCAGCGTGCGCATCCTCGGCCTGGACCCGTACGCGCAGCACGCCCAGCTCCAGGGCCGGGTCGCCATGGCTTTCCAGACGCCGCGGCTGCTGCCGTGGCGGACCGCGCTCGGCAACGTGGCCGTCGGCCTGGAGATTCTGCGGCGGCCGAAGGCCGAACGACGGCGAATTGCCGAGGAGTGGCTGGGCCGGGTGCACCTGCAGGACGCCCTGCACAAGTACCCGAGCCAGTTGAGTGGCGGGATGCGTCAGCGGGTGTCGCTGGCACGCGCCTTCGCCGTGGAGCCGGAGCTGATCTTCCTCGACGAGAGCTTCTCGGCGCTCGACGAGGTCACCGCCCGCAGCCTGCGAGCCGACTTCGTCGAGCTGTGCGAGTCGACGGGGACATCGGCCGTCATCGTCACGCACAGCATCGAAGAGGCATTCGCCGTGGCCAACCGGGTCATCGTGCTCGGCCGGCCGGCCCGCGTGCTGTGCGAGTACGACGCCGCACCGGTACGGGCGGGCGGTCAGGCGGAGTTGGAGGCGGTCAGCACCGAGATCCGGGCCCGACTGGCCGAGGAGACGACCGTCCCGGCGGGTTGAGCTACGACGGCCAGGTGACCGACATGGACGAGCGGACAGACACAACCGAGGGCACTCGGGTGGGAGCGAGAGGGCGTAAGGATGCGGATTGCGATTGTGGGCGGCGGAATCGGAGGACTGGCCACCGCGGTGTGCCTGGAGCGGCAAGGCTTCGATGACATCGTCCTGCTGGAGCAGGCGCCCGAGTTCACGGAGATCGGCGCCGGTATCCAGGTCTCCAACAACGGCGCCCGTCTGCTGCGCCACCTCGGACTGGAGAACGAGCTGCGGGCGCGGGGCGTCGTCAGCCGGGGCAACTACTACTACGACATCGAAGACGGCGAGCTGATCCTGGAGACCCGTGCCGGCGAGTGGGGTGAGAAGACCTACGGGGCGCCGTTCTTCCACATCCACCGCCACCACCTCCTCGACATCCTGCACAAGGCCGTCGTGCGGACCCGGCTGCGGCTGGGCACCGCCGTCACCGGGGTGGAGCAGGACGACCACGTCGTCCGGCTCACCACCGCCGCGGGTGACGTCGTCGAGGCGGACGTCGTCATCGGAGCCGACGGCATCCGATCGACCCTACGCGCCGAGCTTTTCGACACTGCACAACCGGACGCCTCCGGTTACGTGTGCTGGCGGGCGCTCATCCCGCGGGAGCGGCTCGAGGGCGTGGACGTTCCCCCGAGCTGCACGGCGTGGTGGGGGCCCGACCGCAGCGGTGTTGTCTTCTGGGTCAACGGCGGTACCCACATGAACTTCGTCGGGACCGTACCGTCCGGCGAGGTCCGCTCCGAGGCGTGGGAGTCCCGCGGAGACATCGAGGACCTGCGGCGTTCCTACGCGGGCGCGACGGAGCCGCTGGCCACCATTGTGAACGCCATCGAGACCCCGTTCATCACCGGCATCTTCACCCGGCCGCTGCTGGAGCAGTGGACAGTGGGACGGATTGCGCTGCTGGGTGACGCGGCGCACCCGATCTGGCCGTTCCTGGCCAACGGCGCCACCCAGGCGCTCGAGGACGCCTACGTGCTGTCGCGGTGTCTCGCCCGCGGCTCGGTTGATGCCGTCGCCGAGTCCCTGCGCGAGTTCCAGCAGCGCCGGTGGGGCCGGGTGGCGGAGGTCGCCCGGGTCTCGCAGGAGATGGCGACCGTCTACCACCTCAGCGACCCCGCCGCTATCGCCAGGCGCAACGAGCAGATGCGCGAACGCGCCAAGACCGACCCGTACGGCCAGTGGCTGCGCGGCTGGCTGTGGGGCTACGACGTGGTCGCGGCGGCCGATGCCCCGCTCCACGTTGCGGCGGTGGCTGAGGCACCGACCCTCGTCTGAACCGGGAAAGGATGACAACACGATGAGGGACATCGGCCAGCTCGTGGCCCGGTCAGCCCAGCGGTACGGCACCCGGGTGGCGGTGGACGGGCCCGAGGGCAGCCTGACCTTCGCCGAGCTCGGCGACCGGGTCATCCGGCTGGCGAACGCGCTGCGCGCCATGGGGCTGCGGCCAGGCGACCGAGTGCTCGACCTGCAGTCCAACCAGAGCCGCTACGTCGAGACCGACCTGGCCATCCGCAGCGCCGGCCTGGTGCGTGTCGCGCTCAACTACCGGCTGCACCCTGACGACTGGGGGCGGATCGCCGACGACTGCCGCGCAGCGGCGCTCATCTACGACGCCCGCTTCGCCGAGCAGGCAGAGTCTCTGTGCTCGGGCTTCCCTGGCCGACTCGTCGTCGTCGGCGACGGCCCCGGCACGCCGTACGAACGGCTGCTGGCAGATGCGAGCATCGCGGCGCTGGCGCCCCTCAACGTCGACGCACTGTGCGGGCTGCACTATTCGAGCGGCACCACCGGCCACCCGAAGGGTGCCCTGCGTACCCACCGCAACTGGTTCGCCAGCCTGGTGAACATGAGCTACGACGTGCTCGGCGAACGCCCCGGCCCCGACGACGTCTACGTGCACGCCGGGCCGATCACCCACACCAGCGGCCTGTTCGTCCTGCCGTTCCTGGTGGCCGGCGCGACCCAGCTGATCCTGCCGTCGTGGGACCCGGACGCCTTCGTTGCGGCGGTGGAACATCGGGGCGCCACCCACACCGCGCTCGTCCCGACGATGGTCGCCCGGCTGCTCGCCCGGCCCGACATCGACCGCCGGCGGCTGGCCGGGCTGAAGATGCTCGGTTACGCCGGCGCCCCGATGCCCCCGGAGCAGATGCGCCAGGCGTACGAGCGCCTCACCCCGCACCTCGTGCAGTACTACGGCCTGGTGGAGGCGATCCCTCCGGTCACGGTGCTCGACGCGGACGATCACGCGCGGGGCCTCACCGACGACCCACAGCTGCTCACCTCGGCCGGTCGGCCCGCGCTGGGCGTGGAACTGGCCGTGGTGGACGGGTCTGGCCGGCGGCTGCCCGCCGGCGAGATCGGCGAGGTCATCACCCGCGGCGACCATGTGATGCGCGGCTACTGGAACGCCGAGGGCCGCGACGACCTGTCCAAGGCGGTCCACGACGGTTGGCTGCACACCGGCGACCTCGGCTGGCTCGACGCAGAGAGCCGGCTCTACCTCGTCGACCGCAAGGGCGACATGATCATTTCCGGCGGCTACAACATCTACCCCCGCGAGGTGGAGGACGTCATCGCGGAGGTGCCCGGCGTCGCCGAGGTCGCGGTCCTCGGCGTCGACGATCCGGACTGGGGACAGCGGGTCACCGCGCTCTACACCGTGCACGACGCGGCCGCCGTCACCGACGAACAGGTGCTCGAGCACTGCCGCCGCCGGCTGTCGTCGTACAAGAAACCCAAGGAGCTGCGCCGGGTCGACAGCCTTCCACTCAGCTCCACGGGAAAGATCGCCAAGAAGGTCCTCCGCGAGCGCCTCGCCACCGAGGCGGCTGGCCAGTGATGCGCCGACTGAAAGTCGACTACGCCCCGGCCGGGGCTGAGCGACCCGGTGAGTACCCCTACACGCGCGGGGTCTCGGCCGAGCCCAAGCCCTGGATCATGGGCCAGTACGCGGGGTTCGGCACCGCGGCCGACTCGAACCGTCGCTTCAAAGCGCTGCTGGAAGCCGGGGTGACCGGCTTCTCCGTCGCGCTGGATCTGCCCACCCAGATGGGCCTGGACTCTGACGACCCCCGGGCGCTTGGCGAGGTCGGCCGGGTCGGCGTCGCCATCGACTCGCTGGCCGACATCGAGATCCTCATGGACGGCATCCCACTGGAGTCCATCTCCCAGGTACGCACCACCGCCAACTCCGTGGGCTACGTGTGGGCGGCGATGTTCGTCGCGCTGGCCGAGAAGCGCGGGGTAGACCCGGGCGAGTTCGGCATGTTCATCCAGAACGACGTGCTCAAGGAGTTCATCGCCCGCGGCACCCAGATCTTCCCGCCCGAGCCGTCGCTGCGCCTGGCGGTCGACACCATCGAGTACGTCGCCCGCAAGGTCCCGACCTGGGTGCCGTTGGCCATGTCCGGCTACCACATCCGGGAATCCGGCGCCGACGCCGTCCAGGAGATCGCCTTCACGTTCGCCAACGCCCGTGCGTACCTCGACGAAGCGGTCCGGCGTGGGGTGTCGGTCGACGAGGTCGCGCCGACGCTGTTCACGTTCCTCGCCATCACCATGGACTTCCTGCCCGAGGTGGCGAAGCTCCGCGCGGCGCGCCGGGTCTGGGCCCGGCTCATGCGAGACACCTACGGCACCCGCGATCCACGGTCCCAGCAACTGCGCGTTTTCGCGTTCACCGCCGGCTCGACGCTGACCGCCCAGCAGCCACTGAACAACGTGGCACGAACGACGGTCGAGACGCTCACCGCCGCGCTGGCCGGCGTGCAGACCCTGCACGTATCCGCCTACGACGAGGCGCTTGGGGTCCCCACCGAGGCAGCCGCGACCCTCGCGCTGCGCACCCAGCAGGTCGTGGCGAACGAGACCGGCCTCGTGGACACCCTCGACCCACTGGCCGGCTCCTACGCCGTCGAGTCGCTCACCGACGACCTCGAACGGCGCATCGACGACGAGATGAACCGCATCGAACAGCGCGGCGGCGCGCTGGCGTGTATCGAGTCCGGATGGTTCGCACGCGAACTGTCCGACGCGGCCTACGCCTACGCCCGAGAGATCGAGACCGGCGAGCGGATCGTCGTGGGCGTCAACCGGTACCCGGCCCAGACCGAACCGCTGGACGTGTTCCGGGTCGACCCCGCACTGGAAAAGGCCCAGGTGCGGTCGCTGGCCGCACTGCGGGAACGCCGCGACGCTCGGGCTGTTGCCGCGGCCCTCGACGACCTCACCGCCGCAGCCGAAGCCGGCGACAACATCATGCCGGCATGCATCGACGCCGTCCGCGCGTACGCGACGGTGGGGGAGATGGTCGCCCGACTCCGCACCGTCCACGGCCCGTGGACACCGAGCACCTCCTACTGACCGCCGATGTTCAGCTACCAGCTGCTCCTCGTCGTCGGGATCGCCGCCTGCGTCGGCGCGATCGTGCAGAGCTGCGTGGGCTTCGGCCTGGGGGTCGTGGCAGCGCCTGTCATCACCGTCGCCGACCCGTCCCTGATGCCCGCTTCTTTGCTGGTCATCAACGGCATCCTGCCACTGCTGACCCTGGCCTGGGAGTGGAAGCACATCGACTTTCCCGGCCTCGGTTGGGCGCTGCTCGGACGCATCCCCGGCACGATCTGCGGCGTCTGGCTGATCGCCGCGTTTCCCGGACGCGGCATGGAGGCCATCGTCGCCATGACGGTGCTGGTGGCCGTGGGCATCAGCCTGCTACCCGTGCATGTGCCCCGCACCCGCCTGACCCTGTCCGTCGCCGGCAGCGTCGCCGCGGTCACCGGCACCACGGCCGCCATCGGCGGACCGCCGATGGCGCTCATCTACCAGCGGGCGGGCGGCGCCACGCTACGCGCCACCCTCGGAGCGTTCTTCATCGTCGGCGCAGCCGGCTCACTGGGCATGCTCCAACTGGTCGGCCACCTCGAACACCGCTCGGTCATCGGCGGCCTGGTCATGCTCCCGTTCGTCGCGATCGGCTTCGCACTGGCCGCCCCGCTGCGGCGGCACCTCGACTCGGGAAGGATCCGGCCCGCCGTGCTCGCCGTCGCCGCCTGTGCCGCCACGGCCCTGCTCATCAGGGCCGCGACATGAACCGAGCACCGCACACCGACAACACCGCGCGACGGTACGCCGTGAGGCGGTCCCGGCGAACACAACGGAAAGGACCTGAAGTGGCCGACGTCTTCATCCTCGATGCCGCTCGTACGCCCATCGGTCGCTACGGCGGCGCACTGGCGGACGTACGCCCCGACGACCTCGCCGCCCATGTCGTGCGAGCCCTCGTCGACCGGTCCCCAGACCTCGACCCGGTCATGATCGACGAGGTCGTCTTCGGCAACGCCAACGGTGCGGGTGAAGACAACCGCAACGTCGCCCGGATGGCTGTCCTGCTCGCCGGCCTACCGACGGCCGTACCCGGCGTGACAGTCAACCGGCTGTGCGGATCGGGGCTGGAGGCCGTCGTGCAGGCCGCACGCGCGGTCGAGACCGGTGATGCTTCGCTCGCGCTGGCCGGCGGAGTCGAGTCCATGAGCCGCGCGCCGTGGGTACTGCCCAAACCCGCCCGAGCCTTCCCGCGTGGGCACGAGACGCTGTATTCGACGACCCTGGGCTGGCGCATGGTCAACCCGCGCATGCCGCAGGAGTGGACGATCAGTCTCGGTGAGGGCGCGGAACTGATGGCCGACATCTACGGCATCTCCCGGGAGGCCCAGGACGCCTTCGCGTTGCGCAGCCACACCCGCGCTGCGGCGGCGTGGAAGAACGGGGTCTACGACGGCGAGGTCGTGCCCGTCGACGGAACCGCGCTGACCAGCGACGAGGGCGTCCGCGCGAACGCCACGGGCCAGGCGCTGGCCGGGCTCCAACCGGTCTTCCGTGCGGACGGGACGGTAACCGCGGGCAACTCCTCCCCACTCAACGACGGGGCGGCCGGCCTGTTGCTGGGCGACGAGGTCGCCGCAGGCCGCATCGGCCGTGAGCCGCTGGCCCGTATCGCCGGCCGGGCAGCCACCGCCGTCGACCCCCACATGTTCGGGATCGGCCCCGTACAGGCCGCACATACCGCGTTGGAGCGCGCCGGCATCGGCTGGGACGACCTGTCCGTAGTCGAGCTCAACGAGGCGTTCGCGGCGCAGGCCCTGGCCTGCCTCGCCGAGTGGAAGGACCTCGACCCGGAGATCGTGAACCCCAACGGCGGCGCCATCGCCATCGGTCATCCACTCGGCGCCTCGGGCGCCCGCATTCTCGGTAGCCTCGCCCACGAGCTCCGCCGCCGTGGCGGCGGCTGGGGTCTCGCCGCACTCTGCATCGGCGCCGGTCAAGGGCTCGCCGTCGTACTCGAGGCGTGCGGATGACCACACCTATGCAGCCACACCGACCAGTGCACCGCGACCACGAGCAGGAGGAAGGCTTGCTGAGCGCCGCCTACCCCACGCACGACCCCGCCGGCCGCGACCCAGTCGACGTCCACGCCGTTGTGGAGGGCCCCGACGATGCCCCTGTACTCGTTCTGTCCCCAAGCCTCGGCAGCACCCACGCCATGTGGGAGCCGCAAGCGGTAGCGCTGCGCGATCGGTTCCGCGTGGTGCGCTACGACCATCGCGGCCACGGCGGGTCACCCGTACCGCCCGGACCTTATGAGCTGGCCGATCTAGGCGTCGACGTACTGCGGTTGCTCGACAAGCTGGAGATCTCAGCGGCTCACTTCTGCGGGCTCTCCCTAGGCGGCATGACCGGTATGTGGCTCGCGGCGCACGCCCCCGAACGGGTCCGCCGGCTCGTCCTGTGCTGCACATCCGCCCGCCTCGGACCACCGCAGTTCTGGGCGGAACGGGCGGACATGGTTCGCCGTGAGGGAACCGCAGCGGTGGCCGATGGCGTCGTGACGAGATGGTTCACACCCGGCTGGGTGCAGGCGCACCCCGAGACCGCCCGCAACATGCGAGCGATGGTGGCGGCTACACCAGCAGAAGGCTACGCATCCTGCTGCAACGCGATCCAATCCATGGATTTGACCGACCTCCTGCCTCGTATCCGCGCCAAGACACTCGTCATCGCAGGTCACGAGGATCCGTCCATCCCACCGGAGCACGGTCGCGCGGTCGCCGCGAGCATCCGGGGCGCACGCCTCGAGGTGCTCTCGCCGGCCGCGCACCTCGCCAACGTCGAGCAGCGAGAAGCCGTCACCGGTCTCCTTCTTGAACATCTGCTCGGGGAGGAGGAGTGATCGAAGGCACGTTCCTGTGTTCAGCACGTACGACGTCAATCGGTGCACCAGCGGCCGGCACCGGAATCGACGTCCACGGGACAATTCCCCGGCGCACCGCTCCGGGCGCCGCGCCCGACATCGCGTTGGGCCCAGATCACAGGTAGCCGTGGTGCCCCGCGAGTCTGGCCGACCCGTCCGCAAGTTAAACCGCTGACGTCAAACGCCTGATCCATCGGCAAGCCGACGGAGCGTCGATCGGAGGATGGGGAGGGTGAGCCGCAGTGCGAACGCGGTGAGCGACACGCCCCACCAGCTGACGGCGACGAGGTACCCGAGGAGCAGCGTGCTGCTGGTGTTGGAGGTGAAGACGAGCGCGTAGCCGATGGCCAGGCCGGGTGTGGTGATGAGGCGGGTGGTGCGGCTGGCGGTCAGGGCGGTCGCAGCGCCGAGGAGTGCGGCTCCGGCGCTGCCAACGAGTCCGGGCATGCCGGGCGTGTCCGGACGCGCCGCACCCCTGTCCTGCGGCGCGCCCGGGCATGGGTGGCCGGTCAGTTCAGGTCGACCCGGATCAGGTTGACGCCCCGGGTGGTGAAGAGGGCTCGCACCCCGTCAGTGACCACTTCGGGGGCACCGAACCAGGACTGGTTGAGCCCTTCCGCGAGCACGCTCAGCTTCGGCTCGCGCCGGCTGACCCGGACCGTCCACAGCCGGCTGCCGTCGGTGCCGAAGACCCGGTCGTCGATCACCGCCAGCTTCCCGCCGACCGTGCCGACGTCGACCCGCCAGAGCACCTCCTGGGTGCGCGGGTCCATGGCGAACAGTTCGCCGTCGCGGGTCACGCTGACCAGCACCCGGCCGATCAGCTTGAGGTCGACGATCACCGCGCCCGCGGTCGGCTCGACGAGCCACGCCAGCCGCTCGGTGCGGTAGTCGAAGTAGCCGAGTTTCGCCCGGCTGGTCGTCGGTGTGGTGCCGTAGCCGTTGATGATGCTGCCGCCGAGGAAGACGCCGTGCGGGTCGGGGCAAATGGACTGCACGGTCTGGTCCGGCAGGATGCCCCGCCAGCTGCGGAACCGCTGGCCGTCCCAGATATTGAGGGCGCCCTCCCAGCGGCCGTAGTCCGGCTCGCTGGACATCAGCACCAGGCCTCGGTGCGGATCGACGGTCAATGACGTCGGACGGGTCTGCTCCTGGTCGGCGTCGACCCGCGCCACCTCGGTCACCGTCCGCCCGCCGGGCGGCAGGGTGAGGTAGCGGGCCAGGGTGTACACCCCCATGTGCACGACGCCGCCGTAGGCCTCCATGTCCTTGGCCTCGCCGCCGAAGGGCACCCGGAAGGTGGCGAAGGCGGGGGTGACCTCGGTGGAGACGACCTGCACGCCGAGGGTGCCTCCGACGACGATCCGGTCCCCGGCGTGGCACAGCGACATCGGCCGCTCCGGGGTCGGGGCGAGCTCCGGCGAGCTCATGTCCAGCGCCTCCGTGGCGCGGGTGTCCAGGTCGTAGAGAATGCCGCCGGCACCCTGCACCGCCCAGAGCCGGCCGTCGTCGAGGAAGCCGATCCGCACGTTCGAGGCCTCCGCCACCGGCACCCCGACCAGGGTGGGCGTGCTGTCGCCGAGGCGGAAGCGGTAGAGCGACCCGCTCGGGCGGGTGGTGTAGAAGATCTCGTCGCCGCGGCTGGTGATGCCGACGACGAACGAATCGTTGGGTGTCTTGAGGATTTGGTAGCGGCTGGGGTCGCGGGTGTCGAGCACAAGGATCTCGGCGGTGGGCGAGATGCCCACCAGGAGGTGGTCGCCGGCGAGGTGACAGACCGCGCCGAAGGTGCGGTCGCGCAGCTCGGCCGGGAGAATGTCGGTGCGGGTTCCGCTGGCCCGGTCGTAGGCGACCAGTCCGGCGTGGGAGCCGATGCCGCAGTAGACGGTGGTGTCGGTGGCCACCAGGTCGCGGACGTAGGTGTCGTCGGGGTCCATCCGGCCGTGGTCGGTGGCGTGGCCGGTCGCCGGGTCGTACTCCCAGAGCCGTGCCAAGGGGTAGGTGCCGACGAAGATCTTGCCGTCGGGGGAGGCCTTGGTGGTCCAGCCGACCTCCTCGCCAAGGTCGAGCACCTGGGTCACGTCGAGGGTGCGGGTATCCACCCGGAACAGCAGCCCCGGAGAGTACGAGGAAACGAAGACGTCGGTGCCGACAGCGTCGATTCCCCAGATGCCGGGCACTCCCGGAATGAGCGCGGTCTTGGTGATCCGGCGCTGGGTCAGGTCGTACGCGGCGACCCGGGTCGGCAGGATCTGACGGGTGGCGAACCAGATCTCGTTGCCTACCCGGACGCCGTTGCCGAAGTTGAGCACCCGTGAGGCCGGGCCGAGGTCGCTGATCGCCACGCGGATCGGTTCGGCGAGTTCGTCATCGGATGCGGCGTGGGCCGCCCGTGGCAGTACGGCTCCTGCCGTTACTGCGCCGAGGCCGGCGAGCACGGCCCGCCGCGAGAGACTTCCCGACATCGTGCGTCCTTCCGGGTGACCGGTCTCGAGGAAGCCCGTAGCCGTGGGGAATTACGGCCCGGACCGTTAATGGAGGAACCCTAGAGCAGGGAGTTACCGCCGTCAACGGTGCGACGCCGACGGTTCGCCGCGCCCCCGTGCCGCGGCCACCCGTGCGGGCAGAAGTGGTACGCGGTGTGGCCCTCTGGCGCAATCACCCGCCGCACGAGGCACCCTTCCGCTTTTTCGGGCTTCGCTTCGAAGTCCTCGACCTCCAGCCGCCAGGCCACCGCCGACGGATTCTCCGGCCGGGTCATGTGCGGTCCTCGCCTACCTGGCGGCCTCGGCGCAGTCGGCGGGTCGGCCGGTTCGGGGGAACTCATCCAAATCTCCTCATGTCAACCATCCGCCGGTTCGGCGTGCGGCGCCTGCCGGCGTCGGTCGCCGCGGGCGCGGGGCGGAACCGTGCGCTCGGATGCGGCCGGTGACTGGCCCACGTCGTGGCGCTCGATCAGCCCGGCGAGCCGCCGCAGCCCCCGGTGCGCGGCGATCCGCACGGCGCCGGCGCGCCGCCCGAGCACCCGCCCGGCGGTGCCGGCGTCCAGGCCCATGACGGCTCGGAGCAGGACCGCTTCGGCCTCCCGGGGCGGTAGCGTGGCGATCAGCGCGAGCGCGGCCTCGGTGCCGATAGTCTCTCCGGCTCGCTCGGCGGTGTCGGCGTCGGCGGCCAGCCCGCTGAGCGCCTGCACCGGCACTGGCAACGACGGCCGGCGGCGCTGCCAGCGGATGTGGTCCATAGCCCGGTTCCGGGCGATGGTGACCGTCCAGGCGCGGAACTCGCCGCCGGTGAAGCTGGGCATGTCCCGGGAGATCTGCAACCACGTCTCCGACGCCACGTCTTCCGCGTCGGCGCCGACCAGGGCGGTCAGGTACCGGAGCAGGCCCGGCTGGAGGGTCCGGTAGAGGAAGCGGAAGGCGTCCTCGTCACCGGCCTGCGCCGCGGCGACGGCCTCGCTCAGCTCACCGGGCATGCCGTGCCCGCTCTCAGGATATGGCGGACTGGCGGACGCCCGAGCCGGTGCACGCGATGCTTGCCTGGTCTGTTGACCGGACGTGATACCGCACTGCTAGGGCCTGTGTCGAAGTCGGTCACAGCCACTCGCTGATCGCGGCGACGTGCACGGTGGCTTCGTAGCGCACGGCG
>NZ_JBRIQN010000048.1:0-43461 GCF_052981855.1 Micromonospora sp. LZ34
ATGATCACCGATGAGCTGCGAGCCCTTCACGCTCGGGTCGGCTCCAACCACGTAACCCCGCTCAACTTCGAAGAGCCGCTTTGGAGGGCGCCAGCTACGTCGGTGAGCATGGCAGCGACGCTTTCCCAGATTGGTAGGTCGAGGAAGTCTTGTTCGTGGTCCCACTCGCTGACGCAGCCGTGCAATGGTCCGGGCCGCAGGTCGACGAATAGCAGCTGACCACATCCGTCCTCTGCGATTGGCACGAACGCGTCTTGGAACGCGGAGCTGAACTCTCCGGCTTGCCCGGTCATCAATGTGGGCGACCCGAACTTAGCCATCAGATCGAGCTGAGATTGCCGCGCCTCGATGACGCGAGCGGTGCCCAGAGGCACATGGATCTCCGGTAGCAACACACAGCACGTGCCGTCGGTGAAGCCGTCGCAGGCTTCCCACCAGGCCACAAGGTCAGCCGGAAGCCTGACCGGTAGCTGGCGTTGAACGGCCTCGATGGCGGCGGGAGAGGCCGGGGGGCGTATCTCGGATGCGGTCAGCGGCGCGTGCTCGGCCAACCACGTAGCGATCAGGTGCCAGGACCGGGAAACCTGCGAAGTCACGGCCACATTCTCCACAGGGAGGACCGCCGATGTGGTCCCCCGCCCGCTACATCCTGCGGGTCGTCCGGATGGATTTTGCACCGGGCGAGCCCACACGGGTGTCGGACTGAGTACAGCGGGGGAGCGGCACCAACCTCGATCAAGGCCGATTCCGGACGTCAGCGCACGAGCTGAGCCAGACGCCTACCCATGCGGCTCCGCATAGCGAACATGGCGGGCTGGACGAACAGCAGCGGGACTGGCGACCAGCGCCGGGCGTAGCGACCAAGCGCCGCCGCTGCCGCATCCTGGCGGTGTGGGGCCAGGTGTTGGAGTGGCCTCGTGCCGGCCTGTTGGGTGGCGCCGTCTGCGCATGGCTTCAGTCGTCCTTCTCCTCCCCCTTCTTCTCTTCCTCATCCTTCTTCTCCTCGTCCTTCTCCTTGTCGTCCTTGTCGTCGCGCTTGGGCGCGACGGGTAGGGCGGTCTGGCCGGCCACGGAGAGGACGGACTGGCAGGCGGTGTCATTGAGCGTGAAGGTGGTGGGAAGGGCGTTCGTGCCTCGATAGGTCCCGTCGACGCGGGCCGCAAAGGAGGCCTTGGCGGCCAGGCCGCCGCCGCGAACCTGCACCAAACGGCCACTCTGTTTCCACGCACCTGGCGAGCCCCGTAGCAGACGCTGCTCCCCTGGTAGGGCGAAGGTCAACCGCCAGTCGTTGACGGACGTGGTTCCGGTGTTGGAGATGGTGATGGCGCTGGAAAAACGGCCATCGACGGCACGCCGCACGGTGTAGTGAACAGTGCACTCTGGTTTCCGTTCGCCCATGCCGGTGACAGCGGCGGGAGCATCGGCCAGCGCTTGGTGGTCCTTTGGACTTGATCCTCCGGCCAGCCAGTTGGCACCGAGTAGGGACGGCACGAGTAGCGCCGCAGCACCGGCCGCCGCGACATGGCGACGTCTGCGCTGCGGCAGTTGTCTCCACCGGCCAAGGAGCAGCTCGTACGGGCGTGGGGCCAGGAACCCGACGGCCGCCCTGGTCAGGCTTCGACCGCGAGTAGTCGCCGGGACCGGTGCTGCGACCTCGGCGGATCCTGTCGCTGCGCTGGCATCCAGGTGGGGCAGCACGAGAGTGGCTGGGGCGAGTCCGGCGAGGTCGCCGAGAATCCCCGCTACCTCGGCCGCCTTGGGCCGCTGGCTGGGCTCTTTGCCCAGACACCGCCAACACAGCTCTGCCACCTCGGCCGGGAGACCCTCAATGGCCGGCAGTGCGGCTGGTTCCTGGTAGCGGTGCGCGGTCAGCATCTGTGTGGTGGTGGAGGCGCGCCAGGGCAGCGACCCGGCCACTGCCCGGTACAGCAGCAGACCCAGCGCGTACACGTCGGTCGCCGGCTGCACCACGCCTTTGGTCAGCCGTTCGGGAGCCAGGTAGGCGGGAGTGCCGAGCAGCGGCCCGGCGGAACCGTCGGCGTCACCGGAAGCGGCAGAGACCCCGAAGTCGACCAACTTGACCCCGGCCGCGGTCACCATCACGTTGCCGGGTTTGACATCACGATGCACGATGCCGCGGTCATGGGCTGCCGCCAGCGCGGCGGCGACCTGCGCGCAGATCAGCACCGTCAACCGCCACGGCAGGGCACCGCCGGTCAACAGTTGCGCCAGCGAGCGGCCCTCGACCAACTCCATGACCACGTAGGGCAGCCGGCGGTCGCCGTCTGCCGTCTCGCCGTAGTCGTAGACTTCGACGATGTTCGGGTGGCGCAGCCGGGCCGCTGAACGAGCCTCCAGCCGGACGCGCTGAAGCAGGTGCGGGTCGGCGGCCAACTCGGGCGACAGCATCTTGACCGCCACGTCCCGTCCGAGCACCTCGTCGTTGGCACGCCAGACCACCGACATGCCGCCCGCGCCCAGGCGGTCGGCCAGTCGGTAGCGACCGTTGAGCAGCCGCCCGGTCTCCATGTGCAATGTCGTGCCCACGTAGGCGCCGGACAAAACAACCGCTCCGGCGTGTCAGAGCGATGCGGTCGGCTCCGATCAGGGGCCGGTCAGCCGCTGGGCACGACCTGCGCGAGGTGCGCGAGCCCGGCGGCGAGGTCCTGATAGCCGGCGGCGGAGAGCTTGTTCTCCTTCCGGAGGTTGGCCACCTTCTCACCACATTCAGCGAGCTTCTCCCGGGCCTTGTCCCCTTCTCCGGCGGCGAACTTCTCCTCGGCTTCCCGCAGTCGCTTGGTCAGCTCTTCGCCGGCCTCCGGAGCCAACTGCCCGAACGAGCTCGGTAACCGTGGCACGCAGTCCCGCGATCAGCTGAGCGGGGCGCAGGCTGGGGCGGGAAGACGGCGTCAGCGAGGGCGACGGGGGACTCCGATGGCTCGGTCACCCCCGATTCGGCAACCTCAGGTGGGACCGCCGCCGTGCCCACCGAAGGTGGCGGCACGACGTCGAACTGTTCGGGTGCGCCGCTGGCGAACATGACAGCCACCGCCGCAAGAAAGGACCGTGACCAGAGCGCCAGCCACGGCCGCTCACATGAACCACCGAGTTCGGTCAGGCTCGGCGCGCCGGTGACCGCTGCCCCGCATCGGCCGCACGGTCGGCGACACCGAGCCGGAATCAGGCGGGGTAGGCGGGGCCGACATGCCGGAGATCATTCCAGAGCCCCAAAGGTCAACCGATGGGCAAGTTCGACGGCAAGCCCGATCCCCTCAACGACCGGCGTTGGGTCACCTCCCGGCAGCCCAGTCGCGAGCCTGTCCGACAAAGGAGTGCGTCGGCTCACCGGCTCAACAGCACAACAGCCAGGGCGAGGCACCCGATCACGAGGGTGATTCCAGCGAACAAGGCATACGACCACGGGTCAGACCGCCTCGACAGGACCGGGATGGGACGGGTTGGCAGATTCCAACCGGCCGATGTAGAGGACGTGGAACGGGGAACGGAAGGCCGCTGAGAGGATGACGTACGCGGCGCTGACTGAGCCAAGGCAACTCCCTACGGGCGTACCGGGCAGGCGTCCGAGGCCGATCCAGACGCGGGCCGTCAAAGCCCTTAAACCCCTGCCCCTTCAGCGCCGCGTCCCCACCGCCCTCTCCCATCGGCGCGGCGAGTGGGCCGAGTGTTACATCCGAGTCGCTGTCGCAGAGCCGCCGAATCTACGACTACTTGCCGGTACCGGGAGACATGACGAAGCGGCGTCACGGGGGGAACGGCCGCTTCATCGCGACGGCCAGAACCTGATCGCACCCTGGGGGACATGGGCAAGCCATGCGGCGACCTGAGCGCGCCCTCGCTGGGCCAACGCTCCGCCTGACATCCGCAGCTGACATCAACAGAATCGACCGTCGGCGAACACCGACGGACGGATGACGCGGAGGTTGCGGACGTCCCGAACGGCGACGGACGAAGCGACGGTTGGGCACAAGGCACTGTCAAACGTCGTCAACCAGCCACCAACGATGGCAGCGAGACGCCGTGTGAGCAGGTTCGCCGGCCGATCGCGCTGGCAGCGGGACAGCCGCTCCAAGTTCCGCTTCAACTCCTCGACGTAGCCTGATCCGGTGCTGATCAAGGTCATGGACGACTACGGATGCTGGCCCCTGTGGGTCCGCAACGAGCGCGACCAGGTCTACGAGCCGCGCGATCCTGCCACGCTCGGGCTCTCCGCCAGCCTCGTCGGACGGTTGGCCGCCTGGCAACACTGGGCCGAATCCATGGTCAACCTCGCCGATCCGCATGACAGCAGAGCCGTCAGCGCAGCGGAGGAGGCCGCCTTCGCCGGCGAGGGACGTCTGCTGGCGGCACGTGTCGCCGAGGAGCTTCCGGAGGCGGTGGTGTGGTTCTATCAGCGGTAGGCGTGACCCGGCGGCATCCGACCGGTCCACACACGCGTGACAGGGGCTCTCACAAGGTGTGGCGCCCGCGCCGCTTCCGCGAAGGGGGCCGGGCCGTGAGTCCGCCGGTGACCCAACCCAGGGCGAGGGTCGCGACGGAACTCGCGAGGGCCAAGATCTGCCAGAAGCGGGCGGTGGCACCTCGTCCGGTGTCTCCGGTGCGATGAAGCCGCTGGGGTCGACCAGCACACTGACCGTCGCGCCGACGGCGAGCTCGTCAGCCCGATCTCGGCAGACGTCGCCGAAAATCGGCGTACCGTCCTCCCGCTGCAGGTTGTAGCAGTGCACGTCGTGTCCGCCCCCGCGGCCCCCGGGTACCGGGTCGCCTCGTGGTCACCGCTGTCGCCACCACCGGCTCCCCGCGGGCAGCGAGCACGGTGAGCCGAGGGCCGAACATCATCGCGATCATCCAGAAGACGGCCGCGACGAATGCCATCACTGCGACGGCCTTCACCGGGAGTGAAGCGGCCCTCCATACGCTGTTGGGCAAGACCAGTTGGCTGGCCGCCATCACCGCTATCACCGGCGCAACCAGGGCACCCATTCCGGCCAGGCGAAGAGGCTGGCGAGCGCCGCCACCGCGCCAGGCGCGGTGAGGCAGGCGATCAGCGAAAGTCGTGCGCCTCGTGCCGTGGTGGGACGATGGAACGACGGAGACACGGCCCGAATTGTGGACCGCGCGAGCAACGGCGGCCGCGAACCGGTCGACCCGAGCGACGCAGGGACCAGGTCGTCGGCAAGCCTCTGGCGGGCCGCTGGATGTCGAGCCCGCACCAAGGCTCCCAAGCCCGGCCGGACCCGGGAGCCTTGTGGTCGAGATCAGTGCCAGTCGCTGATTCTGACGTCGTCCGGCGCCGGCCGGCCGCGCCCGGTCTCCACGAGCTCCTTGAGACTCAACAGGAACGTCGCCCACTTGGTGCTGCAGTGGTGCATGAACTCCACCGGCTCGCGCCAGCCCTCGTGCGTGAACTGGACGATCGTGTACTCGCCGCGCTGGTCGAGGCGCCAGCCGATCTCGGTGCCGATCCATTCCTCGGGGCCGTCGGTGACCCGCCACCGTACGCGGCCGGAGGGATCGAGCTCCAGTACCTCCATGTCGAAGCCACCGACGTCGCCGAACCGGAAAGCCAACTGCCCGCCGACCTCGCTCCTGCCCTTCGTGTCGGTCGTCCACCAGCCGGCGATGCCCTCGGGAGTTGCCACTGCTCGGTAGACGTCGTCGAGCGGAGCGACGACGCCGACCCGGTGCAGGATGTCGACCATTTCATTCTCCTTGGTTGTTGTCGCGGTTGCGTTCGATCGCCTCGGCGATCCGCTTGATCCGGCGGAGTCGGGCGTCCCAGCTGGCGCCGACTGCCGACAACTGGGCGACAGCTCGGGCGAGCTGCGCCTCGTCGACCTGGTAGTGACGCTCGCGACCGGCCGGCGCGGCGTGAATCAGTCCGACCCGGTCCAGGACGGCCAGGTGCTTCGAGACGGCCTGGCGGGTGATGGGTAGTCGGTCGCTCAGTGACGTCGCCGTGCCTGGTCCGCCGGCGAGAAGAAGGTCGATCATCGTGCGCCGGATGGGGTCGCCGATCGCCGACCACAGGGCATCATCGACCGCCGTGCTCATGACGTGGAGACCAGCCGCGCAACGTACGTGCCCAGCGCGGGGATGTAGTGGTCCCACCCGCTCTCGTGGTCGCGGTACTGCTCCTCGAGGACGGCGATCTCCCATCCCATTTCCCGGAACCCGGTCTCCGTCATGCGGATCCGGGTTCCCTCGCCGGTCGGAACCAGATCGAAGGTGACGAGCAGCGAGTGCCCGCTCCGGTCAGGGTCCGAGAAGCACCACCGGAAGGAGAATCGCTTCGGGGGGTCGACCTCGACGACGGCGAGTGCGACGGTCGTCGTCTCGCCGGTATCCGCGTCGCGCCACACGAGCTCGCCGGGTGCGCCCGGGAGCGGCTCGAACCGTGCGTCGTCGGGCCACCATTCCCGCATGTGCTCGGGCCGGCTGATCACCTCGAAGACCACCTCGGGCGACGCGTCGACGTGGATGTCGCGCTCGATGGATCCGTGTTCCATGCCCACAACCTTTCGCAACCTTTGGTTGCGTCAACCTACAACAGCTGCCTCTTCTTGCGCAACCTTTGGTTGCGCGTCGATGTCCTGGTTCGCGGCCGGGCCACGCCCGGTGCCGGGTGGCGACGAGTACGACGCGCTGGTGCTCGGCGCGCTGGAGTGTTACGGGCGGGCGGTGCAGCGGGTGGCGCGGGACTTCGCCCGGCGACGGCGTTGCCAGCTGGCAGTGCCCGCGCAGCCGCGCGACCCTCTTCCCGATCAGATAGGCAATTGCGGCAACGGATTAGTCAGGCCCACCGGCGGCAGCGCACCGCGGTCACTACCTGCCCCGCTGCCACCAGCGACGTTTCGCCACCGGCGCCGGCGCCGGTTCCTCGTGCTCTTCGTCGTCCTGCGCCGCACGGGCCAGCACGGCCGTCGCCAGCGCCCGGTCGTCCGCTGTGCAGCCGGGCGTGACGATCATCAGCTGCGCCAGTGATTCCTCGATGGTGACCAGCCGGTTCGCCGCCACCGCCGCGTCGAGCCGGGCCCGGACGAGCTGGCGTACCTCCGGCCGCAGGTCCGGTTCCCGGTAGGCGGCGGTGACGAGCGCGAACAGCGCCGAGTCGGCGACCCAGTCCTCGACGCCGAAGGCGAGGTCCACCAGCACCTCGCGTCGGGTCGAGGTCGGCCACGGCTCGTCCTTCGCGTGGTGCAGGATGCCGAGGCACACCCACGGCTGCATGAGCCGGTACCAGTACGTCGGCGTCGACGTGGCCAGGTGCTGCCAGCGCGCGGTCTCCGGCGGGCCGGGCAGGTGGGCGAGCAGTCCGAGCAGGTCGTCCAGCGGCAGCTCGCCGAGCGGGGCGGCCTTCACGTACCCCGAGAGCGGCGACTGCCACGGTTCCCCCGCGACCTCCCGCAACAGCCCGACCGCGGCGGCCGACGGCGCCGGCCCGGCGGGCAGTGGCTCGGTGCCGTCGTACCGCCAGACCGCGTACCGGCCGGGCCGTACGGGCGTCCGGATGTCGGGGTGCGGGAACTCGTTGATGCCGATCTCGACCGGGCCGGCGATCCTGCGGCAAGCGGTCATGGCGCTGGCCGGCTCCGCCGCCGACAGCCCGAGGCCGGTGACCTCGAGCTGCTCGCCGCGCGCCCGGCGGCCACCGATCTCGTTGGCGACGTTGCTGATCGCCTCGCTCGGCATCGGCACCCAGTTGAGCCAGGGCCGCTTCGATCCCGCCATGGCGAACACCACGTCGGTCATCCCGCACGGGTGCGGATCGTCGTGTACGGCGACCAGGTCCGCCACGTCGCCGGAGGCCCGGAACCGCACCGCGTGCCGGGCGGCGTCACGGTGCGGGAAGGTGGGGTCGTCAGCCATATGCCGCAGGTCAGCATCCGCATCGCCCGAAAACATGGCGCGGAGCCTAACAATCCCGACAGTCGTGCAGGGGGCAGAGGTCAGCGGCGCAGGCGGTCGGCAGCCGCCTCGACCACGAGCGCCCAGCCCCTGCCTCCTCATTCATCTGGCCCACTTCCAGACGGCGTGGAAGCCCTCGGTCTGCCGGGTCCAGAAGTAGCCGTACGTCGCGGTGCTTCCGAGGTAGGGGCCGATCTGCGCGAGCAGGGCCTTGGTGCCCTTCCGGTCGTGCTCGGCCAGGTAGTTGGCCAGCGCCAGCCAGTGCCGAAGGGTGATGCCCCGGCCGATCAGGCGAGGCTCGCCGGCCCCGCGCCACTTGGCAGCGCACGCGTCGATCTCCCGGACAACCTCGGGCCGGTGGAAGTAGTCCGCTTTCGCGGCCAGCGACTCCGCCCGCGTGTCAAAGCCGTATTCGCGCAGTGCGTACTCGAAGTGGGCGAGCAGCGGCAGCATCGCCACCGATGAGCCGACGGGCGCGGCGGCGGCGGGCTCGCGGGCCGCGGCGAACATCTGCTCGTGCGAGCCGTACCACTTCTCGCAGAGGAAGGTCACCGCCATGAGGTGGGACTCGAAGTTGTACGGGTCGCGCTTGACCGCCTCGCCCATCGCCGCGAGGAACTCGTCGCGCTGCCGGTGGCCGTTGGCGAGCGTCGAGGCCATGCGGGTCACCCAGGGGTAGGGGTCGTCGGGGTTGAGGTCCACCGCGCGCTGGCTGGCCTGGGCGGCGAGGGCGGAGAGCCGGTGGAACTCCTGGAACTGCTCCCGGCTGGTGTTGCGCGCAGACGCGTAGCCCCGGGCCTCACCAGCCTGGTCCATCAGGGCGTCAGCTCGCAGGATGGCGACCGTCGGGTCGTCGGGCAGAGCGGCTTCCCACGCGTCCAGCCACTGTGGGGACTGCCCGGCAGCGCCAGCGAGCACCGAGAGCCGGCGGCCGCGCAGCTCCCAGTCCCGGCCAGTGGCCTCGATCAGGTCCCGGGCTGCTGCCCAGTGACCCGTGAGCGCCCGGTCGCGCGCGGTGCGCAACTCCAGATCGGCCTGGCTGTAGTCGGTGTCTGGGCTGGGTGGCTTGCGGAAGAGTCCGAACATCCGGCGATCATAAAGATCGACACGACCGCACCGCCTACCCGCCTGGCCAACTCGTGATCATCGCGCCCGTGTTCTCCCAGGGTACTGGCCGCATCTGACCTTGGAACGGATCGGGCGCTTCCCCGTGGAGAGTGCCTTGACTGCCAACCAGCAAGACCTGACCGTACGGCCGATCACCGGCCGTGACGAACTCACCCTCTTCCGCCGTCTGCCGTACGTGCTCGATGACGAACTGGCGGACGACCTCGACGCGGGCCGTCGACGACCTGAATGGTTGTGGGTGGCCCTACGGGGCGACCGTGTCGTGGCGAGGGCGGCGTGGTGGGGCCGGCGAGACAGCGATGCGCCGGTGCTCCTTGACGTCTTCGACATCGATGACGACGCCGAGGACCCGGACCGCCTGGAGGTGGGCGTCCGGCTGTTGCAGACCGCCATGGCTCAGGTCATCCCACCCGGGGCGAGGCCTTCCGAGTACGGCCGCTGCGTCCCGTCCGACTGGCGGGACTCGGCAGCCACTCGACGCGTTGTCGAGGATCGCATGGCCATCCTGGAGCGGACCGGCGCGCGCCTGTTCGTCGAGCGGCTCAGACTGGAGTGGCGGGCGGGCACGTCGATACCCGAACCAACCGGGCGGCTGATGTTCCGGCAGGTCCGGGACACCGGCGAAATCCTCGACCTCATGACCCTGGTCCTGCACGGCACCCTGGACGCCCACAGCCGTGACGACCTGTCCCGGATGCCCGCCGACAGAGCCGCGGCGGAGCACTACCACCGCGAGTTGGCGAACTACCGCAGCCCCCGGGACTGGTGGCGAATCGCCACACTGCCGGACGGCGAGCCCGTCGGGTTCGTCACGCCAGCACGCAACGACTACAACCCGATCATCGGTTACCTGGGCGTCCTGCCACAGCACCGTGGTAACGGCTACATCGATGACATCCTCGCGGAGGGGACCCGCATCCTCGCGGCGCAGAACGCGACCCGCATCCGCGCGGCCACGGATGTCGGTAACGTCCCGATGGCCATGGCCTTCGCACGTGCGGGCTACCTCAACTACCAGCGCGCGATCAACATGACCTGGGCCGATCCGATGGCCGAATAACGGCATCGAGGTTCGGCCCTGGTGCGGCGGGACCGAGCCGGGCGGGACGTCACGTCGCCCCGCCCGGCGTCCCACATCAGCCGGCGCAGTTGTTGTTGTGCGCCGGCTGGGTCAGCTTCTCCTGGGTGCCGAACTTCGCGTAGAGCCGCAGGTAGCACGGCAGCTCGATGTCGCCGTAGTAGCTCCGGACCTCGTTGTCGTAGTACGTCGTGCCGCTGTCCGCGACCTGCCAGGTGCCGCTGTCGGCGGACTGGATCTCCCAGTAGACGTCGCCGGCGCAGCCTTCCAGGCCCTGTGACCAGGCGATGATGTTCGCCCCGTTGTAGATCTCGGACTGCACCAGGGTGCAGGTGGCGGCCTGTGCGGGTGCGGCGCCGACGAACAGCCCGGCCGTCAGCAAAGCCCCCGCTCCGATCGCTGACATCAGCTTGCGCATGGTCCGGTACCTCCAAGATGGACGTGGATCACTTCCTGGAGGGTAGCCGGATAGGAAAAGCGGTTTCAACACATGAGCCTGATGTGTCGAAAAGTTTCACGGGCGGTGAGCGCAGGCCCGGGTGCGTACGCTGGTCGGCGACCTTCCGCGACCTTGGAGCCCCGCCGATGATCAGCTCTGGAGCCCGCACCATCCGGACCGCACGCACCCCCGACGTCGACGCGCTCGTCGACCTCGTCGAGTCGGCGTACCGGGGAGAGCGCAGTCGGTCCGGCTGGACCACCGAGGCGGACCTGCTCGACGGCCAGCGCGCCGACGCGGACATGGTGGCCGCCGCGGTGACCAACCCGGGCGGGACCGTGCTGGTCACCGAGGACGGGACGGGCATCGTCGCCTGCTGCCACCTGGAGCGCCACGACGACCACGTCTCCTTCGGCATGTTCGCGGTCTCGCCGCCGCGGCAGCGCGACGGGCTGGGACGGCAACTGCTCGCGGAGGCGGAGCGGTTCGCCAGACAGGAGTGGGGCGCCGTCGAGATACGTATGTCGGTCATCAGGCAGCGGGCGGACCTGATCGACTGGTACCTGCGGCGCGGCTACACCCGCACCGGTGAGCTGACCCCGTTCCCGTACGGCGACGAGCGGTTCGGCGTGCCGCGCAGGCCCGACCTGGCGTTCGAGACGCTGACCCGCAAGCTCAGCTGACGGCACGCACGTCGGTGGGCCGGTCGCAGTTCGCTCTGCCCATCAACCAGTCAGTGAGCCGTCATCAAGGTCGCCGACGAGCGAGTCCGGGGCACGCATGCGCCAAGCGTCGGTGACGAGCTCCTGCAGGCGATCGACGTCCACCTGCGCCAGCCGCAGCATGACCAGGGGCAGCCCGTCGTACGCGGGCGTGGTGAAGAAGACCTCGGGCTCGCCGAGGAGTAACGCCTGCTTCTCCGCCTCGTCGCCGACGTACAGCACCGCGATGTCGGTCCGGATGACGCGCGACGTACCGGGTCTGCGTTCGGGGTAGGACCAGACGAACCCTTTGCCAGCGACCCGGAAGTCGAAGCCTTCGCTGTCGATCTCGACCACGTGCGGCAGCCCCAGCGCCAGGCGACAGACATCGTCGGCGTCAGCCATCGAGGTTGCTCCAGGGCACCGCCTCCTGCATACGCACAGGCTAACCGCCGCGCCGCACGTGATCTGCGCCGCCCATGAGCAGGAGCTGCCGGCGCGGCGTGTGCCAGCGCCCACCGACAAGACGAGCTGCGGGCGGTCGCGGGGGCGTCCGGAGCCGGCAACGAGGACCGTCACGGCTCCCGCCGGGTCTACTGCTGTGCGCGCGCCGAGAATTCGCGTGTCGGGAGCGCCGCGGGGGGTACCCGGCCCGACAGCACCGGGAAGGGGGATCCGATGACGGAGGGGCCGCGCGACGTTCGGGACCGGTAACGAAAGATCGTCACCCCTGCCCCACGAGCCCCTTCCGCCCCAGCGCCGAGTGGTGATCTCAGGCCGATGGGCGCCTGCACATCGAGCTGCGGAATGAGCTGCGGTCATGACCGGCCGGGATACGACCAGCAGTGGGAGAGGGGATCGGGATGACTGATGGACCATTGGACGTGCCACCGGAGGCCGACGCGATCGAGCAGCGCCAGCCGCTGCTCGACGAGGGCCAGCCCGACCAGCCACCGCCGCCCCAACCGGCCGATGCCACCGAAGCTGACCTGGCCGAGCAGGGCGCCGCCGTGCCAGGTGAGCGCGACCTGCCGGCCACGCCGCTGCCCGAGGACGCGACGGCGGCGGATGCCTTGGAGCAGCGACAACCGGTCGAGCTGGGCGACGAGGACCGCCGCGACTGACTACCGCCGTTCGGCGCGCCGCTCCAGCAGGTAGCCGCCGAGCGCGAGCGCTATCAGGGCGTCCTGGGTGACCAGCGAGGCGGGCAGTCTGAGCAGCCGCAGTGCGGGGCCGCCCTCCTCGTAAGGGGAGGTACCGGGCACGGCGAGGGTCAGGTTGAAGGCGCCATAGCGGAGCAGCGGCAGCAGCGCGGCCACCATGGTCGCCAACTGCCGGTCCTGCCGTACGCCGTGAGTGAGGAGCCACAGCATCGCCAGGCCGGAGCAGCTCACTCCGACCACCTCCGCGGTGCCGTGCCAGCGGGCGTGCGGCCCGTAACCCGGCCCGAAGGTGTGGCGCCGGTTCCAGTCGGCCAGCCACGGTGCCACGGTCATCGCCGCGGCACTGGTGATCAGCAGGTATCGACCCCACCTCGACCCCATACATACTCCCTCACCTACACCGCCCTCGCTTCGGGTCGGATACCGGCACGAATGTCGGCAGAACCTCATGCCCTCGCACGTCTGCCCGTTGTCGGCGGCGACTAACACACACGGGTCTGCAACGAGTTGGCGTGCGCGGGTCCGAGCCCGGGGCGGGGTGCCAAGGCTCACCGGCCCGACGCCGTTCGTACAGGTCCGGCTGCCGGAATCCGAGCCCGCTGGCGAGCCGGTGGGGGAGGATCTCTACGTGACGGGGGACACTCCGCGTGGAGGGTGGTCCGGCCGGACCACCTGGGTCGGCCGGTTCAACAACCCGCTGCGCACGTTCCTGCGCACCGAGACCGGCAGTGCACGGGTGGTCCTGGGCGCCGCGGTGGCGGCGCTCATCTGGGCCAATTTTGCCGCGTCGTCGTACGAGTCGCTGTGGGACGTCCCGTTCTCGGTCCAGCTCGGCGACTGGCGGGTGTCGCACGATCTGCGCACCTGGGTCAACAGCGGTCTGATGACGTTCTTCTTCCTGGTGATCGGGTTGGAGATGCGCCGCGACTTCGACATCGGCGAGCTGCGGGAGCGGCGTCGGCTGACGTTGCCGCTGCTGGCCGGGATCGGCGGCATGCTCGTGCCGGTCGCGATCTATCTGGCATTCAACACGGGGCGAACCACCGCTGTGGGCTGGGGCGTGGTGATGGCGACGGACACCGCGCTCGCGCTGGGTATGCTCGCCGTCCTCGGGCCGCGCTTCTCGGACCGGTTGCGGGGCTTCCTGCTGACGGTCTCGGTCGTCGACGACCTGATCGTGATCGCGGTGTTGGCGATCGCCTACCCGGAACATCCGGCGCCGGCGGCGTTGCTCGTCGCGGCGGGGATCTTCGGCGTCGTCCTGCTCGTCCGGGCGATCGGCGTGCGGTGGGGGCCGGTGTACGCGCTGCTGGGCGTGGCGGCCTGGGTTGCGGTCTCGGAATCCGGTGTCGACCCGGTCGTGGTGGGCCTGGTGATGGGGCTGCTCACCTACGCCTACGCCCCCGGGCGTGCCCAACTGCAGCAGGCGGCCGACCGGTTCCGGTTGTTCCGGGAGCAGCCGACCCCGGAGCTGGCCTGGTCGGCCCGGGCCGGGCTCGCCTCGGCGCTGTCGCCGAATGACCGGTTGCAGCACCTCTACCATCCGTGGGCGAGCTACCTGGTCGTGCCGCTCTTCGCGCTGGCGAACGTCGGGATCGTGATCGACGGCGAGCTCGTGGCCCGCGCGGTCACCTCCCCGGTCACGCTGGGTGTCGTCGCGGCGTACGTCGTCGGCAAGCCGGCCGGGGTCGTCGTCACCTCGTACCTGGTGGCCCGGCTCAGCCGCAACCGGTTCCGACCGCCCGTCGGCTGGGGCGCCGTCATCGGGGTGGGCACGGTCTCCGGTATCGGGTTCACCATCGCGCTCCTGATCGCCACGCATGCACTGAGCGGCCCCGCGCTGGAGGAGGCGAAGCTCGGCATCCTCGTGGCGACGATCGGTTCGTCCGTCGTCACCTGGCTGGTGTTCCGCCTCGCCGCCCACCTCCCCCCGGCGCGGCGTGCGCGCGCCCTGCTGGGCGCCACCGAGGGGATCGTCGACCTGGTGCTCCCGGTCGACCCGGAACGCGACCACATGCGCGGACCACGCAGAGCGCCCGTGACGGTCGTGGAGTACGGCGACTTCGAGTGCCCCTACTGCGGGCAGGCCGAGCCGGTGGTCCGGGAACTGCTGGCCGACTTCGCCAACATCCGGTACGTCTGGCGGCACCTGCCGCTGACCGACGTCCACCCGCACGCCCAACTCGCCGCCGAGGCCGCCGAGGCGGCGGGGGAGCAGGGCGCGTTCTGGGAGATGCACGACCTGCTCCTGGTGCACCAGGACGCGCTCAATCCCACCGATATCCTCCGCTACGCCGAGCAGCTCGGCCTGGACCTCGACCGGTTCCGGGAGCACCTCGCCGGGCGCAGAGGCGCCGACCGGATCGCCGAGGACGTCGACTCCGCCGACCTCAGCAGCGTCTCCGGAACCCCGACCTTCTTCATCAACGGCCGCCGCCACCACGGCGCGTACGACATCGAGGCGCTCTCCGCGGCGGTCAAGGCGGCATTCGCCAGCGCGAAACTTCGCCCCGAGTACCACCGGAAACCGGGCCACCGCCAAGAGGGCGGTCAAAACAGGCGGCGCGAGTGAGATCGTGGCGGCAGGAGCGGTGGTACTCGGTCGAAGACCGACCTGTGCGGGCCGTGGTGGCCGGAGCGGGGCGCGTGGGCGTTCCGGCCGTGGTCATCGTTCCGGGCCTGGGCGCTGTGCGTTACCTGTCTGAGGCCGTCGAAGCCACCGGCGCCTGGACGCAGTGCGTGCTGCTGGACGTGCCGGGTTTCGGCTACCGCGGGCCGAACACCTGCGAGCCGACTGTGCAGGCCGTGGCCGCTACGGTGGCGGCGTGGTTCGTCGATCACCGTCCGGGGCCGGTGGTGCTGGCCGGCCACTCGACCGGGGGACAAGCCGTGTTGCGCGTCGCTGCTGAGCTACCCGGCCAGATCCGCGGCCTGGTCCTCGCGGGTCCCACCTTCGCACCGCAAGCTCGGCGAGTGGCCGGCCTGGTGCGCGCCTGGGCACGCACCTCGCGCCACGAGCCGGGCTCTGCGCTGTGGGCCACCCTGCCCGACTACCGGCGAGGTGGACTTCGGAGCCTTCTCCGTTACCTGCGGAGCGGCCTGGCGGACCGTCCCGAGAACCTGGTCGGCAGCGTCGGTTGCCCGATGCTGCTGGCCAGGGGCGAGCACGACCACCTCGCCGCCGCCGACTGGGTCGACCGGCTGGCCGCGACAGCGCCGCGAGGGCAGGCGGTCACCGTCCCGGGGGGAGCGCACGCCTTTCCCTACTCCCATCCCAGGCGCTTCGTCCAGTTGCTGGCCCACGCTGCACAGTTCGAGTGAGATCACGCCGACCCGACGAGGCACCTAGGTTGCCCGATCAGCAGTTCGTCGGCTGCTCGGCTCGCGTCTCACCACGGGCCCGGATGTCCCCGTTGCCTGACGCACGACGGGAGACTCTTCCGAGGTGCCGGAGTGCCAAGCCGGTGAGGGCCGTCAGGCCGAACAGGACGAGATAGCCGACCGTGCTGTCCGTCGTCTGCCCGGCGGCGCCGGCAGCCGCGTAGAGCACCGCGGGAGGCAGGGTTCCTGCCGCCCCCGCCAGCGCGACGCGGTGCCATGCCATCCCGGACGTGCCGGCGAGGAGGGCGACGGTTTCGGCGAGTACCGGCACCGGCCGGGAGAGCAGCACGGCGAGCAGCCCGTAACGGCGGAGCAGTTCGTCGGCGCGAGCCCGCTGCGCCGGTGTGGTGATGCGCGCGAGCCGGCGGCGGCTGCGCCGGCCGATGCCGAAGGCCGCCAGCGTGGCCCCGAGCCCGCCGACGAGGGACAGCGCGGCGCCGGCGACGACACCGAACAGGACCCCGTGGGCCACCATCACCAGGCTGGACGGCACGGGCAGCGCGACATCGACGAGGAGCAGCCCGACCCCCGTTGCGGCGGCCGCCGGCCCTGCCGTCCCGGGCAGCGGGGACGGATCGGTCAGCAGGGGCACGTCCAGCGCCTCCACGACGGCGAAAACGCCCAGCAGCGTGGCTGGCACGCCGGCCAGGACGAGGGGATATCCCCATCGGCGCAGCGTCCTCATACGTCCCGCTGGTACAGGATCGATGTCGCCGCCATTTCCAGGTAGCACTCGCGGATCAACAGCTGGTGGCGGGTCTTCTCGGCCACGATCGGCATGGCGATGTCGACCGCGGCCGGCCGGCCGAGGGCGAGGCCGAGCTGCTCGGCGACGGCGAACCCGCTGATCGCGTCGAGGTTGCTCAGCAGCAGCATGCGCATCTGCCGCCATGCGCCACCGCCCGCGCCCGCCAGCCTGCCCTGCGCCTCGCCGACCAGTTCCCGCGCGGCGCCCAGCAGCGTGGAGATCAGCGAGACCGCGCTGCCCATCCGCCCGGTGGCCGTCGGCTCGTGGCCGAAGGCGCGGTGCAGGTCCGCGACCGCCTCCTCGTGCTTCCTCGCCGGCACGGCGATCTCGCGCAGCCAGCTGCGGACGTGCGGTTCACCGACCTTGCCGGCGGTGTCCTCCAGGGTCTTGCGGTACGCGGACTGCAGCGTCCGCGTCGTGGTGAGCCATGGTGTGACGCGGTCCAGGTGCGCGCTGACGGTGGCGTTGTCGAGGTCCAGCAGCAGCGGGCGGGTCACGAGCGGCCTCCGTCCCGTACGACGCGCCACAGCACACCGGTGTGGCCGTAGGACATCTGGGTCTTCTCCAACACCCTCGAGACGCCGAAATCGAGCACGTACAGGCTTCCGTCGGGGGCGAACTTGGCGTCCACCGGGCGCTCCAGACCGCCGGTGCCCAGCGCCGACGCCGGTCCGGGTCGCGAGTTGCGCATGAACGGCTCGGCCGTGCCATCGGCCGGATTCACCGCCAGCACTCGGAATCCGTGCTCGAGGTCGCGCGGGTCTGGCGAGTTCATCGGCGCCAGCGTGCCCCACTCGCCGGCGAAAAGACGGCCGCGGTAGCCGAAGGCGGCACTGCGGGAGACGTCCATTCCGGCCATCGCGGAGTGTGGTTGCTCGAGGAACGCCGCCGGACCCGCCCACGGCGGCGGGTTCTCGATCAGCGGCTCGGCCGCCCGTCCGCGACGGGGCAGATGTGAGTCGTGCCAGGCGGGCAGCCCGTCGCCGCAGATGTCGGGGAAGCCGTACCAGGCGGGCCGGTCGACGGACCCGTGCGGCGTACGGGCGGCGTCGATGCGCCAGATGCGGTCCGGGTCGCCGCGGATCGCCCGGTCCCCGCTCTCCTCGAAGTCGTTGTCGGAGACGTACAGGTCGCCGTCCTCACCGAAGGCCATGCCGTAGGGGTTGCGGAGACCCCAGGCCACGAGTTCCATCTCGCTCCCGTCGGGCTGCGCGCGCCACAGCCCGGAGCTGCACTTGAGCTCGCCCCGCACCACTTCTCCCCGCCGCGCCGGGGTGCCGAACGGCTTGAACGGCCCGGTCTCCACCAGGTACGGGTACGGCCCGGTGGGATCGTAGGTCTGGACGTTGTTGCCGGTCAGCACGACATCCTCGCCAGGAACGTCATGCACGCCGATGTGTCGCGCCACGTCGACCTGGAACCCCTGCGGCAGCATCACCCCTTGCTGCGACACCGAACCCTGCGCGAAATACATCAGGCCGTCGGGCCCGAACACCGGCCCGCCGGGCTCGTGCCAGCCGCCGTTGGGCAGCCCGTCGACGAGGACCGTGCTCCGGCCCGTCGCCAGGTCGATGCGGTCGATGCGGGCGTGGCGACCACCCTTGCACGACACCAGCAGTGCGCCGTCGTGCACCGCCACATGCCGCGGCCCGCCCAGCGCCTCCTCCGTGACGACGTCGAGGCGGCCGTCGGGGTCCAGCCGCAGGATCCGGGCCGGCAGGTACGGCCGCGTCGGCCAGGTGCTACCGCCTTCCAGGACGAACAGGGTGCCGTCGTCGGCAAAGCCCATTCCGCACGGCATCGACAGGCCGACGAGCACCACCTCCACGCGATAGCCGTCCGGCACGAGGATGTCGGCCGGGTCGACCTGCGCGCGTGCGGGGGTCGGGAGCTGGTTCAGAGCTTCGGGCTCCGCCACTGTCACGGACAACGGCGATAGTGAGGTCATTCCATTTTCCTCATGATCCGGTCTGGGTCAGCGTGCCCGGGCGCGGCTGCTGCCGCCCTTGCCGCGATCTTCCAAGGCCCGGACAGGTCAGCTCGGGACGAGTTTGCCCGCTCGCGTCCGCGTCCGCAGGCGGTCCTGGCAGAGCGCCCGAACGGGTGACCCAGCTGCGGGCGGCATGATCACTGACCGGACGCGGCGGTCGACCGCTGTGGCTGCCGGCCATCGAGGCCGCGCCCGCATCCCTCGGTGCGCAGCGCGCTCCGCAGGTGGCAACCAACGTCTCGATCGGGTGGCGTTGCACCAGGAGCCGCGGCACGGCGGGGGAGATCCTGCGTACCGTCGTGCGGGCCGACCCGCGCGAGCGCGTGCTTCAGCCGGGCGCTGCACCGTTACCGCGCCGACAGTGCCGCGACGCCTGTCGGAGAGGGAAAGGACCGAACATGAGAGCCGCGATGAGGAGCAGGAAGCATCCCGCAGCCGACACCCCGATCGCCGCCCGCCCGCTGCTGGTTGCGCTGCTGACCGTCGCGTTGGCGGCCCTGGTGTTCCGGCGCCGCAGCCGTCGGGCTGTCCTCCGTGCGTGGGATCCCGCAGGAGAAGGCGAGCGATCCCGGACGGGCGAAGTAGAGGAGTGGGTGGATCTCTCGTCAGGACCGGTTACGGCGACCGGAGCGGCGAAGGGGTGCCGCGCTAGCGGGGCTGGCGCGACCAGCGGGGCGAATTGAGGGTGCTCAGCACCGCGGCGAATTCCTCGGGTGGGAGGACGATGCGGTTTCTGTGGCGGGCCCGGGAGCCTTGGCGCCAGATCGGTGTCTCGAAGTCCCGCTCGGGATCCCGAGCGGAGACCCAGACCTGCCAGGCATCGTAGCCGGCGGCCTGGCCGGCCCAGGCGCGGTTCACCTGCGACCAGGGGATAACGCGAGTACGGAGCACCATGCGGATCTTGATGCCATGGTCGCTGGTGAAGACACCGACCAGCACTATCCGCCACAGCACGACCTCCCACATCAGCACGAAGAGGCCGACGGCGGGCGCCGCGGCCCACGGTAGCTCGCCCGCGGCGAGGCCGCCGCAGAGCGGCAAGAGGCCAACCACGGACATTCCGCAGGCGACGACATAGCGCAGGGTATGGAGATCGTCCTGGTCGGCCTGGTAGGCCCGGTCCCATGTCGGCATGAGCCGCAGCGTACGGATCGACGGCAAGCGGTCGGGCGAGGTGCTGGCTCACGCGCGTCGATCGCTGTCGTGGCGGCACCGCCACCTCGAACCGGAGCCTCAACTCGGCGAGGGGTGCGCGGCGACTGCCCGGCCCATGCGGGTGACGGCGTCGGTGAGGATCGCGGGTGAGGTGGCGAAATTCAGTCGTACGAAGCCTGTGCCGCCGGTGCCGAAGACGTGCCCCGAGCTGAGCGCGACCCGCGCCCGGTCGAGGAACACCTTCGCGGGCCCGGCGATGGCGCTGGCCACGCCGGGTTCGCCGGCGGGCGGCCCGCCGTCGATGCCCAGCCCGGTGCAGTCCAGCCAGGCGAGATAGGTGCCCTCCGGGCGGTGGTACCGGACGGACGGCAGGTGCTTGGCCAGCAGTGTCTCCAGCAGCGTGCGGTTGGCGTCGAGGCCGTCGAGGAGGAGGTCGAGCCACTGCCCGCCGGCGCGGAGCGCGGCGGTGTGCGCGATGACGCCGAGGTGGCTGGGTCCGTGGCCGACCTCCTCCGGCATGCGGGCCAGGTCGGCGGCGGCCCGGGGTCCGGCCACCGCGAGTGCCGCCTTGAGGCCGGCGAGGTTCCACGCCTTCGAGGCGGAGGTGAGGGCGAACGCGTTCTCGGCGCCGGCGACGGTGAGGTACGGGGTGAAGTGCGCCCCGGGGAGCACCAGGGGAGCGTGGATCTCGTCGGAGATCACCCGTACGCCGTGCCGGTCGGCCAGCTCGGCGACGGCCTCCAGCTCGTCGCGGCGGTGGACGACCCCGGTCGGATTGTGCGGGTTGCAGATCAGGAACGCCGGCCCGCGGCCGTACTCCCGCGCGCGGCGGAAGGCCTCGTCGAGAGCGGCGAGGTCCATGCGCAGGTCGGGCCCGAGCGGGGCCTCGATCACCCGCCGGTCGGCGTGGCTGACGAACGCGTAGAAGGGTGGGTACACGGGGGAGCAGACCACCACCGCGTCCGCGGGGTCGGTGACGAGCCGGAGCACCTCGACGATGCCCATCATCACGTCCGGTACGACCGTGGTGTGGTCGACGCGGAAGTCGTCCCAGCCCCAGCGCCGGGCGGCGAAGTCGCCGAGCGCCTCGGCGTACGCCGTCCCGTGCGCGTAGCCGGTGTCGCCGAGGTCGATCGCGCGGTGGAGCGCGCCGGCCACGGCGGGCGCGAGGGGTACGTCCATCTCCGCCACCCAGAGGGGAAGCACGTCGGGCGGGTGCATTTGCCACTTCACGCTGGTGCGCTGCCGGAGTTCGTCCAGCGTCAGCCGGGTGAGCGGATTCTGCGCCGCAAGGCCGTCGGCGGAGGGGGCGGGGCTTGCCATGCCGCCCACCCTAGGCCGTCCGTCGACGTCACCGCCGCGCCGACCTCGAGCGCGTCAGCGTCGTGGGTCGGTGCAGCCGCGACCGTTTTGCTGGTGCGGCTGCCGGGTAGTTGGGGGATCGTGACCACACCTGAGCAGAGCCGGCAGCAGGAGGACGCCCTCGAGAGCGGCGAGGTGTACCAGGACGCCGAGGGGCGCCGGACGACCGACCCGCGCATCGGGGCTGCGCACGCGGACAGCGAAGCCGACCGCAACGCCGAGCACCTGCGGCGGGGCGAGGTCGGTCCCGGCGTCCCGGAGGAGTAGTCGCCGGCCCGAATGCGGGCGACCGGCCCGGTCGCGGGCGTCCTCGACGACGACGCCGTCGAGCGCTCCTACCGCCGGTCAGTCGACGGTCGGCGGTGCCGTCCTGGCCGCCTCCGTGAGCGCCGCTGCCGCACCGGCGTACGGGTTGTACGTGTAGGTGCGGGCCAGGCCACCGGGGATCGTGAAGTACTCGGCGGACAGTTTCGCCGGGTCGCTGGCCATCTCTCCACGGGCGGGTACGTCGTTGCTGTCGTCCCAGCCCCAGGGCGCGTTGGCCGAGTTGCTCGAGCAGCTCCAGGTGCCGGAACCGCAGTCGCCGGAGGTGTCGCCGGCGAACGTGCCGAGGTTCGCGAACAGGTTCGGGTTGGACCGCTGCGCCCAGAGGCCGTTGGCGGCGAAGATGTCGACCAACTGGTACCGCACGTCGCGGTCGTTGCCGTTGCTCGGCGTCTCGGCGATGGTCGACGGGTAGTAGATCAGTCCGTCGCCGTTGATCGCGTACTGCGGGTAGGCCTTCAGGCCGTGGCCCTGCGCCTCCTGGGCGGTCACCGGGTGCTGGAACGTGTCGTGTGGTGACGGCTGGAACTGCAGAGCGCCGTCGACGCTCTCGCGGCCGCCCGTCCAGGTGCTGCCGGCCGGTGTGTACGAGTAGAAGTCGCTGTGCGCGACGGTGACGGCCGCGCGCAGGACGCCGTACGTCGAGCCGTCGCGCTCGACCGCGAACAGCACGCCTTCGCCGTCGTTCTCGTGCTCGGTCTCGAAGAACGGGTGGTCCGTCCAGTCCCGGGGGTGGAAGAACAGGTACGTGATGTACCAGTGCGTGCTGGTCTCGACGACGGAGTAGTACACGTGCGCGGCCATCGAGGTGCCGGCCTGGCCGGCCCGATCCCAGTTGTTGCGTCCGTTCAGGTCACCATCGAAGTCCACCTTGGCGAGGTAGTCGGACTGGCCGCCCAGGGCGTGGCTGCCGGTGGCATCGACATCCTGGTGATGGATCGGTGCCCAGCGAAGCGCGAGTTCCGCCCGGCTGACGGCCGCGCTCGCGGGCGGCGGCGCCGCCAGTTGCGCCGCCGCCAGCGTCGCCGCGGCGCCTGCGGCCGTCAGCGCCCGCGCCATCCTGGATCGCCGGGTCCTGCTGCTGCTGTCGAGCATGATGTGCTCCTGCGTCCGGAGGTAATCGACCGATATGAATAATCGTGGTCCTGGGCGCCCGGCGGGTGTCCGCCGGGCGAAGGGCAGATAGATCCATCTCGACAGCCGGGCACCGCGGCCGACCCGGAGAGGGCGACCGTGGGTGCAGGTTGTCCGGGTCAGTAGGAGCAGCCCGTGGTGGGCAGGCTGGCGGCCGCCGGGGGTGTGAGGCCGTCGTAGACGGCCAGCAGGAAGTTCTGTGGGCACCGGCGGGTGCTGCCGGTCCGGATGCCGAAGTGCAGGTGCGGGCCGGTGGAGTTGCCGGTGTTGCCGGTCAACCCGAGCTGCTGACCCGGCGAGACGGTCGCGCCTTCGGCCACGGACCAGGCGGAGAAGTGGCAGTACGTGTAGATCGCGCCGTCCGTGCCGGTCATGTTGATGCCGATGCCGCAGCTGCTGTCGTTGATCCGGGTGACCGTTCCAGCGCGCACCGCGTACGCCGGGGTGCCGGTCGGCACGGGCAGGTCGATCGCCGGATAGTCGTGGTGCGGGTCGTCGTACTCGCTGCGCGGCAGGGCGCCGCGCGGCAGGGGCAGGGAGAAGCCCGACCCGCCGGAGGCCGTGGTGACGCGGACCGCGTCGGCGATGACGTACCCGGTGCCGCTGGTCCAGCGGCTGACCCCGACGGCGTTGTAGTCGCCGGCGGCGAGGGAGAAGGTGCCCAGGCTCACCCACCGGCCACCGTTGGTGCGCTGGTTGACGTAGACGGTCTGGTTGCCGCTGGTGGTGGCGATGACGAACGGGGTCCGGTCGTTGTAGCCGGGGTCGGCGGGGTACCACACCTCCACCAGGTAGCTGCCGGCACTCGGCACGTTGACCTTGTGCCAGGCCGCGTCGCTGGCCGAGGTGTCCGGGGTGGCGAACCGGTAGTCGGCGCCGTAGCGCTGGGTCGACCAGGTGGACGTGCCCCAGTTGCCGCTGGCGGTGAACCGGCCCGCGGTGCTGTTGTCGACCGTCACCGTGGCCGCGGCCGCCGGGGCGGACGGGATCAGGATCGTCGCGACGACGGCGGCTGCCGCGACGAGGGCGAATCGGCGCACGCTACGCCTCATGTTCGAGTCCTTCCAGGGGGTCAGCAGCGGGGCACGTTGGGGATGAAGCCGTCGTGGCCGGTCAGCAGGTAGGCGTCTGAGACGTACCGGTTGGTGCCGATCCGGTTCCAGATGTTGGTCGTGCCGTAGGGGCCGGTCACCGTGGTGCCGGTGGCCTGGCAGTAGATGCTGACGGTCGCGCCGTCGGCGACGGAGCCCACGATCGCGTAGCCGGTGCCGGGCCCGGACCGGACGTTCAGGTTCGTCCCCTCGGTGTTCACCGTGCCGGAGCCGATACCCGTCACGCCGCTCACCAGCTGCATGTAGTAGGTCCAGTTCCAGTTCGGACCCGGGTCGGTGTGGGTGGCCCCGGGCACCTCGTTGTGACCGATGATGTGCGCCCGGTCCCTCGGGATGCCGTACTTGGCGGCAAGGCTGCGGGTCAGGGCCGCCGACGCCCGGTACATCGCGTCGGTGAACCAGGCCGGGTTGTCGACGTAACCCTCGTGCTCGATGCCGATGGACTGGGTGTTGTAGGTCCAGTTGCCGGCGTGCCAGGCGATGTCCTTCTCGCGCACCGACTGGGTGACCGCCCCGTCGGACGAACGGAACGTGTAGTGCGCGCTGACCTTGGCGGCCGGGTTCTGGAACCAGCTGATCGAACCGGCGTAGCTGCCCTGCGTGATGTGGATGACGACGTACCTGACCGGGTGGCTGCCGGGCCGGCTGGCCACGGTGTAGTTGCTGGTGCTCGCCGGCGCCCACGCGGCCGGCCCGTAGTCGGTGCTGAGAACCCCGACCTCGTTCGGCCGCGGAGTCAGCACGCCCCGCTGCGGCGCGACCGGACGGCCGGAGACCGTCAGCACCTCCTGCTGCCCGGTGGTGAAGCCGGTGCCGAGCAGGTCGTAGACGGCGTCCGCGTAGAGCCGGGCGACCGACGGCGTGGTCGCTCCGCCGTAGCGGGCGACCGACCCGTACCACTCGTCGACGTCCCGGCGTTCGGCGGGAGTGAGGCCGGCCTGGTCGGCATAGGAGCGCAGGACTGCGGCGGCGCCGGTGATGTTCGCGGTGGAGTCGGCACGCAGCGCGGCGGGGCTGAGCCCGGTCAGCCTGGCCGCCTCGTCCACGGTGTGCAGCGCGGGGTTGCTGACCAGGTGCATGACGCCGTGACCGCCCGACGCGCTCGGCGCACCGCCATGGCCGTCCAGCCGGGTCTCGGCGTGGCCGAGGGCGACGAGCAGATCGCGGGGTACGTCGTAGCGTGCTGCGGCGTTGTCGAAGGCGGTGGCCAGCCGACCGGAGGCCGGTGAACCCCGGTCCGGCGCGGCGGACACCGGTGACGCCGCCAGGGCCGATCCGGTGGACACGATCAGGGTTGCCGCCAATGCGGCGTTGAGCAGTGGACGCGTACGCCGCAAGGCGTGTCGAGCAGTCACCTTCACCCCTCGGGACATTCGCCAACACCGATATGGGTCAGCGGGTGGCGGTAACGTACACCGCGATGTACGTCGATGTAAATGCCTTCCAGCTCGCTGAAGTATCGCGGCGGAAACTTTCACCAAGTGGGCACGGCGGCCCGCGGGGCGGTGTCGGGCAGGTTGGCGATTCCGCTTTCCCCGAGCGGGAGCGGGACGTCGCTCAGGCGATCTCGACGAAGTCGATCTCGGCCCAGCGGCTGAGGTGGGTCAGGCGAAGGGTGTTGAAGCCGGCGTTCAAGGTGACGTCGGCCCGCACCTGTCGCCAGTTCTCCCACCCGGAGTTGGGGTAGGTGACCACCTGGGGCGCGCCGCCGTTGACGGTCAGCGTGTGCTGGGCGTCGCCGTAGCCGGCGGCGTACGCGATGTGCGCGCTGTAACCGCCGGCGCGTGGTGCGAAGACGGTGACGTCGACCCAGCTGTCGGCGTGGTCGAGGTAGGCCACCACCTGTCCCTGGGACGCGGTCGACGCATTCCGTGCCGAACAGTGGTTGAGCACTCCGCGTTCCGCCTCGTACCGCACCCGGCTGCCTCGCACGACGGGATACTCGCCGGCCCAGCCGAGCGCGGCCACGTACATCCCTCGGGCGGTGTAGTTGTTGATCCAGCCGTGGAAGACGAGGTGGTCGCCGCCGGCCTCGCGGATCACGTCGGCGCCGCCGGGGCCGCGGACCGCGCCGTCGGTCGTGGCGGTGGTCAGCAGCGAGCGGTAGGCCTTGGCGTACGGCCCGGTGAGCGAGGTGGCGGTCGCGTAGCTGGTCTGGTAGCCGTCGCCGCCGTATCCACCGAGCGAGTAGAACAGTACGTAGCGGGATCCGACCTTGGTGAGTACCGGCGCCTCGACGATGCCGGCCTCCTCCGGCCGGTCGTTGCGCAGCAACTCCACCCGGCCGCCCTGCAGTGTCACGCCGTCGGCGGCGACCCGCTGCAGCCAGAGGCTGGTGGGTTGGCCGATGGCGTTGCCGTCGTCCTTGTAGAGCAGGTAGCGCAACCCCGTGCTGTCGACGAAGCTGGACGCGTCGATGTCGCCGCCCTCGCCGCCGTTGCAGACCAGCGGGCCGGTGCCGACCGCGCTGAAGGGACCCAGCGGCGAGCCGGAGACCGCCGCGCCGAGGCATTGCCGGCCGACGGCCCGGCTCCGGGCGGTGTAGTAGAGCAGGTACCTGCCGTCGGCGAGTGGGGAGACATCGGGAGCCCAGGTGAGCCCGCCGCTGGCCCAGGCGCCGAGGGTGGGCAGGGCGTCCGCCCGCCGCGTCCACGGCCCGGTCAACGAGGTCGCCGTGGCAACCGGCACGTTGCCGTGACCGTTGTTGGTCGAGTAGGCGTAGTACGTGCCGCCCACCTTGATCACGTCAGGATCGGGGAAGTCGCTCGCGATGACGAGTGCCGCGGGCGCGGTCGCGGCGGAGGCGGCCACCGCGGTGAGGACGACAGGGCTGGCCACGAGCGCGGCGACCAGGCAGGCGAGGACTCGGCGCATGACGAAGTCTAACCACAGACATCGATGTCTGCGTCAGGGATGAACGTCGGGGCGCGTCGGGGTCAGCCCAGCGCGGTCAGCAGGAGCAGCGGCGACGCGGCGGCCCAGGCCTGCGGCGAGCAGGAGTGCGGGTACGGCACGGGCCCGTCCGGCCCGGTGCGGGGCAGCCCGGTGAGGACCTCCGGCAGCCGGTCGTCGGAGTGGGCGGCCGCGGCGAGCAGGCCGTCGGCGATCCGCGCCGCGTCGTCCCGCCGGCCGGCGGCGGACAGGCCGGCCACGGCGAACGCGGTGTCGTGCGGCCAGACTCCGCCGCGGTGATAGGACAGCGGGTGGTACGGCGCCTGGCCCTCGGCGAGGGTGCGCACCCCCCAGCCGGAGAAGAAGTCGTCCTCGGCCAGCCGCCGGGCGACCGCCGTGGCCCAGTCGTCGGCGAGGATGCCCGACCACAGCACGTGTCCGGCGTTGGAGGCGAGCGCGTCGACGGCTCGGCCGGAGCCGTCCAGGGCCAGTGCCACGAATCCGTCGGGCAGCCGGAAGTCGGCCGCGAACCGCGCCCGCAGCGTGTGGGCGCGGGCGGTCAGCTCCGCCGCCCAGCCGGCGTCGCCCCACACCCGCTCGGCGAGCCGGGCGGTGCCGAGCAACCCGCGGTAGGCGTACCCCTGCGCCTCCGACACGGCGATCGGTCCGGCGGCCGGGGTGCCGTCCCGGAAGGCGATCGAGTCGGCCGAGTCCTTCCAGCACTGGTGCACCAGACCCGGTCCGTCCGTGCGGTAGGTCAGGTAGCCGCGCGCGTCGAGCTGCCCGCACACCCAGCCGGCGGCGGCCCGGGCCGGGCCCTCCAGGTCCTTGCTGAGGGCGTCGTCGCCGGTCAGCTCGTGGTGGGCCGCCAGCAGTGCCAGGAACAACGGGGTCGCGTCGACGGTGCCGTAGTAGCGGCCGTACGGCACGTCGCCGAGTGTCGCCAGCTCGCCGAAGCGCAGTTCGTGCACCACCTTGCCGGGTTCCTCCACCCGGGCCGGGTCGGTGCGGCTGCCGAGGCAGGCGCCGAGCGCCCGCAGCGTGCCGGCGGCGAGCTCCGGCCGGTACGGCAGGGCGAACAGCGAGGAGATGAGGCTGTCGCGGCCGAAGACGGTGAGGAACCAGGGTGCGCCGGCGGCGGGTACGTAGGCGCCGGCCGGCAGCCCGGGCACCGTGACGCGGAGGGCGTCGAGGTCCGCGAGGCCGCGTCGGACGGCGCGGGCCAGGTCGTCGCGGGCCACGTGCGGCATCGGCGGGGGCGCGTCCATGGGCGGCGCGGGCCGCCCGGCGTCCACGGTGAGCGTGACGGACGTCGAGCCGTGGGGCGCCAGCGTCAGCGTCCACTGCGCGCCGTCGGCGCTCAGCCGGGCCAGCGGCGTCGCGGCCACCGTGGTGCTGCGCCGGAAGCCGCGCCGCTCGTAGCCGAGGATCAGGCGGTCGCCGTCGACCGTTGCGCTCCGCACCGCGTCGGACTTGTCGAAGACCCGGTCGGAGCGCAGCTCGAACTGGTCGGCGAAGTCGGCGGCGAGGCGGTATCCCAGGCGTACGGTCTGCGGCTCGTCGACGTACGACTGCAGTGTCAGGGTCTCGACCAGCCGGCCTGCGGTCACCTCGCGGCGCCGGTGCAGGGCGAACGGCGGGTTGGATCCGCGCGGAGTGTCCGGGATGGCCACCGCCATGGTGCCGGTGGAGCGCAGGGTCCGCAGTGGCTGGCCCTGCGCCCGCAGCGCCAGTACCGACAGGTGCCGGCAGTCGTCGACGAACAGCCCGTCGAGCCGGTCTGCTCCGAGATCGGCGCCGGGCGCCGCCGCCAGCACGCAGGTGGACCCGGCAACCGTGACCGAGGGGCTCATGCGGCGCGGATCAGGTCGAGGGCCAGCGCGGCTGTCCAGCTGAATCCGTCGCTGCCGTGTCCGGTGCCGGTCAGTGGGTCGAGATACTCGCGGAACCCGGTCTTGCGCACCCGGTGCAGGAGCCGCTCCCGCAGGTCGTCGGCGAGGGCCGTCTCGCCGTGCAGGCGCAGCCCGTGCCAGAACAGCCAGCTCGTGTTGACCCAGCCCGGTCCCCGCCAGTACTGGCCGGGTGCGTGGTCGGGTGCGGTCAGGTCGTAGGACGGCAACGGGCACGCCTCGCGGAGCCGGAAGCGGCTGCCCAGCGCGGTGTCGACGAGTTCCCGGGCCACCGGCAGTCCCGGCACGATCATCGGCATCAGGCCCGTGATCGACCAGGAGCGGACGAGTTCGCCGGTGTGCACGTCGCGCGGGAAGAACATGCCGGCGGCCGGGTCGTAAAGCCGGGACACCAGGGCGGAGGTGAGACGCTCGGCCGTGGCGCGGTGCGGTGCCGGGTCGCGCCCGATCGCCGCGGCGATGTCGGCGAGTGCGTGTTCGCCGGCGATCAGCAGCGCGTTGTACAGCGGGTCCTCGATCGCGAAGGCGTGCACCGACGGCGAGTCGGCATACCCGGCGTCACGGTAGTCGCTCGCCAGCCTGATGTAGCGGCCGTAGTCGAGGTCGGTCGGCCGTTCGGCCGCCGGCGCGTGTGCCAGGTCGCGCCGGGTGAACGAACCGGGCGGCACCGGCTCGATCCGCGACAGCGGGCCGTCCCATGCCGGGCTGTTGTCCATCCCGGACTCCCACGGGTGCACGATCGAGGCGAGGCCGGCGCCGCCCAGGTCGCGTCGGGTGAGCAGGTAGTGGTGCCAGCGGGCGAGTCGCGGGTACATCCGCGGCAGGAAGCCGCGGATGTGCGCGACCGCCGGGTCGGCGCGGTACGTGGCCCAAGTCGCGAGGGCGTGCGCGGGCGGCTGCACGATCCCGGAGGTGGGCACGCCCGCCGCGTTCGCCGATCCCGAGCGCCAGAAGCCCGGTCCGGGGAAGTAGGCGTCCCGCGGGACGTCGGGATCGAAGACGATGTGCGGTACCCGGCCGTCGCGCCACTGGGCGCCGAACAGCGACTCGAGTTCCTGTTGCGCGCGGGTGGGGGACAGGTGGCGCAGCCCGATCGCGATGAACGCCGAGTCCCAGCTCCACTGGTGCGGATAGAGCTTGGTGGCCGGCACGGTGGCGCGCAGCCGCCAGTTCGTCACCAAGACCCGTCGGGCGGCCCGGTCGAGGCCACGGTGGTCGGACGCCGCGTGACGGGTGCCCGCCTCGATGGTGGGTGCGATGGTCATACGGCGACGCCCACCGCGTTGCGGCGCAGGAAACCGGGGATGCCGGCGACGGCTGCGACCGGCTCGCCGCGCAGCCGGCACTCGACGGCGAGGTGACCGTCGTAGCCGATCGCGTCCAGGGTGCCCAGCAGCGCCGCCCAGTCCAGGTGACCGGCGCCGGGCTGGAAGCGGTTGGAGTCACTGACCTGTACGTGCCCGAGGTGGGGGGCGGCCATGACCAGGGCGGAGGTGGGCTCGTCCTCCTCGATGTTCATGTGGTACGTGTCGGCGAGCACCTTGACCGAGGGGAGCCCGACCGCGGTGATCAGCTCGACCGCCTGCTCGAGCCGGTTGACCATGTGGTCCTCGTAGCGGTTGAGCGGTTCGAGGGCGAGCACCACTCCCTCGCGGGCGGCGTGCTCACCCAGCTCGGTGAGACCCTCGACGAGGATCGCGCGGTCGTCCTGCTCGCTACGGGGCGGCTCAAACGGGGGCAGGCGGCGGGAGAACATGCCGTACGAGGCCGGCGTGCACGCGACCGCGCCCGGCCCACCGATCTCCGCGATGACCGACAGCTGGGACTTCAGCTGCGCGATCGCGTCGCGGCGCAGGTCCGCGTCGAAGGCGCCGAAGAAGTGCAGCATCTCCACGCAAACCGATGGCATCGGCACCCCGTCGCGGGCGGCGCCGCGCAGCTCGGGCAGCCGGTCGCGGAAGGCGAAGTCACCCCGGCCCCGCACCTCGATCGCGTCGTAGCCGGCCCGCTGGGCGAACTCCCACTTGTGCTGGAGCGTCGCGCCGGGCAACAGCTGCTCCTGGCAGGAAATCTTGATCATGAGAACTTCAACACCACCTGGAGTGCCTCTTCGGGCCGGCGGTCGAGCATGTCGAAGGCTTCCGCCGCCTCTTCCACCGGGATGACATGGGTGACCAGCCCGACCGGGTCGACCTGGCGGTCGAGGGCGAGCCGGAGGAACGTGTGGTTGAGTCGGGCCTGGTTCCACCGGCCCGCCAGGTGCGGTGGCACGCCGCCGATCTGGGAGGACACGAGTCGCACCCGGTTGTGGTGAAACTCGTCGCCGAGCCGCAGGCCGACCCCGTCGCCCTGGTAGAAGCCGGCGGAGACGACCCGGCCGTCGACGGTGACGGAGCGGATCGCGTCGTGCAACGCGTGGTAGGAGCCGCTGATCTCGATCGCGACGTCGGCACCGCGGCCCTCGGTGAGCCGGCGCAGCTGCTGCGCGACTGCTTCGGTGGCGGCGTTGACGGTGGCCGCGGCTCCGTACTCGCGCGCCTTGTCCAACCGCGACGGCACGGTGTCGACGGCGACCGCGGTGGCGCCGCTCAGCTGGACCAGCCGGGTGGTGAGCAGGCCGAGCACGCCCTGACCGAAGACGGCGACCACCTCGCCGAGGTGGATGTCGGCGGCGAGCACGGCGTTGAGCGCGACCGCGCCGACCCGGGCGAAGGTCGCCGCGACCGGGTCGAGGCCGTCGGGCAGGACGCAGCCGCGCAACCGGTCGACCGGCAGCACGGCCTCGCCGCGATGCCCCCAGATGCCCCAGACCTGCTGGCCAACTCGCGGGATCGCCGGATCGTCGGCGGCGGCGAGGTCGGGTGCGACCTCGACGACCTCGCCGACCTCGGAGTAGCCGAGTCCGGCAACCGGGTACGTCAGGCCGCTGGTTCCCTCGACGAACAGCCGGAGGTCGGGGTCCCAGGTCCTGTTCAGGTAGGGATTGGTGCCGCGGTAGGCCGTCAGTTCGGTGCCGGCGGAGATGCCGGAGAAGCTGGTGCGAACCCTGACCTGGCCTGGCTTGAGTTCCGTGCTGGGCTGTTCGATCACCTCGACGCGGCGCGGCGAAGTGAACTGGACTATTTGCGACACTCTGGCCTTTCACCCCAACGGTTGGGTATGGACGCGCGCCGGAACGCGCCACTTCAGCCGAGGATGTTACCGAGTTATGTCTTGCAATCAAGTATAAGTACTGCTGAAATCTGGCCGTAACGAGTTCACAGTGCATGGTCATCGACACATCACGGAGGGAAGTCTCGTGAAGATCAGAAACGCTCGGAGCCGGCGATGGCTCGCGGGCGGCGTCGCGGCGGGCCTGCTGGCCATGCCGGCGCTGGCGGGGTGCGGCGACGACGAGGGCAGCGGTGGCGACGGCACCCTGACCGTGTGGAGCCTGGAGAACCAGACCGACCGCGTCCAGGCGACCCAGGCGATCGCCGACAAGTTCACCCAGCAGACCGGGATCAAGGTCAAGATCGTCGCAACCGACGAGAACCAGTTCACCAGCCTCGTCACCTCCGCGGCGGCAGCCGGCACCCTGCCCGATGTGGTCGGCGCGCTGCCGCTGGCCTCCGTGGCGCAGATGGCCTCCAACGACCTGCTCGACACCACGGCGGCCAAGTCGGTCGTCGACGAGCTCGGCCGCGAGACGTTCTCCACCCGGGCGCTCGAACTCACCACCCAGGACGGCAAGCAGCTCGCCGTCCCGTCCGACGGCTGGGCGCAGCTGCTGTTCTACCGCAAGGACCTGTTCGACAAGGCCGGCCTGCAGGCACCGGACACCTTCGACAAGATCCGCCAGGCGGCGCAGAAGCTCAACACCGGCGGGATGGCCGGCATGGCCATCGCGACCGTGCCCAACGACGCGTTCACCGCGCAGACCTTCGAGAACTTCGCGCTCGGCAACGGCTGCCAACTGGTCGACGACGCGAAGAACGTCACCCTCGACTCACCCCAGTGCGTCGAGACCTTCCAGCTCTACGGCGACCTGGTGAAGAACTGGTCGGTGCCGGGCGCGCAGGACGTCGACACCACCCGGGCCACCTACTTCTCCGGTAAGTCCGCGATGGTCGTCTGGTCCTCGTTCCTGCTCGACGAGATGGCCGCGCTGCGCAACGACGCGCTGCCGACGTGCCCGCAGTGCAAGCAGGACCCGGCCTTCCTCGCGAAGAACACGGGCATCGTGACCGCGGTCGGCGGCCCGAGCGGCCAGCCGCAGGGCTTCGGCGAGATCACCAGTTGGGCGATCACCAACACCGGCAAGGACACCGCCAACGCCCGCCGGTTCACCCAGTTCATGATGAACGAGGGCTACGCGCAGTGGCTCGGCATCGCTCCGGAGGGCAAGTTCCCGGTGCGCAAGGGTGACAAGAGCGATCCGGCGAAGTTCACCACCGCGTGGAACGCTCTGCCCGCGGGTGTCGACACCAAGAAGCCGCTCGGCGACGTCTACCCGGCCGACGTGCTGGCCGCGGTGTCGAAGAGCCCCGACACCTTCCAGCGCTGGGGCTTCCCCCAGAAGCAGGGAGCGCTGGTCGGCGCCACGCTCGGCGAGCTTCCCGTGCCGAAGGCGGTTAACGCGCTCACCAACGGCGAGTTCGACGCCGCCGCGGCCGCCAAGCGGGCCGCCGAGGACGTCCGTACCATCCAGAAGTCCGTCGGATAGCGATGGTCACCACCCACGAGCCGAGGCCGGCGGAGGCGCGGGAGCGCCGCCGCCGGCCCACCGGCCCCCGGCGACCGCTGACCCGCAGGCAGCGGGAGAACCGCGCGGGCCTGGCCTACCTCTCCCCGACCCTGATCATCGTCATCGCCGTGGTCATCCTGCCGATCCTCTGGACGGTCATGCTGGCCTTCCAGCGGATCCGGCTGATCAACGTGCGCCGCGCCGGTGTGTTCGGCCAGTACACCCTCGCCAACCTCGAACTGGTGCTGACCTCGCCGGGCTTCTGGTCGTCGCTGTGGACGACGCTGGTCTACACCGTGGGCAGCACTGCCCTGTCCGTCCTCTTCGGGCTGATCGCCGCGCTCGCGCTGCGCGGGCGCTTCCGGGGCCGCACCCTCGTGCGGGCGTCGGTCCTGCTCCCGTACGTCGCGCCGGTCGTGGCCGTGACGTTCGTCTGGGAGATCCTGCTCAGCCCACAGTTCGGCCTGGCCAACAACTGGGGCACCCGGTTCCTCGGCTGGGACCAGCCGATCGCGTTCCTCAGCCAGCGGGAGTACACCCTCTCGCTGTTCGGGCTCGACGTCGACCTGCCGATGGCGCTCCTGACCGTCATCGCGTTCGAGGCGTGGCGCTACTTCCCCTTCGCGTTCCTGTTCCTGCTCGCCCGGCTCCAGGCGGTACCCGGTGAGCTGGAGGAGGCTGCCCTGGTCGACGGGGCGGCGCCGACCCAGACGTTCCGCCGCATCCTGCTGCCGCAGCTCGCGCCGGTCATCGCGTTGCTGTGCGTGCTGAGGTTCGTCATGACCTTCAACAAGTTCGACGACGTCTACCTGCTCACCGGCGGAGGCGCCGGCACCGAGGTGGTCAGCGTCCGGGTCTACGAGTTCCTCACCGCGCGCTTCGACATCGGCGCGGCGGCCGCGCAGGCACTGGTGCTCGCCGCGGGACTCGTCGTGGTGCTCGTGATCTACCTGCGATTCTTCGCACCGCGGATCGAGGGGGAGGAGGCGTGATGGACCGCCACACGTTCGAGAAGCGACTGTTCGGCGTCCTGCGCTGGGTGGTCATCGCCGTGCTGGTCGTGGTGACCCTGTTCCCGTTCGGCTACATGCTGCTGCTGTCGGTGCGGCCGATCGAGGAGGTGCTGGCCAACCCCGGCCAGCTCTGGGCCGGCCCGTCGGAGTGGACGTTCGAGACGTACCGGGAGGTGCTCACCCCGGCCGGCGCCGGCGGCCAGGGCTTCCTGCGCTTCCTCGCCAACTCGGCGCTGGTGTCGGCCGCCGCGACCGTGCTCACCCTGCTCGTGTCGATCCCCGGCTCGTACGCGGTCAGCCGGCTCCGCTTCACCGGCCGGCGTCAGGTGCACTTCTTGTTTCTGGCGGTCTACCTGTTCCCGTCCATCCTGCTGGCGATTCCGCTGTTCGTGCTCTTCACCCGGCTCGGGCTGCGCGGCTCGCTCGCCGGCCTGACCATCGTCTACATCGCGCAGACCGTGCCAGTCTCGATCTACATGCTGCGCAACTACCTGGCGACCATCCCGGAGAGTCTCGAGGAGGCCGCCGCCGTCGACGGCTACACCCGGCTCCAGACGATCCGCAAGGTGGTGCTGCCCCTGGCCGCGCCAGCGGTGATGGCCAATGCCCTATACGTGTTCATGATAGCTTGGAACGAGTTCCTGTTTGCCCTGCTCTTCCTGGTCGAGGACCGGGCGGACTGGACAGTCTCACTCGGACTCGCCCAGCTTTCCGGTGGCATCGAGGTGAGCAAGACGGTGTTGATGGCCGGGTCGGTGGTCCTGACACTGCCGATCGTGATCATCTTCTTCGCTGCTGAGCGGCTGCTGACGGAGGGACTGACCGCTGGTGCCGACAAGGGCTAGGCCGGTGGGTAACCAGAGCTCCGCCGGCCACCTGCTGTGGCTGGTCCGGACGGGCCGCGCCCGCACCCGGTCGGAGCTGCAGACCTACACCGGGCTGTCCCGCTCGACCGTCACGCAGCGCATCGACGCGCTGCGGGCCGCCGGTTACCTACGCGCCTCCGGCGTGGAAGGGTCGACCGGCGGCCGGCCGGCGGAGCTACTGGAACTCGACACCGGCCACGGCGTGCTGATGGTGGCCGACCTCGGCGCCAACCACGCCCGGGCCGCCGTCGTCGACCTCAGCGGGCAGGTGCTCGCCGAGGAGCACGAGCTGATCAAGATCGGCGTCGGCCCGGAGGCGGTGCTGGGCTGGGTCGACGCCGCCTTCGCCCGGCTGCTTCCGAAGGCCGGCTGGGAACCCACGCAGGTGCGCGGGATCGGCGTCGGTGTGCCCGGCCCGGTCGAGTTCGAGGCCGGCATGGTGACCCAACCACCGATCATGCCGGGCTGGGACGGCTACCCCGTCGCCGAGCGACTGCGCAACACCTGGAACCGGCCGGTCTACCTCGACAACGACGCCAACCTGATGGCGTTGGGGGAGCAGACCGTGCACTACCCCGACTGCCCGACGCTGGTGCTGGTCAAGGTCGCGACCGGGATCGGGGCGGGCGTCGTCGTCGACGGCCAGGTCTACCGCGGCATCGACGGCGGCGCCGGCGACATCGGCCACATCCGACTGCACGACTATCCGCAGGCCCGCTGCCAGTGCGGCCTCTACGGCTGTCTCGCGGCGGTGGCCAGCGGGCTCGCGCTGGCCCAGCGCCTCACCGCCGCCGGTACGCCCACCTCGTCCGGGGCCGAGTTGGTCGAGCGGATCCGCTCCGGACACGCGGAGGCGGTGCACATGGCCCGTACCGCGGGCAAGCTGGTCGGCGAGGTGCTCGCGACCGTGGTCTGCCTGCTCAACCCCGGTGTGCTGGTCATCGCCGGCGACCTGGCCGACCTGCATTTCGTGACCGGTGTGCGCGAGATGCTCTACCAGAGCGCGCTGCCCCGCTCGACCCGCCGCCTCGAGGTCACCACCAGTCAGCTCGGCGACCGGGCGGTGCTGACCGGCGCGCACGCGATGGTCATCGAGCAGGTGTACGCCCCCGAGACCGTCGACGCCGCCCTCGGCGCCGCGCCAGCCTGACCCATCCTGTCCGCCACCGCGTCCGGTGCAGCGTGGCGTGCCGCCCTCACGAAGGAAACGAGCCGTGGAACGCGAGACGACCCCGAACGTCGGTCCGGTCACCGTGGGGCTGGTCGGGGCGGGGCCCTGGGCAGCGACCATGCACGGCCCGATCCTCGCCGCCGGGCCGGAGACGCGGCTGGCCGCCGTGTGGACGCGCCGGCCGGAGGCCGCGGCCGAGCTCGCCGCGACACTCGGCACCGTCGCCGCCAGCTCCTACGAGGACCTGCTCGACCGATGCGAGGCGGTCGCGTTCGCCGTGCCGCCCGACGTCCAGGCCGCGCTCGCCGTCCGCGCCGCGAAGGCCGGCAAGGCGCTGCTGCTGGAGAAGCCCCTCGCACTCGACCTCGACGACGCCCGCCGACTTGCCGACGCCGTCGACAACGCCGGCGTGGTCAGCCAGGTCGTACTGACCAAGCGCTACCACCCCCGCACCCGCGCGTTCCTCACCGCCGCGCGAGAGTTCCCGGCCATCGGCGCCCGCGCCGGCTACCTGCACGGCGCGTTCCTCGGTGGCCCGTTCGCCACCGGCTGGCGGATGACGTACGGCGCCCTGCACGACCTCGGTCCGCACCTGCTCGACCTCGCCGACGCCGCGCTCGGCCGGATCACCGAGCTGCGCGCCTGCGGCGATCCCCGGCGGTGGGTGGAGCTGACCTGCCGACACGAGAGCGGGGCGGTCAGCCAGCTCTCGCTCTCCGGCGTGGTGGGCGTACCGTCGTCCCGCGCCGGCATCGAGCTCTTCGGGGCCACCGGGGCGATGAGCCTCGACTTCGCCACCGTGGACCACGCAGAGTGCTGGCCGATCGTACGCGCCGAGTTCGCGGCCGCCGTCCGCAGCAGAACGCCGCACCCGCTCGATGCGCGCCGCGGATTGCTGCTCCAGGAGCTGCTCGAAACGGCGGCACGCACGGCGGCCGGGTGAGCGACGTGGCCGGACACACCACCTGGGCGGGGTTGCAGTCGACGAAGCCCTGACCACGGCGTGAGGGGATCGGACACGCTGGTTTCGTCGGGAACGTTGGGGGCATCCGGTGGCATGCCGGCTGACAACGCTGATCCTCCGCTGCCGTCGCATCTGCAGCTGGAGGTCACGTCGGCCTGCAACCTGCGGTGCGTGATGTGTCTGGTGCGGTACCGGCCGCCGGTGAACAAGCTGGCCGGCGCGCTGCGACCGGAGCTGTTCCACCGGCTGGTGGGCGAGGTGCCCGGGCTGAGCCGGTTGACGCTGCAGGGGCTGGGGGAGCCGCTGCTGTCGCCGTACCTGATGGAGATGATCCGGACGGCGGTCGCCCGGCGGATCACGGTCGGGTTCAACACCAACGCCACCCTGCTCAGCCGGCGCCGGGCGAAGGAACTGGTGGACAGCGGCGTCGACTGGCTGCACGTCTCGCTGGACGGGGCCGGTGCGGCCGCCTATGAGGCGGTCCGTGACGGTGCGGACTTCGCCACCGTGGTGGCGAATCTCGCCGGGCTGGTCCAGGTCAGACGGGCCACCGGCAGCGCCACCCCGTGGATCCGGGTGGTGTTCGTAGCGATGCGGGACAACGTCGCCGAGCTGCCGGACCTGGTACGCCTGCTCGCCCGGATCGGGGTGGACGAACTGCACGTGCAGAACCTCTCCCACAGCTTCTCCGACACCGACCCGGCCGGCCGCTACGACGACATCCGACGATTCACCGTGGACCAGGCGCTGTGGACCGACCGCGATGCCGGCCGAGCCGCCACCGCCTTCGCCGAGGCGAGCCGGGTGGCGCGTGAACACGGGGTGCGGTTGCGGCTGCCGGGTGTCGGCGGGCTCACCGCATCCGGAGGGCCACCGGAGCGGGCCTGTTCCTGGCCGTGGGACGCCACGTACATCACCAGCGCCGGGGTGGTCCAGCCGTGCTGCATGGTGATGGGTGACGACCGGGTGGCCATGGGCCGGCTGACCGAGCAGAGCTTCCCGCAGATCTGGTACGGCGAGCCGTACCGCGAGTTCCGCCGGCGCCTCTCCGGTGACGACCCGCCCGAGGTGTGCCGCGGCTGCTCGCTGTACCGGCGCACCTTCTGACCCACCGACTGACCCACCGACCTTTCTCACCGGGCAGCCGCGTGCTGCCGCAGGTGCTCGTCGGTGCCGCGTACCCACCGTGCTACCCGCGCGGTCTGCGTCCATTGAGGACGGCGTGCGGACGCTGTTGCGATTCGGGCATGACGACCGATCTATAGATGAAGTGTCGTCGCATCTTGAGGAGAGGTCTCATGTCGATCGCCCGGATACTCGTCGGCGCCGCGGTGGCCACCGCTGTCGTGGCCGTCGCCGCGACGCCCGCGCAGGCGGCTGTCAATGATCCGTTGTACGACAAGCAGTGGGGCTTGGGGCAGATTCGCGCCGAGCAGGCCTGGCGGACCAGTACGGGGGCCGGTGTGGTGATCGCGGTCGTGGACACCGGCGTCGACCTCAACCACCCGGATCTGGCGTCCAAGCTCGTGCCCGGCGCCACCTTCGTCGACTGCGGGCCGACCTCCTGCGGTAACGGCGACTGGCGGGGCCCGAACGGCCAGCCCGACGCCAGCGACGAACACGGCACCCATGTGGCGGCCATCGCCGCGGCGGCCACCGGCAACGGGGTTGGCGTCGCCGGAGTCGCCCCCGACGCGAAGATCATGCCAATCAAGGTGTTGGAGGCGGGCAGCGGCAGCTTCGCCGACATCGCCGCGGGTATCCGCTACGCGGCCGACCACGGCGCGAAGGTCGTCAACCTGAGCCTCGGTGCGCTGCCGGGCTCCCAGGTCCTGACCCTCACCGGGCTCGAGTCGGAGGCGACCGAGGCGATCGCGTATGCGCAGGGGAAGGGCGTCGCCGTGATCGCCGCCGCCGGCAACGAGACCGCTCCGCTCTGCGACACCCCGGCCTGGGAGCCCGGCGCCCTCTGCGTCGCCGCGACGGATCGGAACGGGGTGAAGGCGTGGTACTCGAACCTGGGCGTGAAAGCGGACCTGAGGGCGGTCGCCGCTCCCGGCGGGGCCGGCCTGGTCAACTGCGACGACGATGTGTGGTCCAGCGTCCCGCGGGGCACCGGCTCGGCCACCTGCGGGCAGGGCGACTACGACGCCTACGCCGGCACGTCGATGGCCACGCCGTACGTGTCAGGCGTCGCGGCCCTGCTCTTCGCACAGAACCGCAGCCTTGACAACGTGTACTCGGTCCTGATGTCCACCGCGCGCACCCCGGTCGTCGGGCTGCGCGGCGTCTACACGCCGCTCTACGGCTGGGGCGTCGTCGACGCCGAGGCCGCCGTGGCAGCGCCCCGCACCTGACACCGGCCGGACGACGCGGGGCGGCGGCCGGTGGGCGCCGCCCCGCTTCGCGTCAGCCCCGCATTGTCCGTCCGGGCCGGTTCAACACGGCGCTGACGGGGGCTTCGGCGCGAGACCCCGTAAACCCCTAACGCCGGGCGCCACCCGGGCCCTAACCCGGGCGAACAAGCCGGGGGCACAGCCCCGATGTCCGACGCCGCTGTCCAACCTACGGTCGATCACGGACTCGGTCGAACTTGTCCAGGCCACGTCCCAATCACACGTAGCGAGGAGACCGGCAACATGAGCGTAAGTGCCAGCTCGAATGTGACCGCCGAGGTGAACTCGACCTCCGCCGCCGACCGGACCAGCAACGCGGAGGTGAGTGCCGACACGACCGCGACCACCAGCGTGGATCCCGCCGCCAGCGCAGGGTGGACCGCCGACATGGGCGTGACCGCCGGCCTGGTGTCGCCGCTGAGCCTGCAGGAGTTCGTCCTCGGCCTGCTCACGGACGTCGAGGCCCGCGCGGCGTACGACGCGGACCCGCAAGCCGCGCTGGACAACGTGGGCCTTTCCGACGTCACCCCGATTGACGTGCAGGAAGCCCTTCCGCTGGTCGCCGACGACTTCACTGTGCAGGGCCTCACCTCCCTGCCTACCGGAGGAGCTCTCGGCGTCAGCCCGGGCGCCGCCGTTGACGGACTCGGCTCCACCGGCGTGACCGGCACCGTCGCCAGCACCCTCGGCGGGCTCGGCCTCACCGGCGTGGCCGCGGATCCGGCCGTCACCCTCGACAGCGTGGGTCTGACCGGCGCTCTGGATGGCGCCGTCGGTGGGCTCGGAATCGGTGGCGTCGCTGGGGACGCCGGGGGCACGGTGCACGGCGCCGTCGGCTTCGCCGGCGGGGTGACGGGAGACGTCGGCGGCGCCGTGGATGGCGCCGTGAATGGGCTTGCGGTCGGTGGCGTCAGTGGAGCCGTGGGTGGCACGGTGCACGGCGTGGCCGGCCTCGCGGGCGGGGTGACCAGCGACCTCGGCGGCACGGTGCACGGTGTCAGCGACCTGGCGGGCGGCGTGACCGGCGACCTCGGCAGCACGGTGCATGGTGTCAGCGACCTGGCGGGCGGCGTGACGGGCGACCTCGGCGGCACGCTGGACGGCACGGTGGGTGGGCTTGGTGTCGGTGGCGTGACCGGGGACGTCGGCGGCACCGTGCACGGTGCCACCGGCCTGGCTGGCGGCGTGACCGACCTCGGCGGTGCGGTGCCCGGCATCGGCAGCGTGACGGGTGACGTCGGTGTCCACGGCGACGCGCACGCCGCCGTGGACAGTGGTTTCCTGGGAGCCTGACCGCGGGCAACGTCGAGCCGGTCGTCGGCTCGGGGGCCCAGGCAGGGGATCGCGCGCCATCGGCGCGATCCCCTGCCTGCGCATGCGCCGCGCTCTCAGCCTCGCGTCGATGTCCTTCGCCGGAGGCATCGGTCGGCCCGACCGAGAGGAAGGCCTTCAGGTCACGCCGACACGTGCGCCACGCCGGGCGTCCCGCTCTCCACATGGACGCTGGCCCGCGTCGAGACCGGGGCGCCCGGAAGGTTGACGAACGGCACGACCCGGTAGTCGGTACGCATCTCGCCGCGGCCGAGGTGGCAGACCTGGTACCCGCGCTGGGAGTTGTGGAACTTCATGTGCGGGTTCTCGGCCAGCCAGGTGACGCCGAGCTTGTCCATGTCCGCCCCGTTGCCGCCCGAGCTGATCGATGTCCCGAGGAACTCCGTGCCGATCGTGCGGGAGCCCGGATCGGAGAAGTCCAGCTTGAGGTCGGCGGCGACGCTGCGGTGAGCGTCGCCGGTGATGATGAGGAAGTTCTCGACACCTCGCTCGGCCACGCCGTCGAAGAGCCGCTGGCGCGCGGCGGCGTACCCGTCCCAGGTGTCCAGGCCGAACCTCTCGGGCTCGCCGTCGGTGTGGTCGGCCTCCATGGCGAAGACCTGGTTGCCGAGCACGTTCCACCGCGCCGCGGAGGAGGCGAGCCCGGCCAGCAGCCAGGCCTCCTGCTCGGCGCCGAGCATCTGCCGGTTCGGGTCCCAGCGGAGCGACTGGTCGGTGAGCTGCTGGTCACGGAACCGCCGGGTGTCGAGCACGTCGAGCTGCAGCAGATCGCCGAACCGCAGCCGCCGGTAGACCTGCATCTCCGGGCCCGTGGGCATCGACGACGCGCGCAGCGGCAGGTTCTCGTAGTACGCCTGGTAGGCGGCGGCCCGGCGGAGCCGGAACACGGCCGGGTCCTGGTCCGGTTCGGTGTCCGGTTGCGAGTGGTCACCGGCCCAGTTGTTCTCCACGTCGTGGTCGTCCGGGGCGACCACCCAGGGCGCGGCGGCGTGCGCCGCCTGCAGCGCCGGGTCGAGCTTGTACTGGGAGTACCGGATCCGGTAGTCCGTCAGGGAGAACGTCTCGGCCGCCGGAAGGTGCGCGCGGCCGATCGACCCCGCGTTGCTGCCCTCGTAGATGTAGTCGCCGAGGTGGACGACCAGGTCCAGGTCCTCGCGGGCCATGTGCGCGAAAGCCGTGAAGTAGCCGTCGGCGTAGGCCTGGCAGCTCGCGAACGCGAAGGTCAGCGACTCGAGCGCGGTGCCGGGACGGGGCGCCGTGCGGGTGCGCCCCACCGGACTGACCTGGTCCGCGATCCGGAACCGGTACCAGTACGCGCGGTCCGGTCGCAGGCCGTGCACCTCGACGTGCACCGAGTGCGCCCACTCGGCCGTGGCACGTCGAACGCCGCGACGTACCACCCGGCGGAAGTTCTCGTCCTCCGCCATCTCCCACCGCACGTTGACGGCACGGCCAGGCATGCCCCCGCGCCCGTCGAGGGCCAGCGGGTCCGGCGCCAGGCGGGTCCAGAGCACGACGCCGTCGGGCGTCGGATCGCCGGACGCGACGCCGAGCGTGAACACGTAGCCCGGCAGGCTGACGCGGTCGTTCGAGACGGCGGATGCCGAAGCCGGTTCGGCGGCGAGGATCGCCGCGCCCGCGGCGACACCGCCCAGGGCGAGGAAGTGACGGCGGGGCAGCATCAGAGGGGACTGCGACATGGGGGATGCCTTCCGGACAGTGGTCAGTGGTGCCTTCGTGCTCCCTCATCCCAGCCGCCCGACCTGACACCCGCTGGAACACGCGATGAACAAGGCTGCTCGTGGCCGGGGCACTCGCTCCACTGACGATGCGAATGCCTGCCGTCCTGTACTCGGCGGCGGACCACCCGCCGGCTCAGGGTCGCGGGATGGGTAGTTCCCGCAGCGGATCGCCGCCGTCGACGAAGAGCCGGGCGTCTGGCGTGGTCGCTACGGCGAGACGCCGCAGCACGCGCTGACCGACCTCGGGATGCCGCCCGTCGAGGGCGCCGACGCGGACGGCGAAGACGATGTCGTACGGCTCCTCCTGATCCCCGAGGACGAGGTCCTCGGCCGAGACCTGGCGGACGCTCATGCGGCCGGACGTGATCTCGTCGACCGCGGCGGCTTCCGCCTGGGCGACGGCGGTCGCGGATCTGTCGATGGCCAGGATGTGGCCGGTGGTGAGTCGCGCCGCGACCGCTCGTGCGGCGGCCCCGGGCCCGCAGCCGATTTCCAGGACGCGGGAGTACGGCCGGAGGGGGAGCGCGTTCACAACCGCGGCGAGGCGGGGCGAGAGACGTGCCGGCATGAGGCGAAGGATAGGGACGACGGGCGGTCTTTGGGTGGGCGGAGGGGCGGATCGTCGGACGTGTCGGCCATCGCCTGCGCCACCTATTGACATTCGATAGGTACCGAGTGATAGTCGATGGGTGGTGGTTGAGCATCGGGCGGTAGCCCTTCTCCGGATTTTTCTCGTCCTGCTGTTCGGGATCCTGGTCATGTTCCAGACCTTCTCGCTGCCCGGGCAGTTCGCGCACATGGCACAGGA
>NZ_JBRIQN010000049.1:0-43444 GCF_052981855.1 Micromonospora sp. LZ34
CCCACAACGGGTGCCGGCCAGCAGCACATCCACCGCTGGCCGGCACCCACTCCCGGGTGCCGGCCAGCGGCGCATCCAGGTCCTGTCCGCAGACGCGGGCACCAGCGGATGCGCCGACCACCAACCGCGACCTACGACGCGGGCACGACCACCACGCGGGCCACACCCCACCACCGCAAGCTGGGCCACACCCGCTGTCAGACGCGGTAGCCGGCGGCGCGGGCGGCCCGGCGTTCCCGGCGGCGGTCGGACCGGCGGCGGAGGAACCAGTAGAGGAAGAGCACCAGGCCGGCCAGGAACACCAGCACCAGCACCGGCAAAATGATCGCCACCAGGGACATCGCCACGCTGGTCGCGTCCTCGGCGGTGCTCGCCACGGGCGCGCCCACGCCGGCGGTGGTCGCGTTGATGACCGGCCGGGCGGCGGACTTGAGCAGGTGCACGCCGAGCGCGATCAGCACCCCGGTCACCACCGGGACCCACTCGCTGGAGGTGAAGAAGCTGCCCGGGTCGCGCACCGTGACCGTCTCCGAGCTGGCTCCGGCACCGAACGCCAGGCCGCCGGCGGTCGGGCGGACGACGGTCTGCACCACGTCGTTGACGTGGTCGACCACCGGCACCTTGTCGGCGACCACCTCGACGGCGAGCAGCACGGCGAGGATCAGGATCACCCAGCCGTTGCCGAGCCACTGCCAGCCGCTGGGCAGGTCGATGAGGTCGGTGTAGCGGGCCAGCAGCCCCATGGCGAGCAGGGGGATGTAGGCGTTCAGGCCCGCCGAGGCGGCGAGGCCGGTGCCGGTGAGGACTTCGAACACCGTCTCAGCATCGCACCGGTACGCCAGTGGCGCTCGGTGGCGACGGCCGGGGTCTCCGCTACCCTCGTCGGGTGCGGTTGGTGATTGCGAAGTGCTCGGTGGACTACGTCGGACGGCTCTCGGCTCACCTGCCGCCGGCCACCCGGCTGCTCATGGTGAAGGCGGACGGGTCGGTGTCCATCCACGCCGACGACCGGGCGTACAAGCCGCTCAACTGGATGAGCCCGCCGTGCCGGCTGGAGGAGGCCCCGGGCGTCTGGCGGGTGGTCAACAAGGCCGGCGAGGAGCTGCGGATCACCCTGGAGGAGATCTTCCAGGACACCTCGTACGAGCTGGGCGTCGATCCCGGCCTGCGCAAGGACGGGGTGGAGGCGCACCTGCAGGAGCTGCTGGCGGCCAACCCGACGGCCCTGGGCGAGGGGTTCACGCTGATCCGGCGGGAGTACATGACCGCGATCGGCCCGGTCGACCTGCTCTGCCGGGACGGGCAGGCCGCCACGGTCGCCGTCGAGGTGAAGCGACGGGGCGAGATCGACGGCGTCGAGCAGCTCACCCGCTATCTCGAACTGCTCAACCGCGACCCGCTGCTCGCCCCGGTGACCGGAGTCTTCGCGGCGCAGGAGATCAAGCCGCAGGCCCGGGTGCTCGCCACCGACCGGGGGATCCGCTGCGTGGTGGTGGACTACGACAAGCTGCGCGGCATCGAGCGGGACGAGCTGACCCTCTTCTGACCGCCGGCGGGCGATCTGAGGGCGGTCAGCCGCACCGCGATCCGGCGCCGGTCAGCGCCCGTACATCACCTTGATGGCTTTCACCAGCCGGGCCACGTCGGCGGGCGTCCGCTCGAAGGTGGTCGACGGCAGCAGCGAGCGGGCCCGGCGGCGGGTGATCGCCTTGGCCCGGCCGAACTCGCGCAGCCCGTCCTCGCCGTGGATCCGGCCGAAGCCCGAGTCGCCGACGCCGCCGAACGGCAGGGTGGACATCCCGGCGAAGGTCAGGGTGGAGTTGACCGAGGCCATGCCCGAGCGCAGCCGGCGGGCGATCGCCACCGCGCGCCGCCGCCCGAAGACCGAACCACCCAGGCCGTACGACAGAGCGTTGGCCCGGGTGACCGCCTCCTCGGCGTCGCGGACCCGGTTGATGGTCAGGGTCGGGCCGAAGGTCTCCTCGCGGACCGCGGCCGAGTCCTCGGGCACGTCGACCAGCACGGTCGGCCGCACGTACGGCGGCTGCACCGCGTCCGCGCCGCCGAGCACCGCGCGCCCGCCCCGGGCCAGCGCGTCGTCGATGTGCCGCCGGATCACGTCGAGCTGGCTCGGCATGGTGATCGGCCCGATGTCGGCGCCGTCCACACCGACGGTCAGCCGGCCGGCCCGCTCGACCACCTTGCCGACGAAGGCGTCGAAGACCGGCTCGACGGCGTACACCCGCTCGATGCCGATGCAGGTCTGGCCGGCGTTGGTGAGCGCGCCCCAGACGCAGGCCTCGGCGGCGGCGTCCAGGTCGGCGTCCGCGTCGACGATCATCGCGTCCTTGCCGCCGGCCTCCAGCAGCACCGGGGTCAGCGACTCAGCGCAGGCCGCCATCACCTTCTTTGCGGTCGCCGTCGAGCCGGTGAACGCGAGTTTGCCGACCCCGGAGCGGCAGAGCGCGGCGCCGACGTCGCCGAACCCGTGCACCGCGGTGAGCACGGGGTGTTCCGGCACCACCTCGGCGAAGCTGTCGACCAGCCACTGCCCGACCGCGGGCGTGTACTCGCTGGGCTTGAAGACCACGGCGTTCCCGGCGGCCAGCGCGTACGCGGTGGAGCCGATCGGGGTGAAGACCGGGTAGTTCCACGGGCCGATCACGCCGACCACCCCGTACGGCTGGTATTCGAGGTGGGCGGAGAACTCGGCGAGCACGAGCCGCGAGCGCACCCGGCGCGGGCCGAGCACCCGGCGCGCGTTGCGGGCCGCCCAGTCGATGTGCTCGACGGCGGTGACGAGCTCGACGACGGCGTCGGCGACCGGCTTGCCGCCCTCGGCGTGGATCAGCTCGGTGAGCTGCTCGATCCGCTGGGCGAGCAGGGCACGCCAGCGCAGCAGCCGCTGCCGCCGCCCGGTGAAACCGAGCCCGGCCCACCACTCGGCGGCGGCACGGGCCCGCTCGACCGCCCGGGTCACGTCTTCCGCGGTGGCGACCGGATAGCGCCCGACCTCGGCGCCGGTCGCGGGGCTGGTCGAGACCAGCCGGCCGTCCTCGATGCGGGGGGCGCCCGGGACCTGCACTGCCGTCATGGCGGAAGTCTAGACCCGAGGATTACTCGCCGGTAGGGGTAGCGGTCGAGGCCTGCCGCCCGGTTGCGGGCCGCCGCGCGCCCGGTGAACCGGTCGGGTCGCCAGCTTCGTTGAACGGGCGGAGGGACCGTCCGGTACGCGGGCCGCATGCCGTTCCGGCGAACAGAACGTGAACCGGCCGGGGAAGCGGAGATGACCGCGCGGGCGGTGGAGACAACTACTGTCTGATGGCAGGCTGACGCGCGGGGTGACCGTGCGAGTGGAGGGCTGACTGTCCATGGAGGAACATCCGGAGCTGCTGCCGGTCCTGACGGTGGCCGGTGGGCCGATGCGCGGGGCGAGTTTCCGGGTCCGCCCGGCCCCGCTGGTCATCGGCCGCGCCCCGACCGCGGACGTTATGGTGCACGACCTGCATCTGAGTCGACGACACGCCCAGGTGTGGCTCACCCCCGAGGGGGTGTCGCTGGTGGACCTCGGCTCGACCAACGGCACCTGGTTGAACGACCGGCGGATCACCGGCTTGGAGCGGCTCAGCGACGGGGACGTGATCCGGATCGGCCGCACCGAACTCCGGTTCTTCGACCCGGGTGTGGCCCGCACCGACCCGGTGGGCCTGCTCTTCGGCACGCCGCGCCGGGACCACCGGCCGACCCTGCCGCTGCCGGTCGCCGCACCGGCCACCGCCGCGCTGCCGGCCGAGCCCACCGTGCCGGCCGCACCTGTCGTGCCGGCCGGGGCGGCGGCGCCACCCGCGCCGGAGCGGGAGGCGGAGCCGGTGGCGCCGGCCGCGCCCGCCGTCCCGAGCGCCCCGTAGGCCGGGAGCGCGCTCCGTCCCGGACGCGTCCCGTCGGTCGACTGGCCGGGCGCGTGGTTTGAGGTCCCACCCTTGCCGGGCGGGGCATGGCGATCGGGCACATGGACGGGCCGGCGGCCGCGTGGCAGCATGCCGCGGATGGAGACCGTGCAGCATGTCGTGACGGCGAACGGGATCACCCAGGCGGTACGGGTGGCCGGGCCGCCGGAGGGCGTACCGGTGCTGCTGATCCACGGCAACTGTTCGTCGGCCCTGTTCTGGGAGCCGCTGGTGCGGCGGCTGCCGGCCACGCTCCGGGTGGTCGCGCCCGACCTGCGTGGCTACGGCGAGACGGACACCGCGCCGGTCGACGGCACCCGCGGGCTGCGCGATTTCGCCGACGACGTGGCCGCCCTGCTGGACGACGGGTCGCTGTTCCCGGCCGGCGCCCGGCCGGTGGTGGCCGGTCACTCGCTGGGCGGGGGAGTGGCGATGCAGGTGCTGGTCGACCACCCCGACCGGGTGGCTGCGCTGCTGCTCTCCGCGCCCGTCTCGCCCTACGGTTACGGCGGCACCCGCGACCTGGCCGGGACGCCGACCACCCCCGACTTCGCCGGCACCGGCGGCGGAACCGCCAACCAGGACTTCGTCAAGCGGCTGGCCGCCGGCGACCGCGGCGCGGACGCCCCGACCAGCCCGAGCAACGTGCTGCGGGCCACCTACGTGGCCGACCCGGCCTCCCTCGGCGAGGACGAGGAACTGCTGCTGGACAGCGTCCTGTCCACCGCCACCGGCGACGACAACTACCCGGGCACGGCGGTGGCCTCGGCGAACTGGCCGGGCACCGCACCCGGCCGGCGGGGCGTGCTCAACGCCCTCTCCCCGGTGCACTTCCGGATCGCCGACGACCTGGTCGGGGTCGCCGACAAGCCGCCGGTCACCTGGATCCACGGGGACGCCGACGTGATCGTCTCGGACACCGCGCTGATGGACCTGGCGTACCTGGGGTCGCTGGGCGCGGTGCCGGGGTGGCCCGGCGAGGTGGACTGCCCGCCGCAGCCGATGGTCGGCCAGACCCGGGCGGTGCTCGACCGGTACGCGGCCGCCGGCGGCAGCTACCGCGAGGTGCTCCTCCCCGGCTGCGGGCACAGCCCGCACCTGGAGCGGCCGGCCGAGTTCGTCGCCGAGCTGCTCGCCCTCACCACCGCCCCGACGGCCTGAGCGGCCCACCCTTCGCCACCCGGCCGCGCCGGGGCGGACATCGATCGACGGCAGCGCCGAAGGTGGTGAAATATCCCACGGCGTCTCGACAACCGACGGTCACGTGGCAGACTCGCGCGCATAACCTTAGTGGCCGTTCATGCGGCCGTGCGGAGCGTTGGGGAGGCCGGTCGTGGCGCGCGAGTTCAACAGCGTGGGCGTGGTGGGACTGGGCACCATGGGTGCCGGCATCGTCGAGGTCTTCGCCCGCAACGGCATCGACGTGGTGGCCGTGGAGATCTCCGACGCCGCGCTGGACCGCGGCCGGGCCACCCTGACCGGCTCCACCGACCGGGCGGTGGCCAAGGGCAAGCTCGCCGAGGCCGACCGGGACGCCCTGCTGGCCCGGGTCGACTGGCAGGTCGGGCTGGCCGCGCTGCACTCGGTCGACCTGGTCATCGAGGCGGTGCCCGAGCACCTCGACCTGAAGCAGCGGATCTTCGCCGAGCTGGACCGGGTCTGCAAGCCCGAGGCGATCCTGGCCACCAACACCTCGTCGCTGAGCGTCACCGAGATCTCGGTCGCCACCACCCGGCCCAACCAGGTCATCGGCATCCACTTCTTCAACCCGGCCCCGGTGATGAAGCTGGTCGAGGTGGTCCGGACGGTGGTCACCTCGGCCGACGTGGTCGCCGACGTGGAGGCGCTCTGCGCCCGGCTGGGCAAGGTCGACGTCACCATCAACGACCGGGCCGGCTTCATCGCCAACGCGCTGCTCTTCGGCTACCTCAACCACGCCGTCGGCATGTTCGAGTCGCACTACGCCAGCCGCGAGGACATCGACGCGGCGATGAAGCTCGGCTGCGGCCTGCCGATGGGCCCGCTCGCCCTGATGGATCTGATCGGCCTGGACACCGCGTACGAGATCCTGGACACCATGTACCGGCGGGGCGGCCGGGACCGCCGGCACGCCCCGGTGCCGCTGATCAAGCAGATGGTCACCGCGGGGCTGCTCGGCCGGAAGTCCGGCCGCGGCTTCTACACCTACGAGCGGCCGGGCTCCCCGGTGGTCGTACCGGACGAGCAGACGCCGGTGGCGACGGAGTCGGCGCTCGCCGACGGCGCCCGGGCCATCGCCAAGGTCGGCGTGGTCGGCTCCGGGACGATGGCGACCGGGATCATCGAGGTCTTCGCCAAGGCCGGCTACGAGGTCGTCTCGGTGACCCGGGGCGCGGAGAAGTCGGCCAAGGTCTGCGAGGCGGTCAAGACCTCGCTGAACAAGGGTGTGGTGCGGGGCAAGCTCAGCGAGGCCGACCGGGACGCGGCGCTGGGCCGGATCACCTGGTCCGCCACCCTGGACCACCTCGCCGACGTCGACCTGGTGGTCGAGGCGGTGGTCGAGGAGCTCAGCGTCAAGAAGGCCCTCTTCGCCAGCCTCGACGAGATCTGCAAGCCGGGCGTGGTGCTCGCCACCACCACCTCGTCGCTGCCGGTGATCGACGTCGCGATGGCCACCCAGCGGCCGGCCGACGTGGTCGGGCTGCACTTCTTCAACCCGGCCCCGATCATGCCGCTGGTGGAGATCGTGCAGACCATCCGCACCTCGGCGGAGACCACCGCCACCGCCCGCGCGGTCTGCGGGGCGCTGGGCAAGACCGGCGTGGTCTGCGGCGACCGGTCCGGGTTCATCGTCAACGCGCTGCTCTTCCCGTACCTGAACGACGCGGTGAAGATGCTGGAGGCGAGCTACTCCACCGCCGACGACATCGACTACGCCATGAAGCTCGGCTGCGGCTACCCGATGGGTCCGTTCGAGCTGCTCGACGTGGTCGGCCTGGACGTCTCGCTGGCCATCCAGCGCGAGCTCTACCTGGAGCTGCGCGAGCCGGGCTTCGCGCCCGCGCCGCTGCTGGAGCACCTGGTCACCGCCGGCTACCTGGGCCGCAAGAGCGGGCGCGGGTTCCGCGACCACACCAACCGCTGACCCGGTCAACGCCCCCGGCCGGAGACCTGGGACTGACCGGACCCGGCCGGCGGGGCGTCCCGTCGGCCGGACCGTACGCTTGGGAAGCGTGAGCCCGCGTCGCAACCGACCCCGCCGTGACGACACCGCGCACCTGGACACCGACCGGGCGCGGCAGGGCGTCGCGTCGGTGCAGCAGTGGCGCGACGGCGACTGGCAGGTACGCGGGATCACCGGCGGGGCGGCGGTGAAGACGTACCGCTGCCCGGGATGCGACCAGGAGATCCGCCCCGGGGTGGCGCACGTGGTGGCCTGGCCGGCGGACGGGCGGGGCGACCTGAGCGACCGCCGGCACTGGCACAGCGGGTGCTGGCGGGCGCGGGACCGGCGCGGGCCGGCGGTGCAGCGCGGCCGCGGCGCCCCCCGTTACGGCTGAGCGATCTGGATCACCCCGTTCCCGCCCCGCCCGGCGGCGTGTGCCGCGGCGCGGGAGACTGGTCGGGTGAGCACACCGATCCGCGCGTCCTCCATCCTGCCCGGGCGCCGTGAGGACATCGAGCTGCACACCGCGGACGGTCTGCGGCTGGTCGGCGAGCTGGCCCGCCCGCTGGACCGGGAGCCGGTGGCCACCCTGGTTTGCCTGCACCCGCTGCCCACGCACGGCGGGATGATGGACAGCCACGTGTTCCGCAAGGCGGCCTGGCGGCTGCCGGCCCTGGCCGACCTGGCCGTGCTCCGGTTCAACACCCGGGGCACCAGCAGCCTCCGCGGCACCAGCGAGGGCACGTTCGACGCCGCCGTCGGCGAGCGGTTCGACGTCGCCGCCGCCATCGAGTACGCCGAGTTCCACGAGCTGCCGAACATCTGGCTGCTCGGCTGGTCGTTCGGCACCGACCTGACGCTCAAGTACGGCTGCGACCCGGCGGTGACCGGGGCGATCCTGCTCTCCCCGCCGCTGCGCTTCTCCACCCCGGCCGACCTGGCCCAGTGGGCCGACGCCGGCAAGCCGCTGGTCGCGTTGGTGCCGGAGTTCGACGACTACCTGCGCCCGGACGAGGCGCGGGAACGCTTCGCGGCGGTGCCGCAGGCCGAGGTGGTCGGGGTGCCGGGGGCGAAGCACCTCTGGGTCGGCGACGCCGAGACCGTGCTGGACGAAGTGGTCCGCCGGGTCAACCCGGCCGCCTCCGTGCCGCTGCCCACCGCCTGGGACGGGCCGATGGAGACCGGCGACGTGAGCGCGTACGCCGACCGTACGGTGGCCTCGTTCGCCGACCGCCCGGTGCCCGGGCCGCCCGCCGGTCAGGCCGGCTGAGCGCGGGTCACCGGGACTCCTGCCGCGGCAGGACCACCTCGCGCAGGATCAGCTGGACGGCGGCGACCAGCGGGATGGCCAGCAGCGCGCCCAGCACGCCCAGCAGCGCCACCCCGAGCAGCGCGGCGACCAGCGCGGCCACCTCGTTGATCTCCACCGACCGTCGCATGATCTTGGGATAGATGACGTAGTTCTCCACCTGCTGGTAGATCACGAAGAACACCACGCAGGCGATGCCGACCGGCAGGTCGGTGGCGAAGCCGACCAGGCTCACGATGACCGCGCCGAGGGTGGCGCCGATCTGCGGGATCAGGTCGGCCACCGCGACCACCACGGCCAGCGCGAAGGGGTACGGCAGCCCGGCGATCAGCGCGAACACGAAGGTGCTCGCCCCGGCCAGCACCGCGATGCTGAGCGCCCCCACCATGTACGCGCCGACCTTGGCCAGGATCTCGTCGCCGATCAGCCGCGCCCGCTCCCGCCGCGAGGCCGGCACCAGCGCGTAGCCGAGCGCCCGGAGCTTGTCGAAGTAGACCAGGAAGTAGATGGTCAGCACGAGCACGGTCAGGGTCCGGAAGATGGTGCCGAAGATGAACTGGGCGCCGCCGAGCACGCCGCCGAGGGCGCGGCCGACGTTCTGCGCGTTGGCGGCGCTCTGCACCCGCTCCATCACGTCGTACCGCTCGACGAGGTCGTTGACGGCCTGGTTGCGGCGCAGCTCCTGGACGTAGCTCGGTAGCTGCTCGATGAACTGGCCGGACTGGGTGACGACCGGCGGCACCAGCGCCACCACGCCGCCGCAGAGCAGCAGCAGCACGGTCAGCGCGACGACCGCCACGGCCAGGCCGCGCGGCAGCCCGAACCTGCGCAGTCGTACCACCGCCGGGTTCAGGCCGACGGCGAGGAAGAGCGCGATCACCACCAGGACCAGGATTCCGGCCGCGTTGCGCAGCCCCAGGTAGACGGTGTACGCGAGCAGCACGCCGAGCGCGCCGGTGAAGCCGAGCAGGAAGCTGTTGCGGCGCAGCGGCCGGCCGGGCCGGCCGAACCGTCCGGAGACGGTGAAGACCGGCGGGTCGTCGTCCGACGGGTCGGTGGACCCGGTCGGCGCCCCGGCTTCGGTCGCCGCGTCCGGCCGCCCGCCCTGTGCCCGCGCCGACGCCGGTCCCTCGGGCGAGGTCGCGGGCCGGCCCGGTTTCTCGTCGGGGCGGGACGCGCCCGGCTGCTCCGGGTCCGGTCCGTCCGTCGTCGGCTCGCCCTGCGCCACCAGGACCTCCTCCGGTCACGTCCGGCGGATCCGCCGGACACCGCTGCCGACCCGCGCGAGCGGGTTCCAGCCAGGAGCGTAGCGGGCGCGCGGGGTGGTACGGCGAAGCCGGCGTGCGCTCGCCCCGGCACCCGCGGACCGGGCAGCTGTGGTGGCTGCCCGGCCGGTCGGCGCGCCGTCCCGGCCCCGGTCAGTCCTTCTCGGCGCTGACCGTGCTGGGCTTGGCGCTGCGCTCGTCGACGGTCGGCTTGGTGGGCCGCTTGCCGTTCTCGCCGGTGCTGGTGATCTTCGTCGGGGTGGCGCCCCGGCCACCCTCACCCGGCACCGCGGCCACCGTCGGCTCGCCGTCCACGCCGGACGGGGCGCCGCCGTCCACCGTGGTCACCGGCTCGGCGACCGGGCGTGCCTCGGCCTGCCCGGCATCGGCGGGCTCGGTGGTGGACTTCCCGGCCGGCTTGGCGCCGGCCGGCATTCCGCCCGGCCCACCGGCCGGCTTGGCCCCGGCGCCCCCCGTCGGCTTCGTGCCGGCACCCGGCCCGGTGGCCGGCTTCGCGCTCGCCTCCGCCTCGGTGGCCGGGCGGGCCGCCGCGCCCGCCGGAATCCCGGACGCCGGCTTCCCGTCGACCCCCGGCCGGCCGTCCACGTCGGCCGGCCGCAACGCGGCGTCCTTCCGCTTACCGTTCGGACCGGTCGTCGGCGCGGCCACGGTGGCGCCGTCGCTGCCGGCGGGGCCGGTCGCCCCGGTGGCCAGCTGCAACCGCAGCTCGGCCACCTGCCGCTGGAGCTCGTCGGACTCCTGCCGGGACTGCCAGGTCTCCTGGCGCAGGTCGGCGAGCTGCTGCTGGGCCTGGGCGATCTCCAGCATCACCTGGGCGAGCTGCTGCCGGCCGGCGGCTGCCTCCTGCTGCGTCGCGGCGAGGTGCTGCTGGGTGGTGGCCAGGTGCTGCTGGGTGGTGGCGGCGTACTCCTCGAACTGCCGGCGGGAGGTTGCGACGTGCTCGTCGGCCCTGCGCCGCTTCTCGGTCGCCTCCGACTCGGCCCGGCTGAGCAGCGCCGCGGCCTCCTCCTCGGCCTGCTGGCGCATGGTGAGCGCGTCCCGCTCGGCGGCCTCGCGGACCGCCGCGGCGCCCTGCTCGATCTCGTTCTTGCGGGTGGAGTACTCGGACTCCAGCTGGACGCGCCGCTTCGTGTACGTCGACTCCAGCTCGTCCTGCCGGGTCTTGTGCTGCTTCTCCACCTCGGCGTGCCGGGTCTTGTACTGCTTCTCCAGCTCGGCCCGGCGGGTGGTGAACTCCTGCTCGGCGGCGGCCCGCCGCTGGGTCAGCTCCCGGTCGGCCGCCTCGCGCCGGCTGTTCACCTCCTTCTCCACGCCGGCCCGCCAGGCGCCCAGCTCCTGCTGCGTCTGCGCCCGCGCGTGCTGCACGTACGCCTCGGTCTCGCTGCGCATCCGCTGCACGTACGCCTCGGTCTCGGTCCGGCTGCGCCGGGCGGACTCGGCCGCCTGCGTGGTCAGCCGCTCCGCCTCCTGGCGGGCCTTCTCGCGGGTGGCCCGGCCGGCGGTGCTGGCGTCGTCGATGATCTGCTTGGCCTCGCGCTGGGCCTTGGCGTGGGTGGCCCGGCCCGCCTCGGTGGCCTGGTCGACCAGGCGCTTGGCCTCCTGCTGCGCCTTGGCGTGCACCTCCTTGGCCGCCTCGCGCAGCTCGGTGGCCTCCTTTTGGGCCTTGGCGTGCGCCTCCTTGGCGGCCTCGCGGAGCTTGGTCGCCTCCTGCTGGGCCCGGGTGTGGATCTCCTTCGCCGCGTCCCGCAGCTGGGTGGCCTCCTGCTGGGCCTTGCTCAGCGCCTCCTGGGCGGCCTTGCGGAGCCGTTCGGCCTCCGCCTTGGCGGCCTTGACGGCGGCGTCCGCCTCGGCCTTGCGGGCGGCGGTGTGCCGCTCCTCCTCGGCGCGGCGGGCGGACAGCGCGATCTCGAAGTCCTTGAGCGCCTTGGCGGCCTCCGCGCGGGCCTCCTCGATGATGTGCTCGGCGGCCGCGCGGCGGGCCTCGATCTCCTCGTTGGCCTCGCGCAGGATGGCCTCGGCCTGTTCCTCGGCGAGGGTGAGGATCTGTTCGACCCGGGGGCCGAGGTGCCGGAACGAGGCGCGGTCGACCACCCCGACCTGCTTGCGCACCTGGGCGAGATCCCGCTGGAGCACCTCGACCTGGCCGGCCAGCTTGTGGATCTGTGTGTAGGCCTGCTCCCGCTCGGCCGCGAGGGTCGCGATCTCGTGCTCCGCACGCGCGACGTACCGGTCGACCTGTCGTTTCTCGTACCCCCGCAGAGCGGACTCGAAGCTGGGCTCCGTGGTCACGTCCCCGCCGAGAGCGAACAGTTCCTCGCCGTGCGACATGCTCCCATCCTCACACGCATCGGCCGCTCCTGGGGCGATACGGACGCCCCTGTTGGGACCTGATTCACTGCGTTTCCGGTGCCCGGTTCCCGCCGGCCGGGAAACGCACACGGCGCGGGGAGGCACCGGTCACCCGGTGTCACCCCGCGCCGTGTCATGCCCCGGCCGGGCCGGTCAGCTGGCGGTCTCCGCGGCCACCTTGTCGCCGGCGTCGCCGGCGGCCTTCTTCGCCTCGCCCTGCGCCGGCGCGGCCTGCGCCGGCACGCCCGGGACGATGCCCGCGAGACCGGAGAGCATCTGGCCCAGCTGCGCGGTGACCGCGTCCTTCTGGCGGGTGAGGTCCTCGACCTCGCGGCGGGCCGCCTGGGTGGTCAGCTCGGCCTCGGTGCGCGCCTCGTTGAGCAGGCGCTGCGACTCGGCCCGCGCCTCGTTCAGCGTCTTGTCGGCCAGCGCCTTGGCCTTCTCGACCGTCTCGGTCGCGCCGCGCTCCGACTCGACCCGGCGGGCCTCGGCCCGCTGCTCGATCTCCTTGGCCCGCTCCTGGGCCGCCCGGGCGCGCTGCTCGGCCTCGCTGACCAGCTTCTGGGTCTGCGCCACCTGGGCGGCGTGCCGCTCGGACTCCTCGCGCTCGGCCTTCTCGCGGCGCTCGGCGAGCTGGAGCTCCAGGGCCTGGAGGTCCTTGTCGCGCTTGTCGCGGGCGTCGGTGAGCAGCTTGGTCGCCTCGGCGCGCTTCTCCTCGGCCTCGCGGGCGGCCTTGGCCCGCTGCTGGGTGATCTCCCGCTCGGCGGTGGCGCGCAGCGTGGCGACCTCCCGCTCGACGGTGGACTTCAGCTCGGCGACCTCGTGCGCGGTGACCGTGCGCAGCTGCTTGGTCTCCCGCTCGGCGTCCGCGCGCAGCGTGTCGGCCTCGCGGCGGGCCTGCACCCGGACCTCGGCGGCCTCCCGCTCGGCGGCGGTACGGACGTTGCCCGCCTCGCGCTCGGCGGTGGCCTTCATCGCCGCCGCCTCGGCCCGGGCCTTGTCGGTGATCTCACGCGCCTCGAGGCGGGCGGCGGAGAGGATGCCCTCCGACTCGCGCTTGGCCTCGTTGCGGTGGTCGTTGGCCTGCTCCTCGGCGAGGCGGAGGATCTGCTCGACGCGGGTGCCGAGGCCGGAGAGGGTCGGCCGGCTGTTCTCCTCGAGCTGCTTGTTGGTGTCCGTGAGCTTCTGCTCCAGCGCGGACATGCGCTGCTCGGCCTGGCGGAGCCGACGCTGGGCGTCGTTCATCCGCTGCTCGGCCTCGGCGCGGGCCTGCTCGGACTGGGTCAGCGCGGCGGTCATCCGGCCGATGAAGTCATCGACCTGGTGGGTGTTGTATCCGCGCAGGCCGACGGTGAAATCTGGCTGCGAGTTCGCGTTATCGAAGAACGCGAGAGGGGAGGACTGCTGCTGGGGCATTGGGACATACTCGCAGACGCCCCAGGGTCCTTCGCAAGAGCGGTGGCGAGCTTTGCTGTCCTGTTTACATGGTCAACTTCGGCGGCTCCCGGGGACCGGACCAATCGGCGATCTTGGCAGGTCCCGGGCGGGTCGGACGGCCTGGGCGGAGACCCGGAAAAGGGCCGCGGGGCAAGGCCCCGCGGCCCTTTGTCGCCGCCCGGGCACGGGCACTCGAATGCGTGCCCGACGCCGGTGCGGAATGGCGATCGACGTTGCGGCAATCGTCGCCTGGCGGCCCCTGTCGGGTCAGTGGCCGCGGAACCGGTTGATCGCGTCCTCGTGCCGGGCGCGCAGCTCGCGGTCGCGTACGCCGAGCCCGTCGGTCGGGGCGAGGCAGCGGACGCCGACCTTGCCCTGGTGGGCGTTGCGGTGCACCTCGTACGCGGCCTGGCCGGTCTGCTCCAGCGGGTAGGTCCTCGACACCGTCGGGTGGATCTTCCCCAGCGCCACCAGCCGGTTGGCCTCCCACGCCTCGCGGTAGTTGGCGAAGTGGCTGCCGACGATCCGCTTGAGGTGCATCCAGAGATAGCGGTTGTCGTACTGGTGCTGGTAGCCGCTGGTGGAGGCGCAGGTGACGATGGTGCCGCCGCGCTTGGTCACGTAGACGCTCGCGCCGAAGGTCTCCCGGCCGGGGTGCTCGAAGACGATGTCCGGGTCCTCGCCGCCGGTCAGCTCCCGGATCCGCTCGCCGAAGCGCCGCCACTCGTCCTGGTCCTGGGTCTGCTCGTCCTTCCAGAACCGGAAGCCCTCGGCGGCCCGGTCGATGACCAGCTCCGCGCCCATCCTGCGGCACAGCTCCGCCTTGTCCGGACTGGACACCACGCAGACCGGGATGGCGCCGCCGTTGAGCGCCATCTGGGTGGCGTAGCCACCCAGCCCGCCGGAGGCGCCCCAGATCAGCACCACGTCGCCCTGCTTCATGTTCGCGCCGTGGTGCGAGACGAGCTGCCGGTACGCGGTCGAGTTGACCAGGCCCGGGCTGGCCGCCTCCTCCCAGCTCAGGTGCCGCGGCTTGGGCATCAGCTGGTTGGCCTTCACCACCGCCAGCTCGGCCAGGCCGCCGAAGTTGGTCTCGAAGCCCCAGATCCGCTGCTGCGGGTCGAGCATGGTGTCGTCGTGCCCGGCCGCGTCCTCCAGTTCCACCGACAGGCAGTGCGCGACCACCTCGTCGCCGGCGGACCACCGGGTCACCCCCGGCCCGGTCCGCAGCACCACGCCGGCGGCGTCCGAACCGACCACGTGGTACGGCAGGTCGTGCCGGCGGGTCAGCTCGGAGAGCCGGCCGTAGCGCTGGAGGAACTTGAAGGTGGACAGCGGCTCGAAGATGCTGGTCCAGACGGTGTTGTAGTTGATCGCGCTGGCCATCACCGCGACCAGCGCCTCGCCCGGGCCGAGCTCGGGCGTCGGCACCTCCTGCACGTGCAGCGCCTTGCGCGGGTCCTTGTCCCGGGTGGCCATGCCCTCGAACATCCGGGTCTCGTCCGCGCGTACCACGACGCCGCGGTAGGACTCGGGCACGGGCAGCCCGGCGAGAGCGGCGAGTTCCCGCTCCGGCTGCGCGGAGCCTTCCGCCGACATGATCGCTTCGAGGATGTCCTGCACGGTGACCTCCGGTTCGTCCGCACCCGCGCGCACGGGCCTGGGTGCTGCCATCGTCGGCGCCGGTGCGGCCTGTCCACCATGTCGGCGTCCGACACATCCGGCACCGGCCGCGCTCCGGTGGGGCGGACGTTACTGAACGGTAGCTAGGGCCGGAAGTCCTCTGTGAAAAACCGCATCGACCGATGCGTGAAGGTGTCCGGGTGAACGTTGAACCGCGCAGTGCCGTGCTCGGCGCCGGCCCGCGAGTGGCTCCGGCGCCGCTCGCGCCGGGACCCGGCCGTGCCGACCGGCCTGCCCGCCGCCGCGCCCCGCCGCCCGCGCGGCGGGGCGCGGCGTACGTCAATGCTCGGCCGCCTCGACCAGCTCGACGAGGACGCCGCCGGCGTCCTTCGGGTGCACGAAGTTGATCCGGGAGTTGGCGGTGCCGCGCTTCGGGGTCTCGTAGAGCAGGCGGACGCCGCGCTCGCGCAACGCCGCGCAGGCCGCGTCGATGTCCGCCACGGTGTACGCCACCTGCTGCACCCCCGGGCCGTTGCGGTCCAGGAACTTCGCGATGGTCGACTCCGGCGTCAGCGGGGCGAGCAGTTGCAGGCAGCCGCCCTCGGTGGTCGGCCCGACGGCCAGCATCGCCTCGCGGACGCCCTGTTCGGTGTTGGTCTCGGTGTGCACGCAGCGCATCCCGAACGTCCGCTGGTAGAAGTCGATCGCGGCGTCCAGGTCGGCGACGGCCACCCCGATGTGGTCGATCCGCCGCAGCCCGATGTCTGTGACATAGTCGGCAGCGGTCTCGACGGGGGAGTTCTCAGCCATGGCGCTAGTCTGGCCGAACAATCGTTAAGGCGTACAGGTCGGCACCCCCCTCGGAGGCAGGTATGGCTTCGGTGATCGTCAGCGGCGCGCGGACCCCGATGGGGCGCCTGCTGGGCAACCTCAAGGACCTCCCGGCGACCAAACTCGGCGGCGTGGCGATCAGGGCGGCGCTGGAGCGCGCCGGCGTCGCCCCCGACCAGGTGCAGTACGTGATCATGGGTCAGGTGCTCCAGGCCGGCACCGGGCAGATCCCGGCCCGGCAGGCGGCGGTCGAGGCGGGCATCCCGATGTCCGTACCGGCCCTGACCATCAACAAGGTCTGCCTCTCCGGCCTGGACGCGATCGCCCTGGCCGACCAGCTGATCCGGGCCGGCGAGTTCGACATCGTGGTGGCCGGCGGCATGGAGTCGATGACCAACGCCCCGCACCTGCTGCTCGGCCAGCGCGGCGGCTACAAGTACGGCGACGTGGTGGTCAAGGACCACATGGCGCTGGACGGCCTCACCGACGCCTGGGACTGCTGCTCGATGGGCGAGTCGACCGAGCGGCTCGGCGCCAAGCACGGCATCAGCCGCGAGGAGCAGGACGCCTTCGCCGCCGCCAGCCACCAGCGGGCCGCCGCCGCCCAGAAGAACGGCCACTTCGCCGAGGAGATCGCCCCGGTGGTCATCCCGCAGCGCAAGGGCGACCCGCTGGTGATCAGCGAGGACGAGGGGGTCCGGCCGGACACCACGGCGGAGTCGCTGGCGAAGCTGCGTCCCGCCTTCACGAAGGACGGCACCATCACCGCCGGCAGCTCCTCGCCGATCTCCGACGGCGCGGCCGCGGTGGTGGTGATGAGCAAGGCCAAGGTCAAGGAGCTGGGGCTGACCTGGCTGGCCGAGATCGGGGCGCACGGCAACGTCGCGGGCCCGGACAACTCCCTGCACTCGCAGCCGTCCAACGCCATCCAGCACGCGCTGCGCAAGGGCGGGCTGAGCGTCTCCGACCTGGACCTGATCGAGATCAACGAGGCGTTCGCCCAGGTCGGCATCCAGTCGATGCGTGACCTCGGGGTCGGCCCGGAGAAGGTGAACGTCAACGGCGGGGCGATCGCGCTGGGCCACCCGATCGGCATGTCCGGCGCCCGGCTGGTGCTCACCCTCGCGCTGGAGCTCAAGCGCCGGGGCGGCGGCACCGGCGCCGCGGCCCTCTGCGGCGGTGGCGGCCAGGGCGACGCGCTGATCATCCACGTCCCGGCCGCCGGCGAGAGCGGTCAGTGAGCGACGGAACCGTGAGCGGAACGGTCGACAGCGTCCCGGCGGCGGCCACCGGATCGGTGCGCCGCAGCCGGGACGTGCCGATGCTGGTCGAGCGGGCCCGCGCGGGTGACCCCCGCGCGGTGGCCCGGCTGATCACCCTGGTCGAGTCCGGTGACGAGACGCTGCCGCGGATCGCCGCGGCGCTGGCGCCGTACGCCGGCCAGGCCCAGGTGGTCGGGCTGACCGGTTCCCCCGGCGTGGGCAAGTCCACCACCACCAACGAGCTGGTCCGGGCGCTGCGCGCCCGCGGCCACCGGGTGGGGGTGCTGGCCATCGACCCGTCCAGCCCGTTCACCGGTGGGGCGATCCTCGGCGACCGGGTCCGGATGCAGGACCACGCCACCGATCCGGGGGTCTACATCCGGTCGATGTCCAGCCGGGGCCACCTCGGCGGGCTCTCCGCGGCCACGCCGCAGGCCGTCCGGGTGCTCGAGGGCGCCGGCTGCGACGTGGTGCTGGTGGAGACCGTCGGCGTCGGGCAGGCGGAGGTGGAGGTCGCCTCGCTGGCCGACACCACGCTGGTGCTGCTCGCCCCGGGCATGGGCGACGCGATCCAGGCGGTCAAGGCCGGCATCCTGGAGATCGCCGACGTGTTCGTGGTCAACAAGGCCGACCGGGATGGCGCCGACGCCACGGTCCGCGACATCCAGGGCATGATCGCGCTGGGCGAGCGCGGGCCGGGCCAGTGGCGGCCGCAGGTGGTGCGCGCGATCGCCGCCCGCGGCGAGGGGATCGACGACATCGCCGCCGCGATCGACAAGCACCGCGGCTGGCTGGTCGAGCACGGCGAGCTGCGCCGCCGGCAGGAGGCGCGGGCCGCCGCCGAGGTCGAGGCGATCGCGCTCGGCACGCTGCGCGACCGGATCGGCTCGCTGCGCGACGGTACGGAGCTGCCGGCGCTCGCCGCGAAGGTGGCCGAGGGGGCGCTGGACCCGTACGCGGCTGCGGACGAGCTGCTCGGCCAGCTCGGCTCCTGACGCTCCGCCGGCCCCGGAGCGCCGGCCCCGACAGGCCCGTGCCGCGGCCACCCGACGCCACCGGGAACTAGTACGCTCGCACCGCTCCACGATCGGCGTGGGGCGGGGTGTTCGGCCGGGTGGAGAGCATGAGCGACGAGGCGACGCGGGAACTGTCGGTGACGCCGGACGCGGTGGCGGGCGGGACGACGCAGGTCTCCGACGAGGTGGTGGAGAAGATCGCGGTGGCCGCCGCGCGGGCGGTGCCCGGGGTGGCCGAGCTGGGCGGCGACGTCGCCCGGTTCTTCAACGCGGTGCTCGACCGGGTCGGGCTGGACCAGGTCGGCGACGCCCGGCGGGGCTGCTCGGCGCACGTCACCAAGGGCGCGGCCGTGGTCAACCTGGTCATCGTGATCGAGGGCGGCCGGCCGGTGCCGCAGGTGACCGACGAGGTGCGGGCGAAGGTGACCGAGGCGGTCGAGGCGTACGGGCTACGGGTCGACGAGGTCAACATCCGGGTCGACGACGTGGCCCTGGGGGAGCCCGCGGCGCCGACCGCCTGAGCGCTCCGCGCAGCTCAGGTTACCGGCCGGTACGACTTTCCTTAGCGATCGTTCAGGCCAGGGCTCTACACTCGACGTGCAGTCGAGAGCTCGAGGAGGAGCCCTGCGGATGAACGCCGACGAGATCGCAGCCGGACGGGCACGCTGGCAGGCCCGGTACGACGCCGCGCGCAAGCGGGACGCCGACTTCACCACGCTCTCCGGGATGACCGTCGACCCGGTCTACGGGCCGCCGGAGGGCGTCGCCTACCCGGGCTTCGAGCGGATCGGCTGGCCGGGCGAGTACCCGTACACCCGGGGCCTGCACCCGACCGGCTACCGCGGGCGGGCCTGGACCATCCGGCAGTTCGCCGGCTTCGGCAACGCCCGGCAGACCAACGAGCGCTACAAGATGATCCTGGGCGCCGGCGGCGGCGGGCTCTCCGTCGCCTTCGACATGCCCACCCTGATGGGGCGCGACTCGGACGACCCGCAGGCGCTCGGCGAGGTGGGGCACTGCGGGGTCGCGGTGGACAGCGCCGCCGACATGGAGGTGCTCTTCGACGGCATCGACCTGGCCGGGGTGACCACCTCGATGACGATTTCCGGCCCGGCCGTGCCGGTGTTCTGCATGTACCTGGTGGCCGCCGAGCGGCAGGGCGCCGACCTGTCCACCCTGGACGGCACCCTGCAGACGGACATCTTCAAGGAGTACATCGCGCAGAAGGAGTGGCTCTTCGACCCGGAGCCGCACCTGCGCCTGATCGGCGACCTGATGGAGTACTGCGCCCGGGAGATCCCGCGCTACAAGCCGCTGTCGGTCTCCGGCTACCACATCCGGGAGGCCGGCTCGACCGCCGCGCAGGAGCTGGCGTACACGCTCGCCGACGGGTTCGGCTACGTCGAGCTGGGCCTGAGCCGCGGGCTGGACGTCAACGTCTTCGCCCCCGGCCTGAGCTTCTTCTTCGACTCGCACGTCGACTTCTTCGAGGAGATCGCCAAGTTCCGGGCCGCCCGCCGGATCTGGGCCCGCTGGCTGCGCGACGTCTACGGCGCGACCAGCGAGAAGGCCCTCTGGCTGCGGTTCCACACGCAGACCGCCGGGGTCTCGCTGACCGCCCAGCAGCCGGTGAACAACGTGGTGCGGACCGCTGTCGAGGCGCTCGCCGCGGTGCTCGGCGGCACCAACTCGCTGCACACCAACGCCCTGGACGAGACCCTCGCGCTGCCCACCGACGAGTCGGCCGAGATCGCCCTGCGGACGCAGCAGGTGCTGATGGAGGAGACCGGGGTGACCAACGTGGCCGACCCGCTGGGTGGGTCGTGGTACGTCGAGGCGCTCACCGACAAGATCGAGGCCGAGGCGGAGGAGATCTTCGCCCGGATCCGCCAGCTCGGCGGCGAGGGCCCGCACCAGATCGGCCCGATGACCTCCGGCATCCTGCGCGGCATCGAGGACGGCTGGTTCACCGGCCACATCGCCGAGTCGGCCTTCGTCTACCAGCAGGCGCTGGAGAAGGGCGAGAAGAAGATCGTCGGGGTCAACTGCCAAACCAACACCGTGGCCAAGGACCTGGAGATCCTGCGCATCTCGCACGAGGTCGAGCTGGAGCAGCGCCGGGTGCTGGCCGAGCGCAAGTCGGCCCGGGACGACGCGGCGGTCAAGGCGGCCGTGGCGCGGATGGTCGAGGTCGGCCGGACCGGCGAGAACATGATCCCGGCCATGCTCGACGCCGTCCGCGCCGAGGCCACCCTCGGCGAGATCTGCGACGCCCTCCGCGCCGAGTGGGGCACCTACCGCGAGCCCGCCCGCTTCTGACCCCCGCCGACCTCCCTGCGATCGTGTACTTTCCGCCCGGCAAATGCCGCGGATGCCGCGTACCGCGGGCCGAAAGTGCACGATCGCGGGCAGCGGGTGCGGCGGGGGCGGGCAGGGGTGGTGAGCAGGGTGAGAACTGCAACTGTCGCCGTCGCGGTTGATCGGAGTTGGGCGGCGTACGTGCGAGACTAGATAACCATGAGCGACCCACGGATCACCTCGTCGATCTTCACCCGCGGCGCGGTCGACCTCAGCGCGCTGCGCACCCCTGCCCCGAGCCAGACCCCCGTCCAGTCCGGTCCCCCCGCCGGTGCGCCCGGTGGCGCCGTCGGCGGAGTCACCGTCATCGACGTGACCGAGGCGACCTTCCAGTCCGAGGTCCTCGAACGCTCGCTGAGCACCCCGGTCGTGGTGGACTTCTGGGCCGAGTGGTGCGAGCCGTGCAAGCAGCTCTCCCCGGTGCTGGAGCGGCTGGCGGTCGAGGGCGGCGGCGCCTGGGTGCTTGCCAAGATCGACGTGGACGCCAACCCGCGCATCGCCCAGATGTTCCGGGTACAGGGCATCCCGATGGTCTACGCGGTGGTCGGCGGTCAGCCGATCGACGCCTTCTCCGGGGTGGTGCCGGAGGCGCAGCTGCGGCAGTGGATCCAGGCGGTGCTCAAGGCCGGTGGCGTGAGCGTCGCGGAGCCGACCGACCCCCGCCTCGACGAGGCCGACGACGCGCTGATGAGCGGCGACCTGGACGCCGCCGAGCGGGCGTACCGGAAGATCCTGGCCGAGTCGCCGGCGGACGCCGCGGCCGAGGCCGGCCTGGCCCAGGTCGGCCTGGCCCGCCGGGTGGCCGGCGCCGACCCGCAGGCGGCGCTCGCCGCCGCGGAGGCCAACCCCGACGACGTCGACGCGCACCTGCTCGCCGCCGACATCGAGGTGCTCAGCGGCCTGGCCGAGCAGGCCTACCGGCGCCTGGTCGCCCTGGTCCGCCGCACCGCCGGCGACGACCGGGAGAAGGTACGCCAGCACCTGGTCGGCCTGTTCACCATCGCCGGTCCGGACGACCCCGCGGTGGCCTCCGCCCGGCGGGCCCTGGCCAGCGCCCTGTTCTGAGCACGTAGCACGCCAGCGCGGGCCGGCGACCCGGCCGGCCCGCCCGACCACCGAGGACGGGAGCCCATGATGCGCCGGATCGCCGTCCTCGACGCGCCGTCCAACCTCGGCCTGCGCCCGCCCACGCCCACCACGGTGCCGGGCTGCGCCAAGGCGCCCGGCGCGCTACGCGACCACGGGCTGCTCGCCCGGCTGCGGGCCCGCGACGCCGGCTGCCTGACCTCGCCGCGCTACGACCCGGGGGACTGGCGGCCCGGCGACGGGGTCTGCCACGCCCGGGAGATCGCCGACTACTCGGTGGCGCTCGCCGACCGGATCGGCTCGATCATCGACCGCGGGGAGTTCCCGCTGGTCCTGGGCGGGGACTGCTCGATCCTGCTCGGTTCGGCGCTGGCCATGCACCGGCTCGGCGAGGCGGTCGGCGGCCGGATCGGGTTGGTCTTCGTCGACGGCCACTCCGACTTCCGGCACCCCGGCAACGCCTCCTACGTGGGCGCCGCGGCGGGTGAGGACCTGGCCCTGGTCACCGGCCGGGGGCAGGCCGACCTGGCCGCCATCGAGGGCCGCCGCCCCTACTTCCGGGACATCGACGTGGTGGTGCTCGGCATCCGGGCCCAGGACGAGTACCGGCTCGACCTCCAGGCCGCCGGGATCACCACCCGGCCGGTGCCGGCACTGCGGGCCGAGGGCGCCGCGCGTACCGCGCAGTGGGCCCACGAGCAGCTCGCCGACTGCGCCGGCTACTGGGTGCACATCGACGTGGACGTGCTGGACCCGGCCGTGATGCCGGCGGTGGACGCGCCGGACCCGGGTGGCATCGCCTTCGCCGAGCTGGAGATCCTGCTGGCCGGGCTGGTCGACACCCCGCACTGCCTCGGCGTCGAGCTGACCGTCTTCGACCCCGACTACGACCCCGACGGCGCGTACGCCGCGGAGATCGTCAACACCGTGGTGGCCGGGCTCGCCCCGGTCTCCGCTCCGGAGGCGGTGCCGCCGCGGCTGCTGCCGGGCCCGTCGGCCGCCCCGGCTCCCCGTCGGGGCAACGGGCGGTCCGGCACCCGGGCCGCCAAGCCGCGTCCCGGTGCGAATGCCGACCGGCCGGCGGTCGCTCCCGACCCGGCCGGCGTTGCTCCCGCCGGGCCTGAGTCCGCGTCGGCCGGGCTGGAACCGGTCGGTCCGCCCGCCCCGGCCGGCCTGGGACCCGTCATGCCGCCCGCCCCGGCTGGGCTGGAACCCGTCATTCCGCCCGCCCCGGCTGGGCTGGAACCCGCCGGTCCGCCGGTGCCGAACGGGTTGGCGCCCGCGGGTCCGACTGTCCCGGCCGGGTTGGAGCCCGTCGGCCCGCCCGCAGGGGTCGGCCCGGGCCTGCTGCGTCGGGCCCCGCTGCCCGGGCCCGACCCGGAGCCTCGCCCGACGCCGGAGGACGCGCTGCCCGCACCCGACGACAGCACTCCCCACTCCAGCGCCGACATCGCCTGACCCGAGCACCCCGGCGGCGCCCCGCCCCACCGCCCGCCCGCCCCACCGCTCTCCCGCCCCGGGCCCGTCCCGCCGGGTGATCATGGAGTTTGCGTCAGGATCCGGCTCGGGAATGACGCAAACTCCATGATCATCGGGGGTCAGGGGGGCGGAGTGCTCAAGGGATCCGAATGGACCACCGGCACATCGCCGACGACCCACCGCCAAAGATCGACAGGGCCCGCCCTGTGTGGACGGGGGTCAGCGGGGGAGGGCGCGGAGGAAGCGCTCGGCGATCGGGACCGCGGTGGCGGTGCTGGCACCGCCCTGCTCGACGAAGACCGCGAACGCGACGTCGCCCTGCCAGCCGACGAACCAGGCGTGGGTGTGCGCCGGGTTGTTGTCGTACTCGGCGGTGCCGGTCTTGCCGTACACCGGGTCGCCCGGCACGTCCTTCAGGGCGGTGCCGGTGCCCGCGGTGACCACCTCGCGCATCATCGTCTTCACCGCCTCGACCGACTCCGGCTTCAGCGGCTGGCCGGCGGCGGCCGGCTGCGCCGGCGCCGGGTCCAGCACCAGCTTCGGCTGCTCGAAACGGCCCCGGGCGACCGCGGCGGTGGCCGAGGCCATCGCCAGCGGGCTGACCACGGTGGTGCCCTGACCGATCGCGGCGGCGGCCTGCTCGGTCGCGCCGCCGTTGGCGGAGACCTTGCCGGTGAAGGCGTCCAGGCCGACGTCCCACTGCCCCTCCAGGCCCAGCGACCGGCCGGTCACCGCGAGCCCGTCGGCGCCCAGCTGCGGGGCCAGCGCGACGAACGCGGTGTTGCAGGACTTCGCGAAGTCGGTGCGGAACGGCACCGACCCGAGCGCGAAGTTGTCGGAGTTCTTGAACGCCCGGCCGTCGACGGTGCGGGTCTTCGGGCAGTCGACCGGCGCGTCCAGGGTGACCGCGCCCCGGTCCAGCAGCCCGAGCGCGCTGACCATCTTGAAGGTCGACCCGGGCGGGACCTGGGCGGTGAAGGCGAGGTTCTCTCCGGCCGCGCCGGGGCCGTTCGCGGCGGCGAGCACCGCGCCGTCGCTGATCCGCAGCGCCACCAGCGCCGAGCGCCGCCGCTCGCCGCGCAGCGCCGCGTCGGCCGCGTTCTGGGTCGCCACGTCGAGGGTGGTCTTCAGCGGCTGACCGGGCTGCGGGTCCCGGCGGAACACCTCGGTGTCGGTCGGCACCAGCGTGCCGTCCGGCCCGGGGCGCTCGATGATCACGCTCAGCCCCGGCGCGCCGCGCAGCCGCTCGTCGTAGCGCCCCTGCAGACCGCCGTGGCCGACCAGGTCGCCGGCCGCGTACCGGTCGGGGTGCTTGGCCAGGTCGTCGGCCTGGGCCGGGTCGACCGAGCCGAGCACCGCCCGGGCGAACTCACGGGTCGGGGCGAGGTCCAGCTTGTCGGAGCGGAACTTGGTGCCCGGCAGGTCGTAGATCCGCGACTTGATCTGCCGGTACGCGTCCTCGCGCAGGGTCACCACCTCGACGAACGCGCCCGGGTCGGCGTCGGCGATCCGCTTGGGCAGGCCGGAGAGGTCGACCGGCGGCGTGATCGCCGGCCGGATCGCCCGGAAGGCGGCGTCCAGCTTCCGGCTCAGGCCCGCCGCGTCGGTCACCTCGCTCGGCTGCACCCCCACCCGGACCACCGGTCGGGGCGCCACGATCGGCTGGCCGGCGTCGTCGAGCACCCCGGCCCGGGTTCCGGTCTGGCGGCGCAGCCCGAGCCGGTCACCGCGGGTGAGCTGCTCCTGCACCACCTGCGGCTCCCAGATCACCTGCCACTGGTCGTCGTCGCCGCGGGCCAGCCGGATCGTCCGGTCGTACGCCCAGCGGGTGTCGCCCGGCAGGGTCCACTCGACCTTGACGGTCGCGGCGGCGATGTCGGCGGTGATCTTGGGCTCGCCCCGACGGGTGAGCGCCGGCGGGCTTGCGGCAAGCTCGCCGGAGAGCTCCTTGATCTCCCGCGCCACATCGGCCGCCGGCAGCTTCGCGCCGGTCGGGTCGACGAACCCGACCGCCTGCAGGTCGCCCGAGCGCCAGCCGGCCAGGAAGGCGTCGACGCTGCGTTCCGGACCGTCGCCGTCGGAGCATCCGGTGAGCGCGGCGGCCGCGAGCAGGATCGCGGCCAGCGCCGCGAGCGGGCGGTGCGGACGGGGGTACGACAGACGCATGGAGCAGCTCCTCGGATCTTCCACTGCCCTGCACGGTAGTACGCGCCCGCTGTCCGCATCGTCCCCGGTTGGGGGCGGACGTGCGGGAAGACGGACCCGTGACGGTGTGATGAACATCGCGGGGCGGGGTACTCCTGGGCCAGCCAACCTCGTACCCGCAACGGGTGAAAGGACAGAGTCCGGATCCGGACGTCCGGCCGGTGGTCCGCCTCGGAAGGACCGAAGTGGGAGGGCCTAGGCTGGGCGGCAGAGTGACCCACAACGCGGTGGGTCGAGGGGAGTGGCACCGATGGACCGGCGTCCGGCGATCAAACCGGGACCCGACCTCCGGCAGGATGACACCAGCCGGGACGACAGCTTCGATTCGGCGACCGACGGGGACGGTTTCGGCCGACTCGATACAGGAGTGACCGGGATGACCGGTTCGAGCGTCGACACCATCTACGACCTGGGCCTGCCGGCCGACTCGCTGGCCGAGGACGTGGAGGACACCGAACTCGACGAACCGGTACCGAACGCGGAGCGCCTGGTGGCCCAGGCGGTCGCGCTGGCCGGGGACGACCACGACGCGGCGACCCTGGTCAGCCGCTTCTGGCGGTTCGCCCCGGACGAGGAGCTGATCGGCTTCACCGCCGAGGAGATGCTCGCCGCGGCCCGCGCGCACCGCGACCTGGCCCAGCAGCGCGTCCCGGGTGAGCTGAAGCTGCGCATCCACGAACCCGACGCCGACCAGCACCACACCGTCATCGAGATCGTCACCGACGACATGCCGTTCCTGGTCGACTCGGTGACCGCCCTGCTCAACTCGCACCACCTCGACGTGCACCTGCTGGTCCACCCGCTGGTGGTGGTGCGGCGGGAGCCGCTCGGCCGGCTCACCGAGGTCTCCGCGGACGTCGAGCCCGACGACGCCATCGCCGGCGACCTGGTCGAGAGCTGGATGCGGATCGAGATCGACCCGGTCCGCGACGCCGCCGAGCGGGACACGCTGCGCCGGGAGCTGCAGCGGGTGCTCACCGACGTGCGGGAGGCCGTCGAGGACTGGCCGAAGATGCGCCAGCGGGCGCTCTCCCTCGCCGACGAGCTGGCCGCCGCCCGGACCAGCGACAACCGGCCGCCGGTGCCGGAGAAGGACATCACCGACTCGGTCGAGCTGCTGCGCTGGCTGGCGCACGATCACTTCACGTTCCTCGGCTACCGGGAGTACCGCCTGGTGGCGACCGGGGACGGTGGCCAGGCGCTGGAGGCGGTGCTCGGCACCGGGCTGGGCATCCTGCGGCAGGACTCCCCCGAGGCCCGGTCGCTCTCCTCGATGACCCCGGAGGCGCACGAGAAGGTCACCGAGAAGCGCCTGCTCATCATCACCAAGGCCAACTCGCGGGCCACCGTCCACCGGTCGGCCTACCTGGACTACATTGGCTTCAAGGTGTTCAACGAGGCCGGCGAGGTGGTCGGGGAGCGGCGCTTCCTGGGCCTGTTCTCCACCGCCGCGTACCGCACCAGCGTGCGGGAGCTGCCGGTGGTCCGGCGCAAGGTGGCCGAGGTGCTCGACCGCTCGGGCCTGAGTCAGCGCAGCCACTCCGGCAAGGACCTGCTGCAGATCCTGGAGACCTACCCGCGCGACGAGCTGTTCCAGATCAAGACCGACGACCTCTACCACGCGGTGATCGGCGTGCTGCGCATGGCCGGCCGCCGGCAGCTGCGGGTCTTCCTGCGCCGGGACGCGTACGGGCGGTTCATCTCCTGCCTGATCTACCTGCCCCGGGACCGGTTCACCACGCAGAACCGGCTGCGCATGCAGGACATCCTGCTGCGCGAGCTGAACGGCGTGGGGGTCGACTACACCACCCGGGTCACCGAGTCGATGCTGGCCCGGGTGCACTTCATCGTCCGCACCGACCCGAACAACCCGCCCGGTGACGTCGACGCCGACCTGCTCGCCGAGGAGCTGGCCGACGCCACCCGGCTCTGGGACGACGACTACCGGCTGGTGCTGGAGCGCAAGCTCGGCGACGAGCAGGCCAAGCACCTGTTCGCCCGGTACGCCGACGCGTTCCCGGAGGGCTACAAGGACGGGCACACGCCGTACGAGGCGATGAAGGACCTGGCCAAGCTGGAGCTGCTGGAGGAGCCCGGCCAGCTGGAGATGCACCTGTTCCGCAAGCAGCTGGCGCCCCGACCCGGGGCACGCGCCCCGGAGGCCGAGCCGGCCGAGGCGATGGACGTGCGGTTCAAGGTCTACCGGTACGGCGAGCCGATGATGCTCTCCGCGGTGCTGCCGGTGCTGCACTCGCTCGGCGTCCGGGTGGTCGACGAGCACCCGTACGAGGTGGAGCGGATCGACGGCCGGATCTGGCTGTACGACTTCGGGCTGCAGCTGCCGGAGGGGCACCAGGAGCTGTCCGAGGTGCGCCCGCACGTGGAGAACGCCTTCGCGGCGGCGTGGCGGGGCGAGGCCGAGGTGGACGGCTTCAACGAGCTGGTGCTGCGCGCCGGGCTCACCTGGCGGCAGGTGGTGGTGCTGCGCGCGTACGCGAAGTACCTGCGCCAGGCCGGCACGGTCTTCTCCCAGGACTACATGGAGCAGACCTTCATCGCCTACCCGCGGATCGCGCAGCTGCTGGTCGAGCTCTTCGAGCTGCGGTTCGCGCCGGGCACGACGGAGACCGCGCAGCGGCAGCAGCGCAGCGGCGAGCTGGTCGCCGAGATCCGGGCCGCGCTGGACGACGTGGCCAGCCTCGACCAGGACCGGATCCTGCGCTCGTACCTGACGCTGATCCAGGCCACCCTGCGCACCAGCTTCTACCAGAAGCGCTCCGGCGGGCGGCCGAAGGCGTACGTGGCGTTCAAGCTGGACCCGCAGGCGATCCCGGACCTGCCGGCACCCCGGCCGAAGTTCGAGGTCTTCGTCTACTCGCCCCGGTTCGAGGGCGTGCACCTGCGGTTCGGGCCGGTGGCCCGGGGCGGGCTGCGCTGGTCCGACCGGCGGGAGGACTTCCGCACCGAGGTGCTCGGCCTGGTCAAGGCACAGATGGTGAAGAACGCCGTGATCGTGCCGGTGGGCGCCAAGGGCGGCTTCGTGCTGAAGCAGAAGCCGGGCGACCGGGACGAGGCGGTCGCCTGCTACAAGGAGTTCGTCTCGGCGCTGCTGGACGTCACGGACAACATCGTCAGCGGCCAGATCGTGCCGCCCGAGGACGTGGTCCGGCACGACGGCGACGACCCGTACATGGTGGTCGCGGCGGACAAGGGCACGGCGACCTTCTCCGACATCGCCAACGAGATCTCGGCGGCGCACAACTTCTGGCTCGGCGACGCGTTCGCCTCCGGCGGGTCGGCCGGCTACGACCACAAGAAGATGGGCATCACCGCCCGGGGCGCCTGGGAGTCCGTCAAGCGGCACTTCCGCGAGCTGGGCCACGACACCCAGACGCAGGACTTCACCGTGGTCGGCGTCGGCGACATGTCCGGCGACGTGTTCGGCAACGGAATGCTGCTCAGCGAGCACATCCGGCTGGTGGCCGCCTTCGACCACCGGCACATCTTCCTCGACCCGGATCCGGACGCCGCGACCTCGTACGCCGAGCGGAAGCGGCTGTTCGAGCTGCCCCGGTCGTCGTGGGAGGACTACAACCCGGAGCTGATCTCGACCGGTGGGGGCATCTTCCCGCGTACCGCGAAGTCGGTGCCGATCACGCCGCAGGTCCGCGCGGCGCTCAGCCTGGACGACGACGTGGAGCAGCTCTCCCCGCAGGAGCTGATGAAGGCGATCCTGACCGCGCCGGTCGACCTGTTCTGGAACGGCGGCATCGGCACCTACGTCAAGGCGTCCAGCCAGACCAACGCGGAGGTGGGCGACAAGTCCAACGACGCGATCCGGGTGGACGGCAAGAACCTGCGCTGCCGGGTGGCCGGCGAGGGCGGCAACCTGGGCTGGACCCAGCTCGGCCGGATCGAGTACGCCCTGACCGGCGGCCGGATCTACACCGACTTCATCGACAACGCGGCCGGGGTGGACTGCTCCGACCACGAGGTGAACATCAAGATCCTGCTGAACACGGCGGTCGCCGACGGCGAGCTGACCGTCCCCGAGCGGGACGAGCTGCTCGCCGAGATGACCGACGAGGTCGCCGAGCTGGTGCTGCGGGACAACTACGACCAGGCCCGGGCGCTCAACAACGCCCAGGCGCAGGCCGCCTCGCTGCTCCCGGTGCACCGCCGGATGATCACCGACCTGGAGCGCTCCGGCGCGCTGGACCGGGCCCTGGAGGCGCTGCCGCCGGACGAGGAACTGGCGGTGCGCAGCGAGTCCGGCCTCACCGCGCCGGAGTTCGCCGTGCTGCTCGCGTACGTCAAGATCGTCCTGGAGAAGGAGATCCTGAACGAGGGCTTGGCCGACGAGGACTGGACCACCGAGGTCCTGGTCAACTACTTCCCGACCCCGATGCGGGAGCGGTTCGCCGACCGGATGGGCCGGCACCGGCTGCGCCGGGACATCGTCACCACCGTGCTGGTCAACGAGGCGATCAACCGGGGCGGCATCTCGTTCGTCTTCCGGGTGGTCGAGGAGACCGCGGCCAGCGCGGCGGACGTGATCCGGGCGTACGTGGTGGTCCGCGAGGTGTTCGGCCTGCGCGAACTCTGGGACGCGGTGGAGGCGCTGGACAACCGGATCGCCCCGGAGTTGCAGACCAGCGTCTACCTGGACACCCGGCGGCTGGTCGACCGGGCGGTGCGCTGGCTGGTGACCAACCGCCGCTCGCCGATCGACGTGCCGGCGGAGATCGCCCGGCTGCGCGACGGGGTGGCCCGGCTGCTACCGGGGCTGGAGAACCTCTTCTACGGCAGCGAGCGGGAGGCCATCGCGGCGCACATCGACTCGATGACCGAGCGCGGGCTGCCGCGGGACCTGGCCGAGCAGGCGACCCGGCTGATGTACAGCTTCGGCCTGCTCGACGTGGTGGAGACCGCGGCGAGCAGCGGGCGGGACGTCGGCGAGGTCGCCTCGGTCTACTTCGTGCTCTCCGACCGGTTCCGGGTGGACTCGCTCCTGTCGAAGATCTCCCTGCTGCCGCGCGAGGACCGTTGGCAGACGCTGGCCCGGATGGCGCTGCGCTACGACCTGTACGCCGCGCTGGCCGCGCTGACCGCGGAGGTGCTCGACTCCACCCCGGAGACCCTGCCCCCGCACGAGCGGGTGCTGCAGTGGGAGCAGTCGAACGCGACCTCGATCCACCGGGCCGAGCGGGCGATGGGGGAGTTCGACGAGTCGCGGGCGGACCTGGCCGCCCTGTCGGTGCTGCTGCGCCAGATCCGCACCCTGGTGCGGACCTCCGCCGCCGCCTGAGGGGTCGACGCGACGGTCCGGCCGGTCGGTTCCCCGACCGGCCGGACCGCGCCGGGGATCACTCCGGCAGGGTGGCGAAGACGATCACGTTGTCCTGGTAGCTGCCGGCGGCCTCGTCGAAGACCCCGCCGCAGGTCACCACCCGTAGGCCCGGCTGCTCGCTGGGGCCGTACACCAGCTCGGTCGGGAACGAGTCCTTCGGGTGCGACTGCACCGACTCGACCGTGAAGGTCGCCGACCGGCCGTCCTCGCGAGCGACGGTGATGGTGTCGCCGGGTTGCAGCGCACCGAGCGAGAAGAAGACCGCCGGGCCGATCTTGCTCGAGTCGACGTGCCCGACGATCACCGCGTTGCCGACCTCGCCCGGGCTCGGCCCCGGCTCGTACCAGCCGGCCAGCTCGGCCCGCTCCAGCGGGGGGACCTGGACGGTGCCGTCGGGGTTGGTGCCGAGCTTCATGATGCTCGCGTCGACCCCGATCCGGGGGATGGTGATCGTGGTGGGGGTGGAGCGGGGCAGTCCAACGGCGGCCGGCGCCTCGTCGAACGTGTCGAACGACGGCGTGGCGGTCGGCGCAGGAGCCGTCTGGGCCAGGGGCTGGGGCGGGCGGGGAGTCGGCGTGCTCTTGAGCGACGCACCGACCAGGCCGGCGCCCACCATGGCGAGCAGGACGACGACGGCCGCGCCGGCGGCGCGCCACGGTTTCCCGTGACGGCCGCCGGCCCGTGTCGCCGTCACGTCAGGCGAAGGACTCATCGGTCCGACGACGACGCAGCAGCACGATGCCGCCCAGGGCGGAGGCGCCGATCAGGCTCGCCCCCGCGGCGGCCAGCTCGCGGTCGGCACCAGCGCCGGCGCCGCCGTCACCGCCGTCGACCCCACCGCGCGGCAGGACGACCAGCTCGCCCTTGCCGCAGGAGCCCTCGAGCTTGTAGCGGCCCGGCTTGGCGTGCTTGTCGACCTTGGCCTCGCCGTAGTAGACGAAGTCCCGCTTGTGCTCCCAGCGGTCCTTGTCCTTGTCGTGGTCGCGGCCCTTGTCGTCGTGGTCGCGGTCCTTGTCGTGGTCGCGGCCCTTGTCGTCGTGGTCGCGGTCCTTGTCGTGGTCGCGGCCCTTGTCGTCGTGGTCGCGGCCCTTGTCGTCGTGGTCGCGGTCCTTGTCGTGGTCGCGGCCCTTGTCGTCGTGGTCGCGGCCCTTGTCGTCGTGGTCGCGGCCCTTGTCGTCGTGGTCGCGGCCCTTGTCGTCGCGGCCGTGCTCGGCGTCCTGGCCGTGCTCGTCGCCCTTCCAGTCCTTGCGGTCCTCGTCCTTGCCCGAGTCCGCGGCGCCGCCGCCCATGCCGTACGAGCGCTCGCCGTGCTCGTCCTTGCCGTTGTGGTCCTTGCCCTTGTCCTCGTGGTCCTTGCCCTTGTCGTGCTCGTCCTTGCCGTGCTCGTCCTTGCCGTTGTGGTCCTTGCCCTTGTCCTCGTGGTCCTTGCCCTTGTCGTGGTCCTCGCGGCCGTCGTGGTCCTTGCCGTCGTGGTCCTTGCCGTCGTGGTCCTTGCCGTCGTGGTCCTTGCCCTTGTCCTCGTGGTCCTTGCCGTGCTCGTCGCGACGGTCCCCCTCCCCGCCACGCCAGTCGCCGTGGTCCTTGCCCCGGTCGTCGACCTCCTTGAGCTTGACCTTGCCGGTCACCTTGGACCAGACGAAGGCGTGCTTCTGCGGCTCTTCGCAGACCTGGAGGAGCTTGACCTCTTCGCCGGCCTTCACGATGTGGGGCTTGGCGAAGACCTTGCCCTCCTCGTCGTGCCGGTCGTCAGCGAACGCTGCCCCGGGCGCGAACACCAGCAGGGACGCGCCACCGAGCGCGGCACCCGCAACGACCTTCCCGAGCATCTTGTTAGCCATGACCTGCGTCACTCCATCCCCTGTTGTCCTCAGCTCGGCGACATCCGAGCTACGACCGACGTTAGACCGTTTCATGACCTATGAAGGGAAAGATTCGTGTTTAGGAGTTTATGCAGGGTACGGGCCCTAGGGGTGGTACGCGGCTTTAGGGGCGTCGGGCGTCGACTGGTGGGCATCGAGGGGTTGCCGACCGCCGACGCTCTAGTGGCCGGCCCACGCCCACCGGGGCGACTCGGCGGGATCGTCCGGGTAGCGCCCGTCCTGCGAGCCTTGGCCCGCGCCGCGCGCACCGCCCGAACGGGGGCGGCGGGAGGGATATCGAGGCATTGCCATGGAAGCGCTCCCATGCAAGAATCGGCGCACGCGGTTCGGGGAGCCACACCGCGCAGGCAGGAGTCGAGGGCACCGGTCCGCCGGACGACCTCCCGCCCCCGGCCGGCCGTCGCCGGCCGTCGCACCACCACCACCGCCCGTCCGGGTCGGGCACCCCCGAAGAATCCCGTTGGCGCCGGCGGTCGTCCGCGCAGGACGCCCATCGGGCCACCGTTGCCGGGCCGTTCGCGGGTCCGGTCTCGCCCAAGGAGATCAGTGGCATGAACGTGTGGAGAAGGATGTCCGGTCCACGCCGGGCCCTCGCGCTCGCCGGCGCGGGCACCCTGGTCGCGGGCGGGCTGGTGACGCTTCCGGTCACCGTCGCCCACGCCGCGACCCAGTGCGCGGTGACGTACACGACCAACGACTGGCCGGGCGGATTCACCGCCACCGTCAACATCAGGAACATCGGCGACGCGCTCAACGGGTGGACGCTGGGCTTCACCTTCCCGGACAGCGGCCAGCGCGTGCAGCAGGGCTGGTCGGCCCGGTGGACCCAGTCCGGCCAGAACGTGACCGCGCAGAACGAGTCGTACAACGGCTCCCTGGCCAGCGGCGCCACCGTCAGCATCGGCTTCAACGGGGCCTGGAGCGGCAGCAACCCGAAGCCCACCTTGTTCACTCTGAACGGGGTGACCTGCAACGGCGGCACGAACCCGACCACGCCGCCGCCCACCACGCCACCGCCGACCACGCCGCCCCCCACCACGCCGCCGCCGACCACCCCGCCGCCCGGCACCAAGGTGGACAACCCGTACCTGAACGCCCGGGGCTACGTGAACCCGGAATGGAAGGCCAAGGCCGAGTCCGTCGCGGGCGGCAACCGGGTCTCCAACAACCCGACCGCGGTCTGGCTGGACCGGATCGCCGCCATCAACGGCACCCCGGACAGCAGCTCCAACGGCGCGATGGGCGTGCGTGACCACCTGGACGAGGCGCTGCGCCAGGGCGCCAACTACATCCAGTTCGTGATCTACAACCTGCCCGGCCGGGACTGCGCGGCGCTCGCCTCCAACGGTGAGCTGGGCCCCGACGAGCTGCCCAGGTACAAGGCCGAGTACATCGACCCGATCGCGGCGATCCAGGGCGATCCGAAGTACGCGAACCTGCGCATCATCAACATCATCGAGATCGACTCACTGCCGAACCTGGTGACCAACACCTCCGGCCAGCCCGGCGGCACCACGATGTGCGACACGGTCAAGGCCAACGGCGCGTACGTCAACGGTGTCGGCTACGCGCTGGCCAAGCTCGGCGCGATCCGCAACGTCTACAACTACATCGACGCCGCGCACCACGGTTGGATCGGCTGGGACAGCAACTTCGGCCCGACCGCCGACATGCTGAAGAGCGCCGCCGTCGCCTCCGGCAGCACGGTGGCGAACGTGCACGGCTTCATCGTGAACACGGCCAACTACTCCGCCCTGCGCGAGCCGTACGTCAAGGTCACAGACACGGTGAACGGGCAGACGGTGCGGCAGTCCACGTGGATCGACTGGAACCAGTACGTCGACGAGTTGTCCTTCGCCCAGGCGTTCCGCAACAAGCTGGTCCAGGTCGGCTTCGACAGCAACATCGGCATGCTGATCGACACCTCCCGCAACGGCTGGGGCGGCTCCGCCCGGCCCACCGGTCCGGGCCCGATGACCAGCGTCAACGACTACGTCAACGGCGGCCGGGTCGACCGCCGGATCCACGCCGGCAACTGGTGCAACCAGTCCGGGGCCGGCCTGGGCGAGCGCCCGAAGGCCGCGCCGGAGCCCGGCATCGACGCGTACGTCTGGGTGAAGCCGCCGGGTGAGTCGGACGGCTCCAGCCGGGAGATCCCGAACAACGAGGGCAAGGGCTTCGACCGGATGTGCGACCCGACCTACACCGGCAACCCCCGCAACGGCAACAACCCCACCGGGGCCCTGCCGGACGCGCCGATCTCCGGTGCCTGGTTCCCCGCGCAGTTCGCGCAGCTCATGCAGAACGCGTACCCGCCGCTCTCCTGAGCCGACGCCCACCGGCCGCTGGCAGTAGGTGAGGCGCTCCAGCGGCAGGTTCCCCGGGCCCCCGGCCCGACCGCGCACCGGTCGGGCCGGGGGCCCCTCGCTCGGCCCGGCGGGTGCGCCCGGTCAGGGCACCGTCTTCTCGATCGCGGCCTGGCCCAGCTCCGCCAGGTCGCGCCGGGCCCGTTCGAGGTTCTCCGGGGTCAGGTCCTGGCCCCGGGCCATCACCAGGTCCTCCGGATCCCACGGCTGTTCGCCACCGGTGCGGATGTTGTCCGGGGCGGCGCCGGTGCCGGTTCCGGTGGCGCCGGTGCCGGCCGCGTACGGATCACCGATCAGGTTCTCGCCCGCGCTCCGCTCCACGCGTTCGCCGGGGCCGGCGAAGGCGGGATTGTCCCGGTCGGCGCCGCCCCCGGTCATCAGCTGCGGGACGCCGGTGTCGTCCTCCACCGCCGCGGCCACCTCGGGGCTCTCCTCCAGCGGTCGGTCACGGTCACGGTCCGTCATGTCGCTGCCCTCCTGTCCCCAGGCGCGTTCCCTGATCCCCCTGGCCTACCCCGGGACGCGGGCGGCATGCCCGCCGTCGGGCGTTCGTCCGGCCCGGGCGGGCGGTATGTCCGACGACGGGCGTTCGGCCAACCTCGGGGCGATCCCCGTGCGGGCTCAGGAGGACGGACGATCCTCGTCCGGGGACGCGGGCGGCTCCACCGGGTTGCGCCACTGCCAGAGCAGCATCAACACCCCGAAGACGAGCATGCCGAGGCCGGCCCAGAGGTTGATCCGCACCCCCTCGGCCTTCTCCACCGCGGCGGCGCCGTCGAAGACGCCGACCAGGGTGACGATCGCCCCGTACACCGTGAAGAGGCCGCCGATCACCCGGCGGATGTCGAACAGCCGGGCGGCCGCCGACCGGCGGCGGGCCTCTTCGGTGGCCGCCACCATCTGGTCGTGTCCGCGCGGGTCGAGGTTGTCCATGGCCATGGCCGAGCGCCCCTTCCTAGAAGAACGGCACGTAGAGCAGGGCGGACAGGATCAGTGCGATCACGCCGAGGATGACGGGGGAGCGCCACCAGACCGCGTCGCCGGTGAGCACGTCGCCCTTCAGGTCGACCCCGCCCATTCCGTACACCAGCCCGCGCAGGTCCTCGTCCCGCCGGGGCGAGGTGAACGGGGTGACGATCGCGGCGACCACCGCCACCGTGACGAACGCGATGCCGGCGCCCCAGAAGCTCTCCTCTAGGTCGGAGTTGAAGTGCACCACCCCGCCCTTGTACAGCAGGTAGGTGGCCAGGGCCGCCAGGGTGCCCAGGAGCAGGGAGAGGAAGCCGGCCGCGGCGCTCATCCGCTTCCAGAACATGCCGATGATGAAGGTCGCGAACAGCGGTGCGTTGAACAGCGAGAAGAGCGCCTGGATGTAGTTCATGATGTTGCTGAAGCCGGCCGCGATGAACGCGGTGCCGATACCGATCAGCACGCCGGCGACGGTGGCCAGCGGCCGATCCGGATGTAGTACTCGTCGGGCCGGTCGCGGCGGACGTACGCCTGCCAGATGTCGTAGGTGAAGACGGTGTTGAAGCCGCTGACGTTGGCGGCCATGCCGGCCATGAACGAGGCGACCAGGCCGGTCACCGCGATGCCGAGCACGCCGTTGGGGAGCAGGTCCCGCATCAGCAGCGGGATCGCGTTGTTGTAGACCAGGTCGCCGCTCTCCGCGCCCAGCCCCTGCACGGTCACCAGCGCCACCAGGCCGGGGATCACGGTGACCACCGGGATGAGCAGCTTCGGGTACGCGGCGATGATCGGCGTACGCCGGGCCGCGCTCATGTTCTTGGCCGACAGCGCGCGCTGCACCTCGGCGAAGTTGGTGGTCCAGTAGCCGAAGGAGAGCACGAAGCCGAGGCCGAAGACGATGCCGATCCAGTGCGCCCCGAGCGGGTTGGCGGTGGTGCCGGTGTCCTGCCAGGTGTGCAGCCCCGCCTCGCCGAGCTTGGAGTCGCGGACCGCGTCCATCAGCCCGGCCACGCCGCCCACCTTGACCAGGCCGAGGATGGTGATCGGCAGCAGGCCGGCCACGATCACGAAGAACTGGAGCACCTCGTTGTAGATCGCCCCGGAGAGCCCGCCCACCGTGATGTACGCCAGCACGATCAGCGCGCCGACCACGATGGCCACCCAGAGCGGCCAGCCGAGCAGCGCCTGCATGATCAGTGCCAGCGCGTAGAGGTTCACCCCGGCGATGAGCACCTGGGCGACCGCGAAGCTGATCGCGTTCAGCAGGTGGGTCGGGCGGTTGAAGCGCAGCCGCAGGTACTCGGGCACGCTGCGGACCTTGGAGCCGTAGTAGAAGGGCATCATCACGATGCCGAGGAAGACCATCGCCGGCACGGCGCCGATCCAGTAGTAGTGCAGCGTCATCGCGCCGTACTGGGCGCCGTTGGCCGCCATCCCGATGATCTCCAACGCCCCGAGGTTGGCCGAGACGAAGGCGAGGCCGGTCACCCAGGCGGGCAGCGAACGGCCGGAGAGGAAGAAGTCGACGCTGGTCCGGATCGCCCGCCGGGCGGCGAAGCCGACGCCGAGCACGGTGACGAAGTAGAGCGCCAGGAGACCGTAGTCCAGGACGTTCATGTTCAGCCGGAGGCCGCCGCCGTCCATCCCCGTCGCCCTTCGTCCGCCCTGCGCGCCGGTTGTCCGCGCGCGCCCCAGGTACCCCGGACGCGAACTTTCACGCCTGTCGTCGCCCGAGTCCGTCCTTCCCCGGCCGCCTCCGGTTGACTCCGCCGGACGGGCCCGGCAGCCGCTCGTCCGGACCCCGGGCCGTCCCGGACAGGGCGGGGCGCCCCCGGCGGAACAAGCCGGGGGCGCCCTCGCGACGGTCAGCGGCCGAGGACCCGGTCCAGGAAGTCGCGGTACTGGCGGACCGCCACCCGCAACTGCTCGGTGTCCACCGATCCGGCGTCCTGCCAGGCGCCGAGCCGGCTCTTCTGCGCCGACAGCGCCGAGGCAAGGGCCTGGATGGCCTCGTCGACCAGCGCCTGGGCCTCGCCGGTGGCCGCCCGCGGGTCGTCCACGAAGCGCAGTTGGACATCGCGCCAGCGGTCCCGGAACCGCTGCGCGGCGTCCGGCTCGAAGAGAGTGGCCGGCTCGGCCGGCACGGTGGGTGCGGGCCGGACGCCGGTCGCGGGTCCGGCCTCCGGGCGCGCGGTGTCCGGGTCGACCATGGCCGGGGTCGCGCTGCCGTACCCTGCCGCCCCGGCCGCGTCCGGTTTCCCGGCCCAGTCCGTCAGGTCCGCCCGCCGCTCCGGGGCGCCCTCGGTGGCGTCCGGCGGCAGCACGGTCCCGCCGCCGGACGGCGGCTCGGGATCACCGCCGGGCCGCTGCTCCGCGGCGCCGCGCGGCACGTGGAACTCGGCCGTCGGATCGGCCCGTCGCCCCTCGCGCGGACCGTCGGCGGCTCCGTCGCCGGGCCGGGCGGTCCACTCCGTCCGGGGGTCCGGCTCGTCCTCCGGACGGGGGCTGGCCAGCGCGGACGCGGCGACCGCGCCGCCGACGCTGGTGGCGCCGAACGCCGTGGGCACCGGGCCCGGCTCGTGGAACTCGGTCCGCTCCTCGTCCGCCGCGCCGGCCCGCCGGTCGGCGTTGGTGCTCTCCCGCCGGTCGGCGGCCCGGCCGCCGTCGCGCTCGCCGGCGACCCTCGGGTCGTCGAAGGTGCCCCGGTCCTCGAGCACGTCCTCCGGCACGTCGGCCCGGCCGGCCCGGTTCTCCGGCGGCGGAACCGGCACCGGCGCCGACCGGACGGCCTCCGGGTTCTCCTTGCTCACCTGCTGCTCTTCGTGGCGCATGGTGATCTCCTCAGCGGTTCGTGACGTCGTGCGGGGTGTCCGGGTGGCGCTGCTCCGGTGGCCGGGGCGCGACGGGTTCCTCGCCGAGCAGGTCGGCGAAGAGGGCCCGGTAGTGCACCACCGCCTGGCGCAGTTCCTCGGTGCTGGCCTCGCCCCGGGTGTTGCGCAGGTGGATCTCGTGCGCGTCCCGGTACTGGGTGAGCGTCCGGGCGTGCTCGACGGAGAGATGGGCGATCTGGTCGGAGAAGTCCCCGGTGGGGTAGCCGCGCTCGGCGATGAGCCGGGTGAGAAGTTCGTCCGCGTCGCCCACCGTCTCGCCCGGCGAGTCGACGAACCGGACCTGGAGTTCCTCCCAGGCGGCCGCGTACCGGGCCCGGGACTCGGGGGATAGCGGGGTGAGCGTGAGCTCGGCGTGCCGGCGCTCCCGGTCCCGCAGCTCCCGCTCGGCGGCGGTGCGGCTGTCCCGCTCGGCGACCACCCGGTCGTACTCCGGCCCGAAGCGGTGCCGCAGCGACCGGCGTCGCGCGGCCACCAGGGCGACCGCGACCAGCGCCACGATCACCAGGACGACGAGGACTGTGACGATTATCTGCGTGGGCGACATGGCCTCCTCCTTCGCCTGGTGGTATTCCCTCGGCTCGCTGATCGCCAATCCCGTTGCGCGGCACTTTCCTGACCGATCCGGCGGACGGTCCCCCACCTGCGGTGATGACGCGTCACACAGAGTCACCGCAGCCCAAAACTTGACTCATTCCAGAAAACGCGCTTGGGTGGGTGATGCCGGTCGACCCCGGGCCGCCGCCTTCGCGCTGGCGTCCACCGAGGTGACGTACCGGGGCCGCTGCCCCGACCGCCAGTCGTAACGCCCCGCGAGGCATGCCGCAACACGATCAGGAGGAGAGCGATGAGCGACCCCCAGGCCAGCAAGCCGACCCTCACCACCCGCCAGGGTCACCCCGTGCACAACAACCAGCAGCAGCGCACGGTCGGTTCGCGCGGCCCGGCGACGCTGGAGAACTACCACTTCCTGGAGAAGATCAGTCACTTCGACCGGGAGCGCATCCCGGAGCGGGTGGTGCACGCCCGCGGCTTCGTCGCGCACGGCGAGTTCGAGGCGTACGGGACCATCGGCGACGAGCCGGCGTCGAAGTACACCCGCGCCAAGCTCTTCCAGACCAGGGGCAGGAAGACCCCGGTCACGATCCGGTTCTCCACCGTCATCGGCGGCCGGGACTCCTCCGAGGCGGCCCGCGACCCGCGCGGGTTCGCGGTGAAGTTCCGCACCGAGGACGGCAACTGGGACATGGTGGGCAACAACCTCCAGGTCTTCTTCATCCGCGACGCGATCAAGTTCCCCGACGTGATCCACGCGCTGAAGCCGGACCCGGTCACCTTCCGCCAGGAGCCGAACCGGATCTTCGACTTCATGTCCAACACGCCCGAGTCGATGCACATGCTGACCTGGCTCTTCTCCCCGTACGGCATCCCGCGCAACTACCGGACGATGCGCGGCTCCGGGGTGAACACCTACCGCTTCGTCAACGCCGCGGGCGAGGGCGTGCTGGTCAAGTTCCACTGGCTCTCCCAGCAGGGCGAGCACAACCTCACCCAGGACGAGGCGAACGCCATCCAGGCCACCGACCTGGGCCACGCCTCCAAGGACCTCTACGAGGCGATCGAGCGCGGCGAGTACCCGCAGTGGGAGCTCAACGTGCAGATCATGAGTGACGACGAGCACCCGGAGCTGGACTTCGACCCGCTCGACGACACCAAGATCTGGCCCGAGGAGGACTTCCCCTACCTGCCGGTCGGCATGATGACGCTCAACCGCAACATCACCGACCACCACAACGAGAACGAGCAGATCGCCTTCGGCACCGGCGTGCTGGTCGACGGGATCGACTTCTCCGACGACAAGATGCTGGTCGGGCGGACCTTCTCCTACTCGGACACCCAGCGCTACCGGGTCGGCCCGAACTACCTCCAGTTGCCGGTCAACCGGCCCCGCGAGGACGTGCCGGTCAGCACCAACCAGGGCGGTGGCCAGATGTCGTACGGGGTGGACAACCGGGGCGCCAACCCGCACATCAACTTCGAGCCGTCCTCGGTCGCCGGCCTCCGGGAGGCCGACGAGTCCTACCGGGAGTACCGCCCGTTCGTCTCCGGCCAGATCATGAAGGCCCCGATCGAGCGGCAGAACAACTACGCCCAGGCCGGTCGCCGCTACCGCGAGATGGCCGACTGGGAGCGGGACGACCTGATCCTCAACCTGGTCACCAACCTGGCCCAGTGCGACAAGCACATCCAGGAGAAGATGGTCTGGCACTTCAGCCAGTGCGACGAGGACTACGGCCGGCGGGTCGCCGAGGGGCTCGGCCTCTCCGTCAACGCCTGATCCCCGCCAGCTCACGAGCGCCCCGCCGGCCGACCGGCGGGGCGCTCGTCGTCCGTCCGGGTCCACGGTGGAGGGCGCGACGGACGGTAGTGCATCGGGCGCAGATTACGTATCCTGCCGAGGGCGCCCTGCCGGCGCCGCGGCCGGGCTCCGGCCGGCCGGGAGCCACCCGGTCGGTGTGGTTGCCGCTGCTGCCATCCTTCCGGGCGAGGTCTGATTGAACACCCGCGACTGGCCGATTCGGTCCAAGCTGACCGCGCTGGTCGTCGTTCCGGTCACCGCCCTGCTGGCGCTCTGGATCTTCGCCACCACGCTCACCTTCGGGCCCGCCCTCGACCTGCTGGCCGCCCGCACCCTCCTCTACGACCTGGGCCGCCCGGGCGAGGCGGTGGTGGCCGAGTTGCAGCGGGAGCGCCGGCTCTCGGTGGTCCAGCTCGCCGGGTCCACGCCGCTGCCGGCGCTGGCCGAGCAGCGGGCGCGCACCGACCGGGCGCTGGCCGAGCTGCGCCGCCGGATCGCGGGCGACGACCTGCGGGACGCCGCCGGTGACCGCCTGGACACCCGACTGGACCAGTTGGTCACCGCCCTGGACGCGGTGCCGGTCGGGCGCGGGTTCATCGACCGGCGGGAGGTGGACCGGGTCGGCGCGCTCAACCTCTACAGCGGGATGATCTCGTCGGCCTTCCAGACCTTCGCCGCCATGGCGACCCTGCCCGACCAGGAACTCAACCGGCAGGCGCTGGCCGTCACCGCGCTCGGCCGCGCCCGGGAGCTGCTCGGCCAGGCCGACGCGCTGCTGGCCGGGGCGCTGGCCGCCGGCCGGTTCGCCGACGGGGAGCACACCCAGCTGGTGCAGACCATCGGCAACCAGCGGTTCCTGGCCGAGACGGCGGTGGCCGACCTGCCCGACGCCGACCGCGCCGGCTACCAGCGGCTCACCGAGCAGGAGGCGTTCGGCCGGCTGCGCGCCATGCAGGACACGCTGGTGGCGGCCGACCGGTCCGACCGGCCACCGGTCGACGGGCCGGCGTGGCAGGCCAGCTACGAGGCCGTCCAGCAGGCGCTGCGCGACTTCGAGCTGGCCCAGGCCGACGGCCTGGCCGAGCGGTCGGTGCCGCTGGCGGTGCGGGTCCTGGTCCGGCTCGCCGCCGCCGGCCTGCTCGGCCTGACCGCCGTCGTGGTCGCGATCGTGGTGGCGCTGCGGGTCGGCCGGTCCCTCGCGCAACGGCTCACCGGCGTACGCACGGCCGCGCTGGAGATGGCCGAACACCGGCTGCCGGACGTGGTGGCCCGGCTGCGCCGGGGCGAGCAGGTCGACGTGGCCCGGGAGGCGCCCCCGCTGGAGTACGGCGCGGACGAGATCGGCCAGGTCGGGCGGGCCTTCAACGAGGTGCAGCGGACGGCGGTGCGGGCCGCGGTGGACGAGGTAACCCTGCGCCGCGGGCTCAACGAGGTCTTCCTCAACATCGCCCGGCGCAGCCAGGGGCTGGTGCACCGGCAGCTCGCCCTGCTCGACCGGATGGAGCGGCACACCGAGGACCCGGACGAGCTGGCCGAGCTGTTCCGGGTCGACCACCTCGCCACCCGGCTGCGCCGGCACGCCGAGGATCTGGTCATCCTGGCCGGCGCGGCGCCGGGCCGGGGCTGGCGCAACCCGGTCGCCATGGTCGACCTGATCCGCGGCGCGATCTCCGAGGTCGAGTCGTACGACCGGGTCGACATCACCACCGTGCAGTCCGCCGGCGCCCTGGGGCGGGCGGTCGGCGACGTGATCCACCTGCTCGCCGAGCTGCTCGAGAACGCCACCGCGTTCTCCTCGCCGGACACCCGGGTCGAGGTCGCCGGGGAGCACGTGGCCAACGGCTACGCCATCGAGATCACCGACCGGGGACTGGGCATGTCGGCCGCGGCGATCGAGGAGGCGAACCGGCGGCTGGCCCGGTCGCCCGAGTTCGAGGCCAGCGAGACGGCCCGGCTCGGCCTGTTCGTGGTGGCCCGGCTTGCCGCCCGGCACGGGGTCCGGGTGCGGTTGCGTCCGGCCGACCCCGCCGGGCTGACCGCCGTGGTGCTCCTTCCGGCCGACCTGGTCACCGCCGAGCCGTCCCCGCTGCCGGGGCCGGCCGACGCGGAGCCGGCGCCGGCCGGGGCGACGCCGGGGCGGCGCCGGATGGACCGGGCCAACCGGTTGGCCGGCCTGCCCCGTCCGCGTACCGCCCGGACGACCCGGCCGCGCCCGCCGGCGGTCGCGCCCGGCGACGGGCCGGCCGACCCGGCCGGACCGCTCGGCGGCCCGGCTCCGGCCGCGCCGGCGGGGGAGATC
>NZ_JBRIQN010000050.1:0-43099 GCF_052981855.1 Micromonospora sp. LZ34
GTCACCGACGTCGGCGGGCGACCATCCCGGATTTTCCCGCATCCGCGGCGCCCCGAAGGGACCCAGGAACAGCTTGGAAGATGCCTTGAACTCCGTCCTCGGCACCGCTGCGAGGCCGGAGGACCTGGTCTCTTCATGACGTCCTGCGGGTGGGCGACCGGTCGGTGCATGCCGTTGTTGACCCCTCTTGACCAACCGAACGGGCACGCGTCGGGCACGCAGCCCAATTCAACCGCATCCCGGCCTGGGCCGGCCTGGCCGATGCCGGCGCCAGCGCCGCCAGCAGGCCAGGGCCGGCCGCATCAGCATGGGCCCGGCCCTCGCCCGACTGCCTTACCCGAAAGAAGGATTGTGGCTCGACGGGCTGCCACGATGCCCGCGTGAGCTATGGAGTAGTCCACCGGCGTCGCCCCAAAACTCGGGATGGCGCGGCCGTCGTCACTCAGTTCGTCACCCATCCTCGGCTGCGGAGTTTCAACGGCCTTTGGGCCCGGTTCCGGCGCGCGCAGGACCCGGCTATGGTTGTGGCATGGGTTGGTTCGGGGTGCTCTGGCATCTGGCCGGTGTGCTGACCGATGCCGGCCCGGCCGGCTTGCTCGTCGGTACGGCTGCCGTGACCGGCGTACTGCTGACTGCCGTACTCGCCGCCTCGATCCTGCTCCGGCGTGTAGGTGCGGGTCCGGGCCTGCGGGTCACCCGCCGGATCCTGCGAGAACGTACCCGGCGGGCGGGAATTCCCCGCCATCGCGATCCTGACGCTGCTGGCCAATCGCGTCCCAGAGCTCCCACTGCGGCCTTCGCGGTCGCCTGAGCGCTTTTCTTTTCCACCGCTCGACGGCGGCCGCTTGTGACTGCTTTCTGTTCAGATCAGTCGTAGGTCGTACCCCGAGGGGTTCCGCATGTCTGCTTCATTGTTGGACGGCGTAGCTGCCGTCGTGCATCCACTCGTCGCTGGTGGCGTGCAATGACCACGCCCTTCAGCCCTCTGATGGCAATCATTTACCGGGCAATTTCCGAAATCTTGCTGTTGTGGCAGGCTGCCTGGCACAAAATGCTTGGCGATGCTTCCTGGTTGAGTACCACCTGGTCATGGGTTCTCGGCATCGTCTTCCTCGTGCTTACCGTTCGGGTGATCCTGTTCCCGATCTTCGTTAAGCAGATTAAGTCCCAACGCGCCATGCAGGCACTCCAACCGAAGATCAAGGCACTTCAGGACAAACATAAGAGTGACCGAGAAACGATGCAGAAGGAGCTCGTGGAGCTCTACCGGTCGGAAAAGGCCAACCCGCTAATGGGCTGCCTGCCGATGTTCGTGCAGATCCCGGTGTTCCTGGGTCTGTTTCAGGTCCTGCGTCACCTCAAGCCAACGATGCCGGAACACATGAAGACGCTGTACGGCTGGACGGTCGTCCAGTTCGACAGCGCATCGTCCGCAACGTTGTTCGGTGCTCCCATCGCTGCCAGCTTCAACAGCTCCACACCGCACGGCAGCGACACCACAATTAAAGTCGTCGCCGCCGTCCTGATCGCCATCATGATAGGTACGACGTACTTGACTAGCCGTCAAATGATCCTCAAGACCGGATGGGCCGAGGACCCGCAACAGAAGATGGTGCAACGACTGATGCTTTACGGCATCCCGTTCTCACTGCTCATTTCCGGCTTGATCTTCCCGATCGGGGTGATCATCTACTGGGTGACTACGAACCTCTTCACCTTCGGTCAGCAGATGTGGGTGCTTCGCAAGTACCCGCCGTTGCACGCGACTCATCAGGCAAGCGTGGGCAAGCAGGCAGGCATCAAGGTCAAGGCAGACGACAAAAGCGGCCAAGGGGCCGCACCGGTCGCGCGCAGGGCGGTCAGCCCCAAGGTGGGCGCGAAGCCGATCAACCGCAAGAAGGGTGGCACGTATAAGCATTAGTCGGTCTAATATGACGGGCTCGCCCTCGTTTCAGATCCGGCTGATGTTCGTGCTTTAGCACGGGCGACAAGCCAGCGCCTGCCCGCCTACCATCCCGTTCGCCGTCGACCCGCCCCCAGGGGAGCGGGCCGCCGCCCGATCCGCCACGTCAAACGGACCTTGCCGGCTCGTACGAGCGCTGGCGGGTCGGGCGGTGGTCTGCTCGGCTTGCCCGGGTCGACGGCGGGCGGGATGGCCTACCGCAACCACCCCCACAGACCCGGCGGCGGCCGACGATCTTCGACCATCCTGGAGCCGGAGCGCCCCCGCCGGAGGCGCACTGACCGCAACCCCGCGATGGCCGCCAGGTCGCCGACGCGGCCGGCGTCCCCTCCCCTACGCCGGGCGGGCTCTTGGCCGCGCGCCCCGGCCGGCTGCCGGCCATCACCTCACCGCTCAGCGGCCTGTCGTTGTTCGGCGGCCCTCCGGGCTTCCCCGCGTTCCGCGCCAGCCGCCGGGCATCCGGCGTGACGGCCGCAGAGCGCCAGCGGCAGCGGCCGGCGCGCGCCCAGGCGGCGGCGCGTGCGGCCCGTCAAGGGCCGCCTTGAGACTGTGTAGAAAGTCCTCACCACTTCGCCGGCAGCCGGCCGGCTGACACGGCAAAACGGCTGCTCAGGCTGCGTAGACGGCAGTCGCGTCGTCGCTGCGCTTGTTGCGTGCCCACCTCATGCAGGAGGGGTCGGCAGCCTCGATGGCGCGTACTCGGCGGATCAGCTCCGTCGGGCCGCTCTGCTCTAGGACGTCGAGCACGTCCGGCCAGTCGAGCAGGCCGAACAGCGCCACCAGGCGGGCAGCACCGTCGGTCAGCACGGCGACCCGCCGGACACTGTCGAGCGGGACTTCCCCGGTGATCGCGTGTTGTGCGGCGAACGGATCCGCGGCTGCCACCCAGTAGCCGCCGGGCTGGTTGCGGGCGGCCAACTCGGCGTGCTTCATCCGCAGCAACGCTGCCTGCTTCTCCGCCGATCCGAACGGGTGCCGGTCGGCCTCTTCGCGTTCAGCGCGGGCGGTCTTGTCCACCCGGTCATCGGTGATGACCTGGATGCCATCGATGGTGTCGATGAGCACCGTGACGTCACCGAGCACCAGGTACTCCAACGCGGTGTCCTTGAGCCTCACCATGGCTGCCCCTGCCGAGGGTGTGCCAGGGTGGCTGAGGTCGCAGGTGTCCCGGTGCTGGTCGGCGGTGAATCGGATGCCGTACATCAGCGCGTTGGCCAACGCAGAGTCGCGGTCGGCGGCCAGTCCGGCGAGGGCTGAGCCGAGCTTTGCGGCGTACCAGGCAATGCCGTGAACGCAGCCGGTGCCAGTGCGGGCGGTGGCACCGTCGAGAACCACGATCAGGTTCTCGCTGGCCATGGCCCAGTCCTCGTTGGGTGACTTCGGGTTGCCGGCCTCGGATGCGGTTGCCACGCGCATCAGGCCACGCCCTCGCTGCGGTAGATCGGCGTGAGGGCGTCGACCGTTTTCACGGTGCGCTTCTTCGGGTCGTAGGTACAGGCCACCAGGAGCGAGAAACGGCGGTTCTTGACCTCGCGGTACATCTCGTCCAGGTGGTCTTCGAGGTATTGGGCGACGCCGAGGGTGCCCATGGCGTGGATGCCGGCGAGGTACAGGAAGCTGCCGCGTCCGTCGGGGCGGGGCAGGCGGCCGATGTAGCCGTAGTCGACCGGTTCGCCCTTGTCCGATGGTGAGTGGAACTCCTCGCCAGTCTGGTGGTTGACCAGATACAGGCCGCCGTCGTCCTTGCCGAAGCCCAGCTTGGGATCGGAGGCGAGCACCTGCCCGACGAAGGGCAGGATGCGCGGGCTGCCGACGACGATCAGGTTCGTGCGGTTCAGGTCCACCATGCCCGGTGGTGGCACCACCTCGTACTCGGTCTTCAAGCCGAGCCCTCGCGCAAGGTTGGACAGCTTCTCGTACGCGGCCAACATCTCGGCGGAGACAACCGCGTACGGATCCTTCTTGTCCGCCTCGAACTTGCCGCCAACGGCGACGGTGAGTGGTCCGGTGCCGAGCAACGCTCGCTCAGGCCGGGGTCCGGACGACAGGAGCTGACCGACGCGAGCACGGGTCATGCCGACCACCTGAGCAATCTGCGCGTGAGTCATGCCCTGCGACACCATCTCGTCGAGGGCTTCGCGGCGCAGCCGGGACAGCTCGTTGACCGCCGCCTGATGCTCGTCAATCAGGTCGCTGGCCTTCCGCGCCCGCTCCCCCGGGTCCCGGATATCGGCGAAGACCTGCGCGTTCATCTCCACGGTCCCTCCCGGCTGGCTGCGTTGAACGCTCAACGCACCCTAACTCACGACGGGGGTTGACCCAAGCAAGGGGGCTTGCGTACTCTCGGCAGACATCGATGTGCAACCCCCCTTTACAAGGGATACGGGGAGCGCAAAGAGAAGGCCCCGACGGGATTGCGGCCCGTCGAGGCCCGGTGCATCGGCCCTCAGCGAAAGGAACAACGATGCATGTCCAGCGTACCGTTCACCCTGCTCTGTGCGCCTCGGGCCACTCCTCGGCGCTGTCTGATGCTCGCCTGTTGTCTGCTCTGGCGACGCTTCGGGACGCGCTGGCTCCTGGGAAGGCGCTGAACCTGCCTGCGGTGCTCGACCGCACCGCGCTGCTGGATGTCCTGTCCGTGCTCACCACGGATGCCACCACCCCTGCACCGGTCCGCGAATCGTTCGTGTGGCCCTGGAAGAAGCTGCGTCAGTCTCGTGGCTGGTCGCAGTTGGAGGTGTTCCGCCGGCTCTCCACCGTCGCCGCCAGCGAGGGCGTGCGGCTGCCGGAGTGGTCCACCTTCAAGCGGAACCTGTGCCGCTGGGAGAGCGGCACTGTCACCGTGTCCCCGTTCTACGAGGGGCTGTTGGGCCGGCTGTTCGGCCTGCCCGGCTTCACCGCTGACGACACGATCGAGCTGTGCTACTGGTGCGGCCGTCCGGGCTGCCAGTGGTGCGCAGCGAACCGCTGCCAGGATCCGCGCGACCCGCAGTGCACCTGCCCTGCTTGCGCTGCTGAGCCCACCGAGGCTCCCCTGGTGGTGACGGCATGACCACCCGAACCAGCGCCCTGCCGCTCAAGGAGCTGCGCGCCGCGCGTGGCTGGACTCAAGCCAAGGTGCTTGTCCTCCTAGAGGCCACCGCTGCTCGGCGGAAGGTGAGCCTGCCGGCTCGTGCGTCGCTGAAGGCGATGTTGTCGCGGTGGGAGAACGGCGCTCCGACCTCCGCCTTTTACACCGACCTGTTCTGTCAGGTGTTCGACCTGCCGGCACCGCCGCCGGCAACCCCGGCCACCGACATCGCGGTCTACCGCTCGACTCGCTGCCGTAACTCGCGCATCTACGGCCGGGTCTTCGCCGACAACCACGGCTGGTGGAAGACCACCCGAACGGCGGTGGCCCGATGACCACTGCCACCCTCACCCGACGAGCAACCGTCACCCCTGCTGCGACCTTCGGGCAGACCGTTGCCCGGCTGCGCCGTCGTCGCGGCTTGTCGCAGGTCGTCTGCGCTCAGTTGGTCGGCCGGTCGGAAACCTGGCTGGCCAAGGTCGAACACGACCGCATCCCCGTCGACCGGCTGTCGGTCCTGCGGGACCTCGCCCGCGTCCTGGGCGTCGACCTGACGGCGCTGATCGAGGTGGCCCCATGACCACCACCACCGCACCCGCCTACCGCTGGCGTCAACCCCGGCTGGCCCGGGGCTGGGAACCCGTCCAGCTCATCGGCCGCATGAAGATCCTCGCCGCCCGCGACGGGATCGAGCTGCCGAAGACCTACCAACTCATCCGCGACATCTACCTGTGGGAACACCACCGGGCCGACCTGCCCGCCCACGTGGCGTCCCTGCTCGGCCGGATCTTCGAGCACCCGAACCCGTTCGGCACCGGCCCCATCACCCACCTACCCACCAAGGCGGTCCGCACCCGTGGCCGCTGACTACACGACCGTTGCCCCGGGCCAGGCTTACCCGTCTGGTCCGGGCCACCGGCCCACCCGCACCCCCGCCGGCTCGCCGGGCGCGTTCGTCGGCCGCGACGAATCCGCCTTCCACCGCGCCACCACGGGCGACTACTTCGGCTGGCTGGAGCACGTGAGATCGGCCGCGGGCTGCTCCCACCCGATCCGCCTCGCCGGCGAGGTCGCCACGATCGACCGGGCCACCGGCCGCCTCCTCGCCTCCGTCGCCACCGCTGACCTGCCGGACGGGGAGATCTACAAGCCCTGCGGCAACCGCCGCCACACGGTCTGCCCCTCCTGCGCGCGCACCTACCAGCGCGACGCCTACCAGCTGCTGCGCGCCGGCCTCGCCGGCGGCAAAGGCATCCCCGCCACGGTCGCGCAGCACCCGGCCGTGTTCCCCACTTTCACCGCCCCGTCGTTCGGCACCGTGCACACGCGGGTGGTGAAGCGGCACACCTGCGGCAACCGCCGCCGCTGCGACTGCCGCGCCGAACCCTGCCACCCCCGCCGCTCCACCGACCCCACCGCCCGACCCTGCGAGCACGGACAGGCCACGGTGTGTTGGGCGCGGCACGAAGACAACGATCCCCGGCTGGGCCAGCCGCTGTGCCTGGACTGCTACGACTACGACGCCCAGGTCGTGTGGAACCACGCCGCGCCGGAGTTGTGGCGCCGCACCACCATCGCCATCACCCGCCACCTCAACGCCCGCGCCCGACAGCTCGGCCTGCCCAGGGTGGAGCAGGTCACCGCGAGCGGGAAGCTGCGTCGGGTGTCGCCGGTCAAGCCGTCGTTCGGCAAGGTCGCCGAGATGCAACGCCGCGCCGTCGTGCACTACCACGCCGTCATCCGCCTCGACGGCATCCACCCGCACGACCCGGACGCCATCGTGCCGCCGCCGGCCGCCCTGGGCGTTGACGACCTGATCGCCGCCGTCCGGCACGCCGCCGCCACCGTCGCCTTCACCACCCGCCCCCACCCCACCAACCCGGCCGGCTGGCACATCACCTGGGGCGACCCCGACAAGGGCCTCGACGTCCGGCCGATCAACGCCGACGGTGAGGTCACCGACAGCCGCGTCGCCGGCTACCTCGCCAAGTACGCCACCAAGTCCACGGAAGCCACCGGGCATGTCTCCCGCCGCCTCGACGGCGAGGTCATCGACCTCTACGCCAACGAGCACGGCACCCACCCCGAGAGGCTTGTCGACGCCTGCTGGACCCTCGGCGGCCACCGCGACTGGCAACAGCTCCGACGCTGGGCGCACATGCTCGGCTTCGGCGGCCACTTCCTCACCAAAAGCCGCCGCTACTCCACCACCTTCCGCATCCTCCGCGACGCCCGCATCATCTGGCGACGCACCGAGACCGGCCACGAGTACGCCGACCAGCCCGACGACGGCACCACCCTGATCGTCGGCCTGCTGTCCTACGTCGGCTCGGGCTGGCGCACCACCGGAGACGCCCTCCTGGCCAACACCGCCGCCGCGATGGCCCGCGAGAGGCACGAGATCGCACGAGAGGAGATGACTGCTGCCGCCTGACCCGCACGACTCATCCACCGTCAAGACAGCCTTGACGGTCAACCTATCCCCGCACGGAAGGAGCACCGTTTGACCGCACCCGCCCTCGACGCCCCGCCCAGGGCGCTCTACCGCATCCCGGAGGCGATGCGGCTGCTCAGCCTGTCCCGGTCCGTGATCTACGAACAGATCCGCGCCGGCCGGCTGCGAACTGTCCGGCAGGGCCGCACCCGCCTCGTCCCCGCCGCCGCCATCGCCGCCTACGTCGACCTGCTTAAAGAGGAAGCCGAGGAAGGAGGAACCGCATGACGAAACGCCGCGCCCGAGGAGAAGGCGGCCTGCACTGGGACGAGTCCCGGCAACGCTGGATCGCCACCGTCACCGTCGGCTACACCCCGGCCGGCAAGCGCATCGTGCGCAAAGGCAGCGGCAAGACCAAGACCGAAGCCCGCGCCAAACTGCGGGAGAAGATCCGCGATTACGAGGACGGCCTCGCCCTGGTCCAAGATGGGCACACTGTGGCCGACGCTCTTACCGACTGGCTCACCTACGGCCTGAGCAACCAGTCCGAGAGCACCAAGTCGAACTACGCCATCCTCGTGCGCTCGCACATCATCGGCGAGCTGGGCGCGAGGAAGCTGCGGGACCTGACCGCCAGCGACGTTGACCGGTGGTTGCTGAGCAAATCTCGGCACCTGAGCACTCGCACCCTGCGACTCCTGCACTCCTTGCTGAACCGCGCGGTCAATCGGGCCATGGCGCGGGACAAGGTCAAGCGCAACGTCGTGGCACTCTGCGCCGTGCCCACCGGTCGCGGCGGCCGTCCTTCCAAGTCACTCAGGCTCGACGACGCCAAGGCGCTCCTGACAGCCGCCGAGGGCAGCTCCCTGCGCGCCTACATCGTGCTCTCGCTGTTGACCGGCGCGCGCACCGAGGAGCTGCGCGCGCTCACCTGGGCACACGTTGACCTCACCGGCAAGCCCAACGATGATCCGCCGGCGCCACCGTCCATCCAGGTCTGGCGCTCGGTACGCGCCGACGGGGACACCAAGACCAAGAAGTCGCGTCGCACCCTGGCCCTGCCCACCCGGTGCGTCACCGCGCTCACCACCCATCGCGAGGGTCAGGGCGAGCCTCCCGCCGACCGCCTCGTCTTCACCTCCGCCGCCGGCACGGCCCTGGACCGGCACAACGTGCTTCGGGCCTTCCGCCTGGTCGTCGCGAAAGCGGGCCTTGACCCGCGCGACTGGACTCCCCGCGAGCTGCGGCACAGCTTCGTGTCCCTGCTGTCGGACAGCGGCGTGAGCATCGAGCAGATCGCCGACCTCTGCGGCCACTCCGGCACGACCGTCACAGAGAGCGTCTACCGGCACCAACTGCGGCCGGTGCTCCTGAGCGGTGCTGTCGCCATGGACCGGCTCTTCGACGCTGAGGCATAGTCACTCAGTTAGTCACCCAGCTACGACGAGAGGGCACATCCAATCAATGGATGTGCCCTCTGAGCTGCGTCGGGACGGCCGGATTTGAACCGACGACCCCTTGACCCCCAGTCAAGTGCGCTACCAAGCTGCGCCACGTCCCGATGCCCCCGCGCGGTTTCCCCCGCGACAGCCGGTACAGCTTAGCGCAGATCTTCCCGGAGCCCGCACAGGCCCCTCCCGGCCCACGCGTGCGTCGCCCACCTCACCACCTCTAAAGCATCCTAGGAGGATAGGTGGCGGGGGCGGGGTGGTCACCCCGCCCCCGCGGCGTAGATCGTCAGCCGTGCGCTTTGCCGCGGCCGCCGGGGCCGAGCTTCTTGCGTGGGCGTACCGAAATCTCGATCGGGCTGCCCTCGAAGCCGAACTCCTCGCGCAGCTTGCGCTCGACGAAGCGCTGGTAGCCGGCGTCCAGCGGGCCGGTGGTGAAGAGCACGAAGCGTGGCGGGGCCACTCCGGCCTGGGTGGCGAAGAGGATCTTCGGCGCCCGCCCGCCGCGCACCGGGTGCGGGGTGGCCTGCACCAGGGCGGTCAGCCACGAGTTGAGCTGCGCGGTCGGGATCCGGGTCTCCCAGCTGGCCAGGGCCGTGCGCAGCGCCGGGGCGAGCTTGTCGACCGCCCGGCCGGTCTTCGCCGACAGGTTGAGCCGGATCGCCCACGGGATCCGACGCAGCTCGCGCTCGATCTCCTTGTCCAGGTAGTACCGGCGGTCGGCGTCGACCATGTCCCACTTGTTGAAGGCGATGACCAGCGCCCGGCCGGCCTCGGTGACCATGGTCAGGATCCGCTGGTCCTGCTCGCTGATGACCTCGCTGGCGTCGAGCAGCACCACCGCCACCTCGGCGGCCTCGATCGCCGACGCGGTGCGCAGGCTGGCGTAGTACTCGGTGCCGCTGGCCTTGCCGACCCGCTTGCGCAGCCCGGCGGTGTCCACCAACTGCCAGGTCTCCCCGCCGATCTCGACCAGGCTGTCCACCGGGTCCACCGTCGTCCCGGCGACCGCGTCGACCACCGCCCGCTCCTCACCGGAGAAGCGGTTGAGCAGGCTGGACTTGCCCACGTTCGGCCGGCCGACCAGCGCCACCCGGCGCGGGCCGCGGGGCCGGTACTCCACGATCTTCGGGGCCTCGGGCAGCGCGTCCATGATCGCGTCCAGCAGCTCGCCGGAGCCGCGGCCGTGCAGGGCCGACACCGCGTACGGCTCGCCCAGGCCGAGCGACCACAGCGAGGTAGCCTCCATCTCGATGGCGGTGTTGTCGGCCTTGTTCGCCACCAGGATCACCGGCTTGGCGCTGCGCCGCAGCATCCGCACCGCCGCCTCGTCGACGTCGGTGGAGCCCACCACGGCGTCGACCACGAAGAGCACCACGTCGGCGGTGGCCACGGCGGCCTCGGCCTGCGCCGCGATGGCGGCGGCCCGATCCCGGGCGTCCGGCTCCCAGCCGCCGGTGTCCACCACGGTGAACTGCCGGCCGGCCCACTGCGCGTCGTACGGGACCCGGTCACGGGTCACCCCGGGCACGTCCTCGACGACCGCCTGCCGGCGGCCGATGATCCGGTTCACCAGGGTCGACTTGCCCACGTTGGGGCGACCGACCACCGCCACCACCGGCTGCGGGCCGGGCTGTTCCTCGGCGTCGAGATCCGGTTCCCGCAGCTCGACCCAACCTTCGCTCTCGGTCATGCCACTCCCCGCTCGGTGAGCAGGTCGCGCAGGCGCGCCACGACCTCGTCGATGCCCAGTTCGGTGGTGTCCAGCACGACCGCGTCCGGGGCCTGCTGCAACGGGTTCACCTTCCGGGTGGAGTCGAGCCGGTCCCGGCGGGCCAGGTCGGCGGCCGTCGCGGCCACGTCGGCGGCGTCCTCGGCGCTGCGCCGGGCCGCCCGGGCCAACTCGGAGGCGGTCAGGTAGACCTTCAGGTCGGCGTCCGGCGCCACCACCGAGCCGATGTCCCGGCCCTCGACCACGATCCGGCCGTGGTTAACGATCATCTCCCGCTGCCGGGCGACGAGCAGCGCCCGCACCGCCGGCACGGCGGCGACGGCGGAGACCGCGGCGGTCACCTCGGGGCCGCGGATCTCGGCGTCCACGTTCACTCCGTCGGCGGTCACGCCGTACCCCTCGGGGTCGGTGCCGATGCGCAGGTCCACCTCGCCGGCGACCTTGGCCACCGACTCGGCGTCGGTCAGGTCGACCCCGGAGCGCAGCACTGCCCAGGTGATCGCCCGGTACATCGCCCCGGTGTCGAGGTAGCGGGCACCGAGGCCGGCGGCGAGGCGCCGGGAGACGGTGGACTTACCCGAACCGGACGGCCCGTCCACAGCGACCACGCAGCGCCCGGTCCGTACGTTTTCCGCCACCGTTGTCCTCCTCAGCCCGTACCCCACGGGTCGCCGGTTCGGCGCCGTGAGCGGTCGTCCATCATCAATCATGCCCGCGGCCCGGCACCGGGCCGCGCGCCCCGCCGCCGGAGCGCGACCCGCGCCTCCGCGCCGGGCGCGCCGGCGGCCGTCACGGAGCCTACCGGCTGCGGTACCCCGAACGACGGGGTCAGTCACCCACCGCCTTGAACAGCGCGGCCACCTCGGCGTTGGTGAGCCGGCGGGTCCGCCCGGCGCGCAGGTCGCCCAGCCGGATCGGCCCGATCGAGGTACGCACCAGCCGGGACACCGGGTGGCCGACCTCGGCCAGCAGCCGCCGGACGATGTGCTTGCGCCCTTCGTGCAGGGTGAGCTCCACCTGGGCGGTGCGTCCCAAAGTGTCCACCACCCGGAACGAGTCGACCCGGACCGGACCGTCCTCCAGCTCCACCCCGGCCATCAGCCGCTTGCCCAGGTTGCGCGGGATCGGCCCGGCCACCTCGCAGAGGTAGGTCTTGGGCACCCCGTAGGAGGGGTGCATCAGCCGGTGCGCGAGCGTGCCGTCGTTGGTGAGCAGCAGCAGGCCCTCGCTGTCCGCGTCCAGCCGCCCGACGTGGTAGACCCGCTGCTCGACCCGGTTGCCGAGGAAGTCCGCCAGCGCGGTCCGGCCCTTCTCGTCGGCCATGGTGGAAACCACCCCGCGCGGCTTGTTCATCGCCAGGTAGACCAGCCGGGTGTCGGCGACCAGCCGCTGGCCGTCGACGTGGATCACCGCGGTCGCCGGGTCGACCTTGTCGCCGAGCTGCGCGACCTTGCCGTCCACCGTCACCCGGCCCCGGAAGATCAGGTCCTCGCAGGCGCGGCGGGACCCCACACCGGCGGCGGCGAGCACCTTCTGCAGGCGCTCGGCGCCGGTGAACGCCGGCGCGTCGGGTCGGGGGGCATGGTCATCACGTGGCATCGGCAAGCTCTTCTACGTCGTCGGGAAGGAACGGGGCCAGCGGCGGCAGCTCGTCGAGGCTGTTCAACCCGAGCTTCTCCAGGAACATCGTGGTCGTCCGGTAGAGGAAGGCCCCGCTGTCCGGTTCGGTGCCACACTCCTCGACCAGCCCGCGGGATACCAGCGTACGGATCACGCCGTCGCAGTTCACACCGCGGATGGCGGAGATCCGCGACCGGGTGACCGGCTGCTTGTAGGCGACCACGGCCAGGGTCTCCAGCGCGGCCTGGGTCAGCCGGACCGACTGCCCGTCCAGCACGAACCGCTCGACGTAGCCGGCGTATTCCGGGCGGGTGTAGAGCCGCCAGCCGCCGGCAGCCCGGCGCAGCTCGAAGCCGTACCCGGCCGCGGTGTAGCCGGCGGCGATCTCCGCCAGCATCGGGCCGACCCGCTCGGCGGGCTGCTCCAGCACGTCGGCCAGGATCAGCTCGCTGACCGGCTCGTCGACCACCAGCAGGATCGCCTCCAGCGCCCCGCGCAGCTCGGCGTCGGAGAGCTCCACCGGCGCCGGCTCGAGCGTCGCCCGCCGCCGCCCACCCGCGCCCTTCTTCGGTACGCCCCCAGCGCCGCTCTCCCCTGCCGATGCCGCCTCAGCCGGGGCCTGCCCCGCCGCCACCTCCTCGGCCGTCCCCGGCTCCGGCACCGGGACTGCCTCCGCCCCCGACACTGCCTCCCGATCCCGCGAGATCTTGGATGATTCCGGCCCCTCCAGGGGCCGTCTTTCTCCAAGATCTACAGGCGGAGTCGGGTCGAGCTGCTCGGGGACGGGTGGGGTCGGGTCGGCTTGCTCGGGGGCGGGCGGAATCGGGTCGAGCTGCTCGGCGGCGGGCGGGGTGGGGCGCTGCCAGGGCGGGACCCAGGCGGCGGCCTGGTCGGCCAGGGAGTCGCGGCGCTCCTCGTTGCTCATCGCGGTCCCTCCTCGGTACGTGCCGGCTCGTCGGCACCGGCGGCGGCCGCGTCCTCGGCCGGGGTGCCGGCATACTCGTCGATGTGCAGGTCCGGGCTACCCTCGGCGGGACCGGTCCAGCGTACGGTCAGCTCCTCCAGGGCCTGCTCCTGGACGAACGCGACCAGGCCCTCCCGGTAGAGCTCCAGCAGCGCCAGGAACCGGGCGACCACCTCCAGGGTGGCGTCGCAGTCGGCGCAGAGCACGGCGAAGCTGGCGGTGCCGGCGCGGCGCAGCCGGTCGGTGAGGATCGCCGCGTGCTCCCGGACGCTGACCCGCACCATGTGCACGTGGGCGATGGAGACCTCGGGCGCCGGCTTCGGGGTCATCGCCCTGACCGCCAGCTTGAGCAGTCGCTGCGGGCCGATGCCGAGCACCAGGTCGGGCAGCGCCTCGGCGTAGCGGGGCTCCAGGGTGACCGCCCGCGGGTAGCGCCGGCCGCCGACCTCCTCCAGCGCGGCGATGTGCGCCGCCGCCTCCTTGTACGCCTTGTACTGCAGCAGCCGGGCGAAGAGCAGGTCCCGGGCCTCCAGCAGGGCCAGGTCCTCCTCGTCCTCGACCTCGGCGGCGGGCAGCAGCCGGGCCGCCTTCAGGTCGAGCAGGGTGGCCGCGACGAGCAGGAACTCGCTGGCCTCATCCAGGTCCCACTGGTCACCCATGGCCCGGATGTACGCGATGAACTCGTCGGTGACCCGGTGCAGCGCCACCTCGGTGACGTCGAGCTTGTGCTTGCCGATCAGTTGCAGCAGCAGGTCGAATGGGCCGGTGAAGTTCGCCAGCCGGACGGTGAACCCGCCGCCCTCGGCCGGGCCCTCCGACGCCACGCCCTCCGAGGCCGCGCCCTCCGACGTCGCGCCCGACTCGCCACCGGCGGCCACCGGGTCGGCGCCGACAGTGCCTGCCGGGTCGTCGGCGGTGGGGCTGGTGGGGGCACCGGCCACGGCGGCGCCGGGGCCGGGCGGGGCCGCGGCTGGCGGCTGCTCCGGCGCGGCGGGCGGGTCGAGGGGCGGCGCGGTCACCGGACGACCGTAGTCCACGGCCGGGGCGACCCGGCGCTCTGGTGCCGCACTCCGGGCTACCGCTCCGCCTGGGCGGCGATCACCTCACGGGCCAGCTGCCGGTAGTTGCGGGCGCCGGACGAGGCCGGGTCGAGCGTGGTGATCGGGGCGCCGGCGACGGTCGACTCGGGGAACTTGACCGTCTTGGTGATGACCGTCTGGTAGACCTTGTCGCCGAACGCCTCCACCACCCGCTGGAGCACCTGCCGGCAGTGGGTGGTGCGGCTGTCGTACATGGTGGCTAGGATGCCCTCGAGCTCCAGATCGAAGTTGAGCCGCTCGCGGACCTTGTCGATGGTGTCCAGCAACAGCGCGACACCGCGCAGGCTGAAGAACTCGCACTCCAGCGGGATGAGCACGCCGTGCGCGACGGTCAGCGCGTTGATCGCCAGCAGGCCCAGCGAGGGCTGGCAGTCGATCAGGATGAAGTCGTACTCCTTGCGGACCGACCGCAGCACCCGGGCCAGGGCCATCTCCCGGGCGACCTCGTTGACCAGCTGGATCTCGGCCGCGGAGAGGTCGATGTTGGCCGGCAGCAGGTGCAGCCCGGCCACGTCCGTCTTGATCAGGACGTCCTCGGCGGTGACGTCGTCCTGCATGAGGAGGTTGTAGACGGACAGGTCGAGGTTGTGCGGGTTGACCCCCAGCCCGACCGAGAGCGCGCCCTGCGGGTCGAAGTCGACCAGCAGCACCTTGCGGCCGTACTCGGCCAGCGCGGCGCCAAGGTTGATGGTCGTGGTGGTCTTGCCGACCCCGCCCTTCTGGTTGGCCATCGCGATGATCCGGGCCGGCCCGTGCCGGTCGGTCGGCATCGGCTCGGGGATCGGCTTGCGCATCGTGTAGGCGGCCGGGTCCGCCGGGCCCAGGTCGTTGCCGAGCGCGGCCTGCTGCTCGCGGAGCTCCGACGTCCACGTCTCGGCACGGTCACCGTTGCCAGCCATGTCCTCGTTGCCCCCTCCCGACGACCACCCGGCGTCGGAGCCGACCGACGTCCTTCGCGGCGCCGCTGCGCACCCGGTCGCATCTCCCCGCCAGGTCCGCGCCGATGCCGACTGTACGCCACCGGCCAGCAGGGCGTTCGGCACCCGCTCGGCGTGTCGGCCGGCGCCCTTTGCGGCCGGCCCGGGCGGCCCGCGGCCGCCGGTCAGCCGCGGGCGCGCGGATGCGCGGTGGCGTACACCTCGCGCAGCCGCTCCACGGTCACCAGCGTGTAGACCTGGGTGGTGGTGACCGAGGCGTGGCCGAGCAGTTCCTGCACCACCCGCACGTCCGCGCCGCCGTCGAGCAGGTGGGTGGCGTACGAGTGGCGCAGCGTGTGCGGGGAGACCGCCTGCGGCCCGTCGACCGGCAGGCCGGCCCGCTGCGCCGCCCGGCGCAGGATGGTCCAGGCGCCCTGCCGGGACAGCGCGCCGCCGCGGGCGTTGAGGAAGACCGCCGGGGTGCCCCGGCCGGCGGCGGCCAGGGCGGGCCGGGCGCGCACCAGGTAGGCGCGCAGCGCCTCGACCGCGTACCCGCCGATCGGGACCAGCCGGGTGCGCCCGCCCTTGCCGCGAAGCAGGGCGGTCCCCTCGGCCGGGTCGAGGTCGTCCACCGCGGCGCCGACCGCCTCGGAGATCCGCGCCCCGGTGCCGTACAGGAATTCCAGCAGCGCCCGGTCGCGCAGCGCGAGCGGCGCGCCGTCGCCGGCGGCGGCCACCGGGCCGGCGGTCTCCAGCAGCCGCACCACGTCGGCGACCGGCAGCGCGCGGGGCAGCCGGCGCGGCGGGGTGGGCGGGCGCACGTCGCGGCTCGGGTCGGCCCCGGCCAGCCCCTCGCGCACGGCGAACCGGTGCAGGCCGCGCACCGCGCTGGCGGCCCGGGCCGCGGAGGAGGCGGCCAGCGGCGGGTGCCCGTCGTCGCCGGCGCGCAGCCGGGCCAGGTGCGACTCCACCGTCGCGGGATCGACGGCGGCGAGGTCGGCGACGCCCGCCGCGGCCAGCGTCGCGACGTAGCGGTCGAGGTCCCGGCGGTACGACGCCAGGGTGTTCGCGGACAGTCCACGCTCGACGGTGAGGTGGTCGAGGTAGCCGCGCACGGCACGGAGCAGGGCCGGCGCGGGCTGTGTGCCCGCGCCGGCCCCGTCCGGTGCCCCGGTCAGCCCGCCGCCGCTCAGGCCAGCACGTCCGCCAGCGGCAGGACGCGCATGCCGTGCGCCTCGGCGACCGGGCCGTAGGTGACCTGGCCGTCGTGGGTGTTCAGGCCCAGCGCCAGCGCCGGGTCGCGGCGCAGCGCCTCGCGCCAGCCGTGGTTGGCCAGCTCCAGGGCGTACGGCAGGGTGACGTTGGTGAGCGCGTAGGTGCTGGTGTTGGGGACCGCACCGGGCATGTTCGCCACGCAGTAGAAGATCGAGTCGTGCACCTTGTAGACCGGGTCGGCGTGTGTGGTGGGGCGCGAGTCCTCGAAGCAGCCGCCCTGGTCGATCGCGATGTCGACCAGCACGCTGCCCGGCTTCATCCGGGACACCAGCTCGTTGGAGACCAGCGTCGGGGCCTTCGCGCCGGGCACCAGCACCGCGCCGATGACCAGGTCCGCGTCGAGCACGGCCCGCTCGATCTCGTACGCGTTGGAGGCGACCGTCTGCAGGTGGCCCCGGTAGATCGCGTCGGCCTGACGCAGCCGGGCGACGTTCTTGTCGAGCAGCAGCACCTCGGACTGCAGGCCCAGGGCGATCGCCGCGGCGTTCATGCCGGAGACACCGGCGCCGATGACCACGGTCTTCGCCGCGTACACGCCGGAGACGCCACCGGGCAGCACGCCGCGGCCCCCGCCGGTGCGCATCAGGTAGAAGGCGCCCACCTGCGGGGCGAGCCGGCCGGCCACCTCGGACATCGGGGCGAGCAGCGGCAGCGACCGGTCGGGCAGCTCGACCGTCTCGTACGCGATGCCGGTGACCTTGCGGTCGATGAGCGCGTCGGTGCACTCCTTCGAGGCGGCCAGGTGCAGGTAGGTGAAGAGCACCTGCCCCTCGCGCATCCGGTGGTACTCCTCGGCGATCGGCTCCTTGACCTTGAGCACCAGCTCCGCGGTGTCCCACACCTCGTCGGCGGTGGCCAGGATCTTGGCGCCGGCCGCGGCGAACTCGTCGTCGCTGATGCTGGACCCGGCCCCGGCGCCGGACTCGACGAAGACCTGGTGACCGCTGCGGGTGAACTCGTTGACGCCCGCCGGCGTGATCGCCACGCGGTACTCGTGGTTCTTGACCTCGCGTGGGATTCCGACCTTCACGATGCAGACACCTCTCTTCGGGGCCGCTCTTCCCCGACTGCTCGGTGCCACGGCGGCCCCTTTGCCACCGCGGTCCACCGGTCCCGCCGGCGGCAGTCTAGGCGCGCCGGCGCCCGCGAGGAGCCAGCACAGTGACATCCGGTGGCCGCCGACGCTGACGAAGTGTCAGGCATCTACCCGGCCGGCGGTGGACGCCACCTCAGCCGTCAGGACAGTTTTCATCATTATCGTCCCACTCGTCGGGTGGCGCTGCGGACAGGACGAGAGTCGATCACTAAGGTGTCGCCTCATGACCACTCCTCCTTACCAGCCCGGGTATCCCCAGGGCGTTTCCGACAAGAGCAAGGTCGTCGCCGGCGTCCTGCAGATCCTGCTGGGCTTCTTCGGCGCCGGCCGGTTCTACATGGGCGACACCAAGACCGGCGTCATCCAGCTCGTGGTGAGCATCGTGACCTGCGGCCTCGGCAGCATCTGGGGCCTCGTCGACGGCATCCTGATCCTGGTCAACGGTGGCGTCGACGGGCAGGGCCGGCCGCTGCGCGACTGACCCGACCCGGAACGACGAAAGGGGCCGTGCGGTACGCCGCACGGCCCCTTTCCACGTTCCCCGCCGAATCCCCGGCCCGACTCAGCCGGACGCGCCCGGGCTCAACCCGGCACCGGCGCGTCCGCCCGGCGCAGCACCGACCAGCCGGCGTCCCGGGCCCGGGCGGCGGCGAGCAGCCCGGCCACGCAGGACGCGTTGGTGATCTCACCCGCCAGGACCATGCCGACCGCCTCGTCCAGGTCCAGCCGGACCACCTGGAGGTCGGCCTCCTCGTCGCGGCGCTCGTGCCGCCGCTCGGCCGGCACGTCGGTCAGCTCCCGGGCCAGGAAGACCCGGACCAGCTCGTTGGTGAAGCCCGGCGAGCTGTGCAGGTCGACCAGCACGTCCAGCCGACCGGCCACCAGGTCGACCTCCTCGGCCAGCTCCCGGGCCGCCGCGGCGGCCAGGTCCTCCCCGGTGACGTCGGTCAACCCGGCGGGCAGCTCCCACAGGTGCCGCCCGACCGGGTGCCGGTACTGGCGGATCAGCACCACCTGGCCGGCGGCGTCGAGCGCCACCACGGCCACCGCCCCGACGTGCCGGACGTAGTCGCGCACCGCGGTGCCGCCGCCCGGCATGGTCACCTCCTCGCTGACCACGTCGAAGATCCGGCCGCGGTAACGCTCCTCCCGGGAGCGCACCTCGTAGCGGTGCTCGACCGCGCTCACGGCGCCACCTCGGTTCGCGACTGCGGGGCTCGCAAAACCCGGCTCACTCCTCGCGCTCACGAGGCGGACGCCGCCTTCGCGGCGGCGGAGCCGCCGTTGCGGGCCGCCGCGCCCGCCGCGGCCTCCAGGTCGACCGGGAGCTGGTCGGCCTCGGAGTACGTCACCGCCGCCTTCACGAACGCGGCGAAGAGCGGGTGCGGCCGGGTGGGCCGGCTCTTCAGCTCGGGGTGCGCCTGGGTGGCCACGAAGAACGGGTGCAGGCTCCGGTCCAGCTCGACGAACTCCACCAGCCGACCGTCCGGGGAGGTGCCCGAGATCTGCAGGCCGGCCTTGGTCAGCGCGTCGCGGTAGGCGTTGTTCACCTCGTACCGGTGCCGGTGCCGCTCGCTGACCTCGGCGTTGCCGTACGCCTCGGCGACCAGCGACCCCTCGGCGAGCTTCGCCGGGTACGCCCCGAGCCGCATCGTGCCGCCCAGGTCGCCCTTGCCGGCGACGATGTCCTCCTGGTCGGCCATGGTGGCGATGACCGGGTGCTTGGCCTCCTCGTCGAACTCCAGCGAGTTGGCGCCGTCCAGCCCGGCCAGGTGCCGGGCCACCTCGATGGTCATGCACTGCAGGCCGAGGCAGAGCCCGAGCAGCGGCACGCCGTTCTCCCGGGCGAAGCGGGCCGCGCCGATCTTGCCCTCGATGCCGCGCACGCCGAATCCGCCGGGGATGACGATCCCGTCGACGCCGGCCAGGGCGGCCGCCGCGCCGGACGGGGTGACGCACTCGTCGCTGGGCACCCAGCGCAGCTGCACCCGGGCCCGGTGGCCGAAGCCGGCGGCCCGGATCGCCTCGCTGACCGACAGGTACGCGTCGGGCAGGTCGACGTACTTGCCGACCAGGGCGACGGTGATCGTGTGGCGCGGCTGGTGCACCCGGTCCAGCAGGTCGTCCCAGCTGCTCCAGTCCACGTCGCGGAAGGAGAGGCCGAGCCGGCGCACCACGTACGCGTCGAGCCCCTCCCGGTGCAGCACCTTCGGGATGTCGTAGATGCTCGGCGCGTCCGGCGCGGCGGTGACCGCCTCCCGGTCGACGTCGCAGTAGAGCGCGAGCTTCTGCTTGACCTTGTCCGGGATGTCCCGGTCGCAGCGCAGCACCAGCGCGTCCGGCTGGATGCCGATGCTGCGCAGCTGGGCCACCGAGTGCTGGGTCGGCTTGGTCTTCAGCTCGCCCGACGGCGCCAGGTAGGGCACCAGCGAGACGTGCAGGTAGAAGCAGTTGTCGCGGCCCAGGTCGTGGCGGACCTGCCGGATCGCCTCCAGGAACGGCAGCGACTCGATGTCGCCGACCGTGCCGCCGACCTCGGTGATCACCACGTCCGGCACCTGGCCGTCGTCGTCCGGGTCGGCCATCGCCAGGATCCGCGACTTGATCTCGTTGGTGATGTGCGGGATGACCTGGACGGTGTCGCCCAGGTACTCGCCGCGCCGCTCCTTGGCGATCACCGCGGAGTAGATCTGGCCGGTGGTGACGTTCGCCTTGCCGGAGAGCGCCCGGTCCAGGAACCGCTCGTAGTGGCCGACGTCGAGGTCGGTCTCGGCGCCGTCCTCGGTGACGAAGACCTCGCCGTGCTGGAACGGGTTCATGGTGCCCGGGTCGACGTTGAGGTAGGGGTCGAGCTTCTGCATCACCACGCGCAGCCCGCGCGCGGTGAGCAGGTTGCCGAGGCTGGAGGCGGTGAGGCCCTTACCCAGCGAGGAGGCGACGCCCCCGGTGACGAAAATGTGCCTGGTCGTCCGTGCTGAAGGGGCCAAGGCCTGCTCCCGTGTCGTCCGTCGCGGTCGTGCAGACCGCCGTGCCGATCAGCCAAGTGATCACGCGATCCACGGGATTCCACGGTAACACCTCACCGGCGGTGTGCCGGTGGCGCACCCGAGGTATGCGCCGGTCGGCGCCGGGTCGGCGCCCGCCCGTCAGGAGGTCGCGACCTCGGTGGACGACCGGGCGGCGCGGCCCGGCTCCCCCGCCGGCGGCCCGTCCGGCGCCGGATCGGCCGGCTTCCGGCCCTCCGCGGGCGCCGGGTCGGTCGGGTCCGAGGCGTCGGCCGGCAGGCCTTCCGAGGCGTCCGGGGCGTCCGGGGACGCGGCCCCCGGGCGCTCGTCGCGCTGCTCACCCGTCTCCGGCCGGGTCCGGTCGGTGGAGTGGTCCAGCACCCGCAGCGAGGCCAGCGCCGCCATCGGCACCACCAGCGCGCCGGCCGCCCCGGCCACGTCCAGCGCCGACCCGCCCAGCACGCCGCCCACCACCGCCGCGACGGCGGTGCCCGCCATCGCCGCCCGGATCGCCGGATAGATGCCGAACAACCGCATCAGCCCACCCCACGGCTGGAGCAGGGCGAACCACACCAGCAGCGCGCCGGCCAGGGCCAGCACGGTCAGCGGGCTGTCGACCAGGGTCTCCACGTTGGCCGTGCTGGACCGGTGCACGGTCAGCCCGCCGGTGCCGTCGCCCAGCGCGGCCAGGAAGCGGCCCAGGCTGCCCCGCTCCGGGGCGGGCCGGCGCACGTCGAGCACCGCCAGACCGACGGTCACCGCCAGGCCGGCCATCGTCGCCCAGGCCAGCCGGCTCAGCGTCAGCCAGCCGCCGGCGCTGATCACCGCGGCCACGCTCACCCCGGCGGTCAGCGCGATGGCGCCGACCGGGTCCGCGCCGAGGTAGGGGCTGCCGACGACCACCACGGCGGTGCCGCCGACCGTCGCCACCACCGCCGGCCGCCAGGAGCGGCCTACCCGCTGGGCGAGCCAGCCCGCGCTGAGCAGGGCGCCGGCGACGAACGCGCCGAGCCCGACCGTGCCCAGCCCGGCGTACCGGCCGCCCTCCAGGGCCGAGTAGCCGACCACCCCGTTGAGCTGCAACCGGGCGCCGGTGACCACGTCCAGCCCGACGGTCAGCGTGGTCAGGCCGGCCACCGCGCCGAGCGGGCCGAGCGTGTTCGGGTAGCCGGGGGTGAGCCGGACGACGGCGGTCGCCCCGACCACCAGCAGGGCGGTCACCCCGGCGAACCAGGCGCCCGCGTGCTCGCCGCGCCACCAGGGCACCACGTCGGCGAGCAGGGCCGCCGGCACGGCCAGCGCGGCGGCGATCAGCAGCACCTCCACCGCCGCCACCACCCGCCGGGACACCGGCTCCGGCCCGTACGGGCCGGCGTGCCGGCGGGCCCGGCGCAGCAGCGGCAGCACCGCGACGCCGAGCAGCACCTGGACGGCGGCGAGCAGGGTGAAGAACCAGCCGGCGACCCGCCGCTGGGCGGCGGCCTCCCGATCGGCGTCGGCCGGCTGGGCGATCGCGGTCGCCAGATCGGCCGGTCGGCCGCCCACCGACTCCGCGGGCCGGCCCAGAAACGGCCGCTCGGGCAGCGGCCGGCCCAGCGCCGCGAGCGCGGTCGGCGCGAGGTCGACCAGTTGCAGGTAGCCCTCCCGGCCGGTGCTCGCCGAGGTGAGCCAGCCGCCCTCCCAGCCCGGCCCGTCGGCGACGGCCACGTGCAGCCGGGACGGCTGTTCGGTATCGGACACCCCGGCCACCAGCACCAGGGAGCGCGGCGGGCGGGCGGCGAGCACCCGGGCCAGTTGGGCGTCGGCCGCACGGGCCGCCGCGGCCCGCGCCGCCGGGTCCTCGCCGGCCACGGTGCCGAGGTCGACGATGCTCAGCACGCAGGAGCCGAGCAGGCCGGCCGGGTCCGGCGGCAGCGCCGGGGCGTACCGGTCGACCCGGCCGAACGGCCGGGCGGCGGCCACCGCCGCGCCCGGCCCGACCGCCACCGAGCAGCGCACCGACTCGGACAGCGAGCCCGGCACGGTGCCCCACGGCAGCCGCTCCTGGTTGTGCAGGACGACGCTCTCCTGGTCGGGCAGGTTCGCGCCGATGCCGTCCGGCTGTTCCACGGTGACCGCCGCCGCCGGGCAGCCGCCGGTCGGCCGGCTGCCGTTCCAGGCGGCGTAGCTGCCGGCGCCGAGGGTCAGCCAGCCGTCCACCGGGCAGGTCGGCCGGTGCGCGGAGCGCACCGAGAGCGAGCCGATCGAGCCCCGCTGGGCCATCCGCCACAGCGTCGGGGTGGTCTGCGGGTCGACGTCCTCCCAGCGCAGCCCGGCCACCCCGGCCACCACCACGTAGTCGGCGGTGCGGCCCGGGATGTCCGCGGCCGGTCGGGCGGCCAGCGCGGTGATGCCGAGCGCCACCACGACCAGGGTGAGCAGGGCGGGTGCGAGTCTGCGCAGCATCACCGGAGTCCCGTCGAGGGGGCACCGGCGTCCGGGGCCGCCGGACCGGCGGCGTCCAGGGCCAGTTCGGCGTAGAGGACGGTGAGCTGGGCCAGGGTGTCCGCCTCGGTGGGCCAGGTCGCGGCCCGGGCGGCGCCCCGGCGGGCCAGGTCGGCGCGGCGGTCCGGATCGTCGAGCAGCGCGCGCACAGCCGCGTCGACCGCGTCCACGTCACCCGGCGGCACCAGCACCGCGGCGTCGCCGACCAGCTCGGGCAGGCCGCCGACCGCGGTGGCCACCAGTGGTACGCCGGCCCGCAGCGCCTCCTGCGCGAAGAGCTGGCGGGCCTCCCAGTCGCTGGTCACCACCGCCAGGTCGGCGCCGCCGAGCAGGTCGGCCACGTCGGTGCGGTGGCCCAGCAGGGTGACCGGGGCGCGGGCGGCGGAGATCCGGGCGGCCAGCGGCAGGTAGGCCGGGCCGCTGCCGGCGATCACCACGACCGGCGGCGGCGTCCGGGTGCGCCACCGGGCGGCGGCGTCGACGAGTACGTCGTACCGCTTCTGCGGGTGCAGCCGGCCCACCGAGACGACCAGCGGCTGGTCCGCGCCCACGCCGAACTCGGCCCGCACGGCGGCCCGGCGGCGGCGCGGGGCGGGCAGTGCCGGCGCGGCGACCGGGGCGAGGCGGGCGTCCGTGGCGCCCAGCGCGGCGGCCCGGTCCACCAGGTCGGCGGAGGCGCCGAGGGCGACCCGGGCGCCCCGGGCGACGATCCGCTCGACCAGCCGGGACAGGCTGCCGCGCAACCCGCCGGCGAGCACCGCGTTGTGCCAGGTGACCACCACCGGGGCGGCCGGCCGGGCGAGCACCGCGACCAGCCCGGCCCGCAGTCCGTGCGCGTGCAGCACATCGACCGGCTCGGCGGCGAGCGCCCGGCGCAGCGCGGTCACCGCCCGCGCGTCGGCCGGGGTGGGGCTGGCCGGAATCTCCACCGGATGGAAGCGGGCGCCGACGCCGGTGAAGTCGAACTGTTCCTGGGTCGCGGCCGGGCCGCAGACCAGTACCCCGGCCCCGGCGGCGGCCAGCCCGGCGGCCAGCGAGCGGACGTGCTGCCCGACCCCGCCGGTGCTGGAGGCGAGCAGCAGGCCGACCGTGCCGTGCCAGCCGGGCGCCCCTGCCGGTTGCGTCACCACGACCACCTCCGCTCGGCGACCGCCGCCCGCCGGTCACCCGTCCCGCGCCGCATCACCGGGCACGACTCCCGTCGCCGGCCGTGGGGCCCGCGGCCGCACGCCACGCGCTCACCGGGACACCGTCTCCTTCCCGTCTCCCCGCGCCGGGGGTACGTCGTCCTGCCGCCCCCCGCCGGCCCGACGCCCCCGGCCGAGCCGGCGCAGCACCCCCGCGAGCAGCGGCTGCACGTCCCGCCGGTCCGCCAGCCGGGCCACGGCGAGGAACACCACGCCGACCAGGACTCCGGACAGCATGCCCTGCACGAGTGCCGCGAATGTCGTCGGGGTCCCGTCCTGGGCGGCCGTCAGCCAGTGTGCCGCCGCCGCCCCGGCCACCGCGGCCAGCACACCGGCGAGCAACCCGGCCGCTCCGGCCCGGGCGGCCCCGGCCAGCGCGGGGCGCCCGGCCGAGCGGCGCACCGCGACGAGCAGCAGCCCGCCCAGGGCAAGCATCCCGACCGAGTTCGCCAGGGCGACGGCCGGCACCCGGTCCCGCAGCGGCAGCAGCGCGCCGAAAGCCAGCGCCGCCGCCGGCACCACCAGGAAGCCGACCGCGATCGCGCTCGTCGCCGCCCGGGTCTCGCCCCGGGCGTACAGCGCGCGGCTCAGCAGGGCGAAGAGCCCGTAGCCGAGCAGTCCGGGAGCGAAGCCCGCGATCGCCCCGGCGGCCGTGGACGCCGCTGGGGGGTCGAAGAAGAAATGGCCGACCGGGACGGCCGTGCCGATCAGCGCCGCGGCGCCGAGGAAACTGAACAGCAGCACCCCGCGGACCGCCGGGGCCAACGTGGAGCGGTAGCCCTCCTCGTCGCCGGCGGCCCGGGCCGCCACCAGGGTGGGGTACGCGGCGACCGCCAGCGGCACCGCGAGCACCGCCCACGGCAGCAGGTAGACGGCCTGAGCCAGGTTGTAGACACCCGGGTTCGCGGCAGCGCCGTACGTGACCTGGTTGAGGCTGACGATCAGCGCGACCTGCTGGGCGGTGACCGTCACCGCCCCGGCCACCGCCAACCCGCCCACCCGGGCACGGGCCTCGGCGGGAAAGCCGAACCCGAATCGCGGTGCGAGTCGCAGCCGGCGGACGGGGATCAGCAGTGACAGGGAGAGCACCACGACGCCCAGCGTGGTGCCCGCCGACAGCAACAGTTCCCCGCCGCGGCTCACGTCGGTGACCGTGCTCAGCCGTCCCTCGGCCGCGGTGAACCCGAGGTAGACCACGATCACGGTGATGCTGGACAGCAGCGGCGCGATCACCGGCCAGGCGAACCGGCGGTGCGCCTGGAGCACGCCGGTGAGCACGATGCCCACCCCGTAGAGCGGGAGTTGCGGAGCGAAGACCCGCAGCATCCGCTCGCCGCTGTGCTGCTGGGCGGCGGTCAGGCCCTCGCCGAGCGCCCCGACCAGCGGCCCGGCGAGCAGCACCACCAGCAGCGACAGCGGCACGAGCAGGGCCAGCGTCCAGCTGAGCAGGGCGCCGGTGGTCCGGGCCACGGTCGCGCGGTCTCCCGCCGCCACCGGCCCGGCCAGCAGCGGCACGACCAGACTGGCCAGGGCCCCGCCGGCGACGATCTCGAAGATGAAGTTCGGCACCTGGTTGGCGACGACGTACGTGCCGCCGAGATCGGTGGGGGCCAGCGTCCAGGTGAAGACGGCGGTACGGCCGAAGCCGGCCAGCCGGCTGAGCACGGTGAGGACGGCGATGAGCGCGGCTGCTCCGGCCAACCGGCCGGCGCCGGCGAGGGGTGCCGGTGTGGTCACGTCAGTCGGCGCGACGGCCCAGTGCGTCGAGTTCACGCAGCCCGGGGGTGCGCTGGATGACCTGGGTGAAGCTGACCTTCTCGCTGGCGGCGGTGAGACCGGCGAGCACGGCGAGCACGCCGGCGCGGCCGACCGGGCCGGTCCGGGCGGCCAGCGCGACGCCGAGCAGCGCGCCGAGCCCGTTCGCGCCACTGTCGCCGAGCATCACCCGTTCGCCGAGGTCGTCGGGGAGCAGCCCGGCGGCCGCGCCGACCGCGCCGGCGGCGATCCCGCCGTGCGGGCCGCGCGCCAGCGGTGCGCCGAGCAGCAGGCCGGACTTCAGCGCCCGCCCGGGGCGCAGGTCGAGCAGGTTGAGCAGGTTGGCGGTGCCGGCCACCACGCCCGCGCCGAGCAGCACGTCCACGCCGCGGCCCAGCGCGCGGTGGCGCTGCCGGCGGGGATGGGCGGCGACCCGGGGGTCGGTGGCGAGCAGGGCGGCGGCGCCGAGGCCGGCCGCGCCCACTCCGACGATCTTGATCAGCCCGGCGGTGACCCGCCCCTCGCGCAGCGCGGCGAGATGCCCGGCGAAACCCTTGGCGGTCTTCTGCTCCGGCCGCGCGCCGACCACGTCGTCGTAGAGCCCGACCGCCCCGGCACCCACCCCCGCGACCAGTGCCGCGGCGCCGGAGGAGGCGCTGGTGGCGCCGAACGCGCCCGCCCCGGCCGCGCCGAGGGCCAGCGCCGGGCCGGCGGCCAGGCTGACCGTGCGGCCGCGGAAGTTCGTCCGGTCCAGCGCCGGCCCGACCGGCGCGGTACGCACCTCGCGCAGCGCGTACCGGGCGGCGGCCGCACCGGCCCCGGCGATCAGCAGTCGACCCAGCAGGCTCACGCCGCTCCCCCGCTCCACTCGGCGGCGGGCGTCGCGCCGCCGCGCTCCCGCCCGAGCCGGAGCGCGGCCGGCAGGCCGGACACCCGGGCACGTCCTTCGTTCACTGGGGCAGTCTAGGCAGCAGCGAGGCGGCATTGTCGCCGACGCCGTACTGCCCGGCCTTCTTCTCGTTGAGCTGCTGCACCAGCGCCAGGCTGGTGACCAGTTGGCCCTGGATCGTGTTGGCGTTGTCGATGGTGGAGATGGTCTGGGTCAGCACCGGGTCGCCGCGGACGATGGCCACCAGGTTGCCGCCGGCCGAGCCGTTGCCGCCGACCACGATCGCGCCGGTGCGGTCGAACTGCTCGGCGACCTTGACCACCGACTCGTCCTTCTTGGCGGAGTCCTTGTCGACGTACGGCTGCCCGCTGACCACCACCACGGCCTCCGCCGCCCCGGTCACCCGTTCCTCCGTGGTGAGGTAGCCGGCGTTGCTGTACGCGGCGAGCACCGCCCGCCGGTCGGCCTCGCTGACCGGGGTCGCGCCGGGCGACCGGTCGAGCAGCACGCTGGCCAGCAGCGCGCTGGAGGTCTCCACGCCGTGCCCGTTGCCGGGCAGGCCGGAGGTCGGCGCGCTGGTGGGGCGGGCCGCGGTGACGGCCAGTTCCAGCAGGTTGTTGTTGTTGTCCGGGTTGATGAACTTGTCCTGCAGGTCGACCCGGCCGGTGATGTCCGCCCCGGTGAGCTGGAGCATCTTCAGCACGCCCTCGGTGTGGTCGCGCCCGGTGGGCAGGCTGAGCACCAGCACCCGCTTGCCGGTGAGCCGGCCCGGCAGGACGACCTGGGCGATCTCGGCCGCGAAGTCCTCCTCCATCTCCAGCTCCCGCTCCAGGTTGTTGTACGCCTGGCGCATCTGCTGGTTGTCCTTGCGCAGCGCGTTGACGTTCTCCTTGAGCGAGTCGGCGACCGGGCCGTTGAGGGCGGCCGTGCCGACGACCAGGCCGATCGCCAACGCCAGGAACACCGCGGTCAGGGACACCACGTGGTAGCGGAAATTGATCACGCTTGCAGCCTCTTGATCGGTCGGGGAGCTAGAAGAGCTGGCCGAGCTGGAACACGAAATTGTCCCACCACTCGGAGACCACACCCAAATACGCCTTGCCGACGGTGGAGACCGCCACGGCGGAGGCCATCGCGGCGACCGCCGAGAGGACCAGCAGCAGCAGCGAGGAGCCGGAGATGCTCTGCCGGTAGAGCCGGCTGACACCTTTGGCGTCGACCAGCTTGCCACCGACCTTGAGCCGGGTGAGGAACGTCGAGGCCATCCCACCGCGACCCTTGTCGAGGAACTCCACCAGGGTGGCGTGGGTGCCGACCGCGACCAGCAGGGAGGCGCCCTTCTCGTCGGCGAGCAGCATGGCGAGGTCCTCGCTGGTCGCGGCGGCCGGGAAGGTCACCGCCGGTACGCCCAGCCCGGTGACCCGGGCCAGCCCGGGCGCCCGACCGTCCGGGTAGGCGTGCACGATCACCTCGGCGCCGCAGCGCAGCACGTCGTCGGTGACCGAGTCCATGTCACCGATGATCATGTCGGGGGTGTAGCCGGCCTCGACGAGGGCGTCCGCCCCACCGTCGACGCCGATGAGGACCGGCTTGAACTCCCGGATGTAGGGGCGCAGCACGTCCAGGTCGGCCTTGTAGTCGTAGCCGCGGACCACGATCAGGCAGTGCCGGCCCTGGATCTGGGTCTGGATCTCCGGTACGCCGACACCGTCGAGGAGCAGGTCGCGCTCCTGCCTGAGGTAGTCCATGGTGTTGGCGGCGAACGCCTCCAACTGCACCGAGAGGCCCTCCCGGGCGTCGGCCATCGCCTTGGCGACCGTCTCGGCGTCCTGCAGGCTGCCGTGCGCCACCGGTTCGTCGCCGACGAACACCGTGTTGCCCTCGATCCGGACGGTGTCGCCCTCGCGGATCTGCTCGAAGATGCTCTCGCCCAGGTCGTCGAGGAGCGGGATGCCCGCGCCGATCAGCACCTCCGGGCCGAGGTTGGGATAGCGGCCGGAGACGGACGGCTTGGCGTTGAGCACCGCGGCGACGCCGACCGCGACCAGCGAGTCGGCGGCGACCCGGTCCAGGTCGACGTGGTCGATGACCGCGATGTCGCCGGGGCGCAGCCGCCCGACCAGCCGCTTCGTGCGGCGATCGAGGCGGGCGGTGCCGACGATCCGGCCCGGTTCCGGGTGCCGGGTCCGGCGCAACGTGGGTAGACGCATCGTGACCATCCTGGCATGTGAGGCAGGGTTTGCTGTCGCGACATGCCTGAGCAGGGCCGCCTACCCAGGGAAGCACACCGGGGCGCAACCCGGTGTGCCTGTGGTCACAATCGGCGGTGTCACGGCCGCCTTTCCCGGGCCGCCACCGCGAGCAACTCCTCGGCGTGGGCGATACCCAGATCCGAATCCGGCAAACCGGCCAGCATCCGGGCCAGCTCACGGGCGCGTTCGGTGTCCTCCACCACCCGCACGCCACTGGTGGTGACCGCGCCCCCGGTGTCCTTCGCCACCACCAGGTGCCGGTCGGCGAACGCGGCCACCTGCGGCAGATGGGTGACCACCAGCACCTGGTGGCTACGGGCCAACCGGGCCAACCGCCGGCCGATCTCCACCGCGGCCTGGCCGCCGACCCCGGCGTCGACCTCGTCGAAGACCAGCGTGGGCGGGCCGCCGGAGCCGGCGAAGACCACCTCGATGGCGAGCATCACCCGGGACAGCTCACCGCCGGAGGCGCCGCGCTGCAGCGGCAGCGCCGGCGCGCCCGGGTGGGCCAGCAGGCGCAGCTCGACCTCGTCGCCGCCGTCCGGGCCGAGGCCGACCTCGACCCCGTTGACCGGCAACGTCGGCTCGGCCCGCCCGGCCGGCCGGGGCAGCACCGCCACGTCGATCCGGGCGTGCGGCATGGCCAGCCCGGCCAGCTCGACGGTGACCTGCTCGGCGAACCGGGTGGCCGCCTCCCGGCGCGAGGTCGACACCCGGGCGGCCAGGTCGGCCACCTCGCCGGCCAGCCGCTGCGCCTCGCGGTCCAGCTCGTCGAGGAGCTCGTCGGAGGTGTCCAGATCGGACAGCCGGGTACGGGCCCGCTCGGCCCAGGCGATCACCCCGTCCACGTCGTCGGCGTACTTGCGGGTCAGCGCCCGCAGCGCCGCCCGGCGCTCGTAGACGGCCTGCAACCGGGCCGGGTCGGCATCCAGCGTGGCGAGGTAGGCGGAGAGCTCGGCGGAGACGTCGGCGACCAGGGTGGCCGCCTCCTCCAGCCGCGCCGCCAGCTCGCCCAGCGCCGGGTCGGTGCCGGCCTGCGCCTCGAGAGTGCGCCGCGCGGTGCCGAGCAGCGCGGTGGCGTCCGGCGTGTCGTCGGCGGCCTCCACGCCACCGGCGACGCACTGCTGGGCCAGCTGCGCCGCGGTGCGCAGCCCCTCGGCGTGCTCCAGCCGCTGCGCCTCGGCCTTCAGCTCGTCGTCCTCGCCGGGCTGCGGGTCGACTCGGGTGATCTCGTCGAGCCCGAGCCGGAGCAGGTCGGCCTCCTGGTTGCGCTCGCGGGCGTTGCGCCGCCGGTCGGCCAGGTCGTCGACCACCCGCCGCCAGCCGGTGTACGCCTCACGCAGCGCCTCGAGCAGCTTCTCGTGCTCCGGGCCGGCGAACCGGTCGAGCGCGGCCCGCTGCTCGGCCGGGCGCAGCAGCCGCAGCTGGTCGGACTGGCCGTGCACGGCCACCACCTGCTCGCCGACCTCGCCGAGCATGGACACCGGCATGCTGCGGCCGCCCAGGTGGGCCCGGGACCGCCCCTCCACCGTCACCGTGCGGCTGAGCAGCAGCGAGCCGTCCTCGTCCGGCTCGCCGCCGGCGTCGGTGATCCGGGCGTGCACCGTCGCGGCGACCCGGCCGGTCAGCCGCAGCCGCCCCTCCACTGCGGCGCGGCCGGGCTCGGCCCGCACCCGCCCGGCGTCGGCCCGGCCGCCGAAGAGCAGGCCGAGGCCGGTCACCACCATGGTCTTGCCCGCACCGGTCTCGCCGGTGATGACGTTCATCCCGCCGGTCAACGGCAGCGTGGTGTCCTCGATGACGCCCAGTCCGGTGATGCGCAGCTCTTCCAGCACAGCATCCGACAGTAGACGCGGCCCCCGCCAGTTGACCAGCCGGCGACGCCGGGGTGGGTCGTGCTGTGCCCGGCGGGGTCGTACAGTTCAGCCCCGTGTTGGACGTGATCGGCCTGACCCCGGGCGAGGAGGAGCTGTACCGCTGCCTCGTCCAGCTCACTGTGGCGCGGGTCGACGAGCTGGCCCGGCGGCTGCGCCGCCCGCGCGCCGAGGTCGTCGCCCAGCTCGAGACCCTGCGCGTCAAGGGGCTGGTCCTGCCGACCGGTCCCGACCCGGACGGGCCGCTGCGGCCGCTGGCACCCGACGTCGCGCTCGGCGAGGCGCTGCTGCGCCGCCAGGAGGCGCTGGAGGCCGCCCGGGTGGCGGTCACCCGGCTGACCGAGGAGTACCGGGCCGGCCTGCGCCGGCACGACGCCGACCACCTGGTCGAGGTGATCACCGGCCCCGGGGCGCTCCGGGAACGGCTGCGCGACGCGCAGAACTCGGCGCGCACCGAGGTGCTCTGGTTCTGCCGGGCCAACCCGCTGACGATGCCCGGCTCGGAGAACGTCGAGGAGTTCGACGCGCTGGCTCGCGGGGTGCGCTACCGGGCCATCTACGAGCGGGAGATGCTCCTCGAACCGGGCGCGTTGGCGGACGTGGAGCAGGGCGTACGCGCCGGCGAGCAGGCCCGGGTGCTGGACCGGCTGCCGGTCCGGCTGGCCATCGTGGACGCCCGGACGGCGATCTGCCCGCTGGTGCCGGACCGGGACATCGGCGAGCCGAGCGCCGCGGTCATCGGCCGCAGCCAACTGCTCGACGCGCTGCTCGCCCTCTTCGAGAGTTACTGGCGGATGGCGACCCCGCTGCGGTCGGCCGCCGCGCCGGCTGGCGTGGCCGACGGCTATCTGCCGGACGCCGACGAGGTCCGGCTGCTCTCGCTCTTCGTGGCCGGGGTGCCGGACAAGTCCATCGCCTCCCAGCTCGGGGTGAGCCGGCGTACCGTGCAACGCCGGCTCGCCGACCTGATGACGGCCGCCGGGGTGGACACCCGACCAGGGCTGGCCTACCAGGCCGCCCGGCGCGGCTGGCTCTGAGGGTAGCCGCCACCGGGCCCGCTGTCGCCGCCACCGGAGTCCTCCGGCGTCGCCGGCACGGGGCGGGACGGCCGAGTCGGCCGTCCCGCCCCGCCCGCCTCAGCGCAGGCCGTACGCGTCGATCACGGTCTGGTCGACGACGTTGCCGGCGCGGTCGGTGGCGTGCACCCGCAGCGACACCGGACCCCGGCCGGCCGGCACCAGCGCGGTGTACCGGGTGCCGGACCCCTCCACCGGCGCGGACCGCCAGGTCGCGCCGGAGTCGAACGACACCTCCACCCGCAGGCTGGTGCCGGTCGGAGCCGGTACGCCGGCCGGCTGGCGCAGCGTCAGGCCGAGCCGGTGTCCCCGGTTGCCGGACACCTCGCCCCGCAGGTCGGCCGGCACCCGGTAGTCCACCTGGAGCAGCGGCAGCGGCTGCGCGCCGTCACCGGCCGGACGGGCCGAGCTGAACTGCCATGCCGTCTCGGTCCGGGTGGCCCACCGCCACTCGTCCGACGACCGCTGCGTGGTCAGGTCCAGCCGGTAGCGCGCCGCGCCGGGGGTGGTGGGCACGGGCGCCCAGCCGCCGGAGAGGTCGGCGATCTGCTGGCCGTCGCGGCTGAGCCGGGCCTCGACCGTGTCCGGCTCTTCGCTGCCGCCGGCCGCGCTGTGGTGGCCGTCGGCGTCGACGAACTCGGCCACCCGCAGGTCCAGCGTGTCACCGGTGCGGCTCGGCACGGGTGCCCCGCCGGCGGCCGGCACGGCCGGCCGGACCACCGGAGCGTGCCAGGTCTCGGTCTCCCGGTCGTCGGCCGCGTACCGTCGGGACTGCTGGATGAGCCCGCCGAGCAGTCGCCCCCAGGACCAGGTGAGTCGGTGCAGCACCCGCTGCTGCCACCACGAGTCCCCGGCGCTGACGAACTCCTGCCGGGTGGTGCCGGTACGCACCAACCGCTGGTCGTCGTTCCAGGAGTACTCCTGCCAGGGACGCCAGCCGAACCGCTGCTCGGTGGCCCACTCGAAACCGCCGGTGTCGCCGTAGCGCGCGGTCACCTCGGCGGTGTTGTCGGCGGTCACCGTGTGCACGATCCGCTCCGGCACCCGCCCCTTGGACACCTGGAACACGTCGTACAGGTAGGGGCTGTCCACGGTCAGCGTCAGGTCCAGCGTCGCGCGCCCGGTCTTCGCCGCGGCGATCATGCGCTGGCCGTCGTCGTGCGCCACGACCATGGCCGGGATGGGCAGCCGGTCGCCGGCCGGGTTCCAGACCGTCCACGCGCTCCAGTCGGCCGGACGGACGATGAGCGCCACCGCCACGCCGGCCGCGGCGGCCGCGGCGACCTGCTCCTCCTCCGAGCGCTCCGGGTCGGTGACGAGCAGCGCCGCGGCGCCCCGGGCCCGGGCCAGTTCGGCGGCGGTCCCGGTGCCGGCCCAGACCAGCGGCAGCTTGCGCCGGCCGGTTGGCGCCGGGGACTGGTGCAGCAGGTTGATGTCCAGCGGGCCGGCGACCTTGCTGACCGTGGCGTCCACCATCGGCTTGACCAACTGCCAGCGGGAGGAGAACTCGAACTCGCCCCGGGTGACCGGGCGGGTCGGGGTGACGTTCACCTGCTGGATGGTGCTGAACGTCATCACGCCGTGGTCGACCTGCCGGCCGTTGCCGAAGATCCGGTGCTCGTAGAAGCTGATCGACGACCGCTGCTCCGCCGGCTTCGGCGTCTCGATCCGGACCGGGGTCCCCTTGCGCGGGTCGAGCACCACGGTGAGGTCCCGATCCACCATCAGCTCGGGGTCGGTGACCAGGGTGATCTGCTCGTCCAGCGGGGCGCCGTGCTCGATCAGCCCCTGGAGCAGGTACGGGCCCTCCTCGACCTGCACCTGCCAGTCGCCTCCGCCCAGCCAGCCGAGCGCGTCGGACTCCGGGTGCTCGCCGAAGAGGGTGACGACGGGCGCCAGGCCGGGCTGCCCGGCCAGGTCCAGCGCGCGCAGGGTGACGGTGTGCAGCGGGCCGCTGAGGGTGAGCCCGACCGCGGTGCGCACGGCGACGCCGTCCGCGCCGGTGGCCACCAGCCAGCCGCCGTGCGGGCCCCGGTCCAGCTTCGCCGGGTCGGCGCGCAGCGGCACGGCGACGCTGCCGCCGGCCGGCACGGTCACCTCGGTGGAGCCGACGGACACGCCGTCGGTCTCGGCCGCGCCGCTGTCCAGGTTGCGCAGCTCCAGGGCCAGCCGCAGGGTCTGCGCGGCCGCGGTGCCGTTGGTGTACGTGACGGTCCGCTCCGCCGCGGCACCGGCGGTCAGCCGGCCGAAGTCGGCGGTGGCCGAGCCGTACACCCGCTGGCCCAGCGCCCGGGTCACGTCGACCCGGCCGCCGCCCTGCTCGAAGACGGTCAGCTTCGGGTTGCCCTTCGCGGTGCTGACCAGCGCGTCCTTGAGCTGCCCGGCGGTCCAGTCCGGGTGCTCCTGGGCGAGGATGGCGGCCGCGCCGGCCACGTGCGGGGTGGCCATCGAGGTGCCGGACACGGTCGTGTACGCCTCCCCCACCGGTGTGCCCATGGTGGTGCCGGCGGCGCGGGCGGCGACGATGCCGACGCCCGGCGCGGTGATCTCCGGCTTCAGGCCGTTGTCGCCGAGCCGGGGGCCACGGCTGGAGAAGTCGGCCAGTTCGTCGGCGCGGTCCACCGCGCCGACGGTGAGCGCCGCGGTCGCCGCGCCCGGGTTGCCGACGGTGCGGGCCGCCCCCTCGTTGCCGGCGGCGACCACGAAGAGCGCGCCGGTCTCCGCGGTCAGGTCGTTGAGGGCCTGGCTCATCGGGTCGGTGCCGTCGGTCGGGCCGCCGCCGAGGCTCATGTTGACCACCTTGGCGCCGGAGTGGGCGGCCCACTCCATGCCCGCGATGATCGCCGATTCGTAGCCGCTGCCGCCGTCGTCGAGCACCTTGCCCACCAGCAGCTTCGCGCCGGGCGCGACGCCCTTGCGCAGCCCGTCGGAGGCGGCGCCGCCGCCGGCGATGGTGGCCGCCACGTGGGTGCCGTGGCCGTGTCCGTCGCGGGCGCTCCCGCTGCCGGAGAAGTCCTGGCTGCCGGCGATCCGGCCGGCCAGGTCGGGGTGGGTGTCGTCGGCGCCGGTGTCGAGCACCGCCACCTGCACGCCGGCGCCGTCCCGGCCGGCCGCCCAGGCCGTCGGTGCGCCGATCTGCGGCACGCTGTGCTCCAGGTCCGCGTGGACCCGGCCGTCCAGCCAGATCTGGGCGATGCCGGCGCCGAGCCGGGCCGGGCCCGCGGTGGCGGTACGACCGGCCGGGGTGTCCCGCAGCGCGGTCCACAGACCGCCGAGGTCGCCCTTGCCGACGCGCAGCGCCGCGCCGTTGATGCTCTCCAACGGGCGGGCCTCGGTGGCCCCGGCGAGCGGACGCACCCGCCCGGCGGCCGGCTCCTGGTAACGCACGATCAGCGGCAGCGCGCCCTGGTCGGCGTCGCCGTACCCGTCGGCGGCCAGTTCCTGCACGTCGAACAGGTCCGGGTCGAGCACCCCGGCGGAGAGGTACGGCACGACGTCGCTGGGCAGCACCCGCAGCCCGCCGTCGACCGCGATGCTCTGGAAGATGATCCGCTCCCGGCCGGGGCCGGGGCGAACGGTGGCGGCGACCCGGCCGGGTGCCGCCTGCGTCAGGTCGACCTGGTCACCGGTGATCAGCGTGATGCGGACCGGCGCGGAGCCCGGGGCGGGGGTGGTACCCGGGGTGGGACCGGCGGGTCGGGCGGGCGGGGCGGCGGACGCCGGGGCGGCGAGTCCGACCACCAGCGCGCCGACCGCGCCGGCGGCGAGCCAGCGTGGGGGCCAGTGCATACGATGCGCTCCTCTACTCCAGGGCCGGCGCCCGAGGGGGCCGACCGATCGGAGTCTGCGACGGAGATCGTCGTGTGGTCACTAGCCGCGGTGCGCCGCACCGGCGACATGTCGCCAGGTGGACACGCGCGAGGAGGCGGTTGTCGACCCGGTGTTCACCCGGGAGCGCCCGCCGGCCACAACCGGGCCGCGGGGAACGGATGGTCGCGGGTCAGCGGCGGGAGCCCCGCCAGCCGTGCACGGGCAGCCCGAACTTGGCCACCAGCCGGTCGGTGAAGGGGCGGGCCCGCAGCCGGACGATGCGCACCGGCAACGCCCCGCGCCGCACCGTCACCCGCGCCCCGGGCGGCAGGTCGTAGACCCGCCGGCCGTCGCAGCTGAGCACCGCGAGGGTGGTGAACGGGTCGACGGTGATCGCGAAGGTGGAGGTGGGCGCCGTGACCAGCGGGCGGCTGAACAGCGCGTGCGCGCTGATCGGCACCAGCAGCAGCGCCTCCACCTCCGGCCACACCACCGGTCCGCCGCCGGAGAACGCATACGCGGTGGAGCCGGTGGGGGTGGCACAGACCACCCCGTCGCAGCCGTAGCGGGACAGCGGCCGGCCGTCCACGTCGACGAGGAGTTCGAGCATCTGGGCCCGCTCTCCCTTCTCGACGCTGATCTCGTTGAGCGCCCAGGACTCGATCGTCGGGCCACCGTCGAACTCGGCGGTGACGTCCAGGGTGAGCCGCTCGTCCACGGTGTAGTTGCGCGCGACCACGTCGCGTACCGCGCTGTCCAGGTCGTCGATCTCGGCCTCGGCGAGGAAGCCGACCTTGCCGAGGTTGATGCCGAGCAGCGGCACCTTCGCCGGGCGGGCCAGTTCGGCCGCGCGCAGGAAGGTGCCGTCCCCGCCGAGGGCGAAGACGATCTCGGCGCCCTCGGCGGCCTTCGGGCCGGTCACCGGGATCACCCCGGGCAGGTCGAGGTCGTCGGCCTCCTCGGCCACCACCCGCACCTCGAAGCCGGCCGCGATCAGGTCGGCCGCCACCGCGCGGGCGTGCTCGGTGCTGCGCCGGCGGCCGGTGTGCGTCACCAGCAGGGCGGTCCGGCTCACCGGACCGTCCGTTCCGCCCGCACCGCGGACCGGCCCCGCGCGTCCACGCCGCTCGCGACCGCGTTCACCCGGCCACCTCCTCCGTCGCCGCGTCCGGCACGTCGCCGGACGCCGCCGGGCCGCCCGGCCCGGCCGTCACCACGGCCCGCACCCGCTCCGGGTCGGCCGGCGGTGCGTCCCGGCGTAACCATACGAAGAACTCGACGTTGCCGCTCGGCCCCGGCAGCGGGCTGGCGGCGACGTCGGCGAGACCCAGGCCCAGCTGCGCCGCGGCGGCCGCCACTTCCAGCACCGCCTCGGCGCGCAGCGCCGGGTCGCGGACCACCCCACCCGGGCCGACCCGCTCCTTGCCCACCTCGAACTGCGGCTTCACCATCAGCGCCAGGTCGCCGTCGGGGCGGGTGCAGCCGGCCAGCGCCGGCAGCACCAGCCGCAGCGAGATGAACGACAGGTCGGCCACGGTCAGCTCGACCGGCCCGCCGACGGCCTCCGGGGTGAGCGTACGGACGTTGGTGCGTTCGAAGACCCGCACCCGGGCGTCGTTGCGCAGCGGCCAGGCGAGCTGGCCGTATCCGACGTCGACGGCGACCACCTCGGCCGCGCCGGCGCGCAGCAGCACGTCGGTGAAGCCGCCGGTGGACGCGCCGGCGTCGAGGCAGCGCCGGCCGGCGACCCGCAGCCCGGGGCCGAACGCGGCCAGCGCGCCGGCCAGCTTGTGGCCGCCTCGGGAGACGTACTCCGAGGTGGGATCCTCCCCGGTGACCAGCAGCGGGTCGGCCGGGTCGACCATCGCGGCCGCCTTGCGGGCCGGCACCCCGCGCAGCTGCACCCGGCCGGCCTCGACCAGCGCGGCGGCCTGCTCCCGGGATCGGGCCAGGCCGCGGCGGACGAGCTCGGCGTCCAGCCGGTTACGACGTGCCATGGGTGGTTCTCCGGTCTTCCTCAGGCCTGGTCGATGGTGGCGAGGGTCTCCCGCAGCGTCTCGTAGGCCGCCTCGTACTGCGCGATCTGGTCCGCCGGGGGCAGCCCCGCCGCGTTGATCATCGCCTGTACGGCGGCGTCCACGGCGGGATGGCGTACCTCGTCGAGGTCGTCGGTCACCGGCGGGCGCGGCGGCGGTCCGGGGCGCGGGCCGGGCGGCGGCCCGGGTCGGACGCCCGGCGGGGGGCCGGGCCGGACGCCCGGCGGGGGGCCGGGCCGGACGCCGGGCGGGGGGCCGGGGCGCACCGGGCCGGTCACCGGGGACCCCGGCGGGTCGGCGCGGGCCTCACTCGGCGCCGCCCGGCTGCTGCTTGCGCGGCGGCGCCTTCTTCACCGGCCCGGCCGGCTCTGCCTGGCCGGCCTCGTCCTGGATCGGGGTGACGGTGGCCGGCGGCTTCTTGACCACGGCCTTCTTGGCGACGGCCTTCTTGACCACCGCCTTTTTCGCCACCGCCTTCTTGGCCACCGCCTTGGTCGGCGCGGCCGGTTCCGCGGCACCCGGTTGCGCGGCGCCGGGAGTCGCCGCGGCCGGTCCGGCCGGGGCGGGCGGCTGCGGCGCGGGGCCGGCCGGGGCGGCGCCCTTGGCCTCGCGGAGCTGGCGCTCCAGCTCGTGCACCCGGCGGGTCAGCTCGGCGACCTCGTCGGCGGTGGCCAGACCCACCGCGCCGAGGGTGCGGTCGACCTCGAACCGGACCAGCTTGGTCAGCGCCTCCCGGTTGGCGGCGCCGGTGGAGAGGAGTTCCTCGGCGAGTCCCTGGAGCTGGGCGGCGGTCGCCCCGCCGGAGCCGACGAGCCGGCGGACGGCGTCCTGGGCCTTCTTCCGGGGCGCCTCCGTCAGGCCCATGGCCAGCTCGAGGTAGGCGCGCCACGCGTCCTGCATGCCTGAGTCCTTCCGCGGGGTGGAGGTGTGCAGGTGTCACGCTACCGGGCCCGGCGGAGCACCCTGTGCGGTACGGTGCCGGGGACGGCGTGGCGAGCGGTGAGGGGGCGACGTGGCCAGCGTGGACGAGTGCCGACAGGCGTTGCAGGACCTGGCCGACCGGCTGGACCGCAACGCGGAGACGGTGCGGGAACGGGTCGACCTGGACCGCACGCTGGCCTGTCGGATCACCGACCTGGACACGGCGTTCCACGGCCGCATCACCGACGGTCGCCTGGTCGGGCTGACCGACGGCGACGACCCGAAAGCCAAGATCGCCTTGAGCACCAGCAGCGACGACCTGGTCGCCCTGGTCCGCGGCGAGCTGGACGTGACCCGGGCGGTGGCGTCCCGCCGGGTGTCGATCAAGGCGAGCCCGTTCGACCTGATGAAGCTGCGCAAGCTGCTCTGACCGCCGGCGCTCCGGCCACCCTGCGCGCCCTCCGGGTACGCCCGGCGGGCCCTCAGCCGGCCAGGCCGAGCGCGGTCAGCGCCCGGCTCGCCTCCGCCGAAGCGGCCCGCACCGGCGCCGGCCGCGGCGCGGACCAGGCGGCCGCGCAGAGCGCCGCCAGCGCGTCCAGCGGACGGCCCGCGCCGGACAGCTCCAGCGCCCCATCGCGGTCCGCCACCGACCAGCCGGCGGCGTCCGCCGGACCGGGCACCCGCACCACGGCCGCCGGGTCGAAGAGCCCGGTCAAATCCATCGAGACGTACGTGGGGCGGCGCCGCGCCGGGGCTGCAAGCAGCTCGGGCACGTCGCTGACCCCGGTGAGCACCAGCAGGCTGTCCAGGCCGGCCCGCTGGGCACCCTCGATGTCGGTGTCCAGCCGGTCGCCCACCACCAGCGTCCGCCCCTCGCCGGCGCGGCGGGCGGCGGTGGCGAACAGCGCCGGTTCCGGCTTGCCGACCACCACGTCCGGGTCCCGGTCGAGCGCGGTGCGCAGCGCGGCGACCAGAGCCCCGTTGCCCGGCAGCGGACCCCGCCCGCTGGGCAGGGTCCGGTCGGTGTTGGTGGCGATCCAGGTCGCCCCGCCGCGTACGGCAACCGCCGCCTCGGCCAGGTCCGCCCAGCCGACCTGCGGCCCGTACCCCTGCACGATCGCGACCGGGTTCTCCTCCGCCGTGGCGACCGGAGTCAGGCCGACCGCGCGCAGTTCCGCCCGCAGCGCCTCGGCGCCGACGACCAGCACCGCGGCGCCGGCCGGGAACCGGTCGCGCAGCAGCTCGGCGGCGGCCGCTGAGGAGGTCAGCACCTCCTCGGGCCGGGCCGGCACGCCCATGCCGGTGAGCAGGTCGGCGACCTCGCTGGAGCGGCGCGAGGCGTTGTTGGTGGCGTACGCCACCAGCCGCCCCTCGCCGTGCAGCCGGGTCACCGCGTCGACCGCGCCGGGGATCGGCCGGTCGATCAGGTAGATCACCCCGTCCAGGTCGAAGACGACGAGGGCGTACCCGTCGACCAGCCGCTCCCCTGCGGTCACCGGCGGTCCGACTCCGCCTCGCCCGTCCCGGTCCCGCCGGTGGCCGGGTCCACGCTCAGTCCGGCGCCCTCGTCGGCCGCCCGGAACAGCGCGGTGGCGTCCCCGGCCCGGAACTCCGCGTCGCCGGCGGTGGCCACCGACTGCGCCTCGGCCTCGGTCAGCTCGTCCTCGGCCAGGTCGTCCGTCGGCACCTCGGCGGCCAGCGGTTCGTCCCGCCACACCTCGGCGTCGACGTCCGACCGCTCGGCGGTGTCGCCGTCGGGCCGCTCGCTGCCGCGCTCGTCCGGGCGAGTGTCGATATCGGTGGCGGTGTCGCGCCGCTCGGCGGCGTCGGCGAGGTCGGTGGCGTCGCCGGTGAGGTCCGCGTCCGGCGTGGCTGGAACCGCGCCCGGGGCGCCCGGGCCGGCGGCGATCTCCTCCGCCGACTCCTCGTCCTCCTCGTCGCCCTCGATCACCACGCCGTCGAGTTCGAGCAGCCGCTCCGCGGCGTCGGTCTCGCCCTCGGTGTCCACGTCGGCGGCCCGGGAGAACCACTCACGGGCCTCCTCGCGCCGCCCGACCGCCAGCAGCGCGTCGGCGTACGCGTACCGCAGCCGGGCCGTCCACGGCTCGGTCTCGTCGGCGGTCAGCTCGCGGACCTGGAGCATCGCCACCGCGGCGTCCTGCTGCCCCAGGTCGCCCCGGGCGCCGGCCGCCACGATCAGCAGCTCGATGGCGGTGCCCTGGTCCAGCTTCTCCCGGTCCGCGCCGCGGAACAGGTCGATCGCCCGCTCCGGCCGGCCCAGCGCCCGCTCGCAGTCCGCGAGCACGGCCAGATGGCTCTGCAGCCCGGACATCCGGTGGTACGTGCGCAGCTCGGCGATCGCCGTCTGCCACTCGCCCGCGTGGTACGCGGCCAGACCGACGGCTTCCCGGACCGCGGCGATGCGGGACGCGAGCCGCCGGGCGGCCAGCGCGTGCGCGAGCGCCTCGGCCGGGTCCTCGTCGATCAGCTGACCGGTGGCGACCAGGTGCCGGGCGACGGTCTCCGCGACCGGCTTCGCCAGCGAGAGCAGCTCGGCACGGACGTCCTTGTCGAGGTCGGCCGCGACGATCTCGTCGGGCAGCGCGGGGGCGCGCTCGCCCGCCCCGACCTCGGGACGCTCCCGCTGCTCGTCACGACGGTCCCCGCCCCGGTATCCGCCCTCGCGGTCACCACGGAACCCGCCCTCACGGCGCTCGCCGCCCCGGAAGCCACCTTCACGACGCTCGCCGCCACGGAAACCACCCTCACGGCGCTCCCCGCCGCGGAAACCCTCGCGCGGGGCGCCACCCTCACGGCGCTCGCCACCACGGAAACCTTCGCGCGGCGCACCGCCCTCGCGACGGTCACCGCCCCGGAAGCCACCCTCGCGACGCTCCCCGCTCCGGAAGCCCTCACGCGGCGCACCGCCCTCGCGACGCTCGCCACCACGGAAGCCACCCTCGCGGCGCTCGCCGCCCCGGAAACCTTCGCGCGGCGCACCACCCTCACGGCGCTCGCCACCACGGAAGCCCTCACGCGGCGCACCGCCCTCGCGGCGCTCGCCGCCCCGGAAGCCACCCTCACGGCGCTCCCCGCTCCGGAAGCCCTCACGCGGCGCACCGCCCTCACGACGCTCGCCGCCCCGGAAGCCACCCTCGCGGCGCTCGCCACCGCGGAAACCCTCACGCTCGCCACCACGGAAGCCGCCTTCACGGCGGTCACCGCCGCGGAAGCCCTCACGCGGCGCGCCACCCTCGCGGCGGTCGCCACCACGGAAGCCGCCTTCACGACGCTCGCCGCCGCGGAAGCCCTCACGGTCCCCACCTTCACGGCGCTCGCCACCGCGGAACGGGGCGCCACCCTCACGGCGGTCGCCACCACGGAAGCCACCCTCACGGTCGCCACCACGGAAGCCGCCTTCACGGCGGTCGCCACCACGGAAGCCGCCTTCACGGCGGTCGCCACCACGGAAGCCACCCTCACGGTCGCCACCACGGAACCCGCCCTCACGGCGGTCACCGCCGCGGAAACCCTCACGCGGCGCGCCACCCTCGCGGCGGTCGCCACCACGGAAGCCCTCACGGTCCCCGCCACGGAAGCCACCCTCACGGCGCTCGCCGCCGCGGAAGCCCTCACGCGGCGCCCCACCCTCGCGGCGGTCACCGCCGCGGAAACCCTCACGGTCGCCACCACGGAACCCGCCCTCACGGCGGTCACCGCCGCGGAAACCCTCACGCGGCGCGCCACCCTCGCGGCGGTCACCGCCGCGGAAGCCACCGTCGCGGTCGCCGGCGTCCCGCCGGTAGCCGCCCGGACGGAAGTCACCGTCACGCCGGCCGCGGAAGCCACCCTCACGACGGTCGCCGCCGCCCTGGCCGCCCCGGTCGTCACGGGCGCGGTCGTCGCGCCCACCCGGGCGGTCGTCGTAGCGACGCGGACGATCTCCGCCCTGCGGTCCTGAACTCACAGGTACATCCTTCCTCATTGCGCCACCTGAGGCGCTACGCAGTCGAGGGCCGACCCGGATGGGGCGGCCCTCGACTGGAAGATTGTCCGGCGGTGTCCTACTCTCCCACACCCTCCCGAGTGCAGTACCATCGGCGCTGGAGGGCTTAGCTTCCGGGTTCGGAATGTTACCGGGCGTTTCCCCTCCGCCATGACCGCCGTAACTCTATCGACTTATCAAACACC
>NZ_JBRIQN010000051.1:0-40862 GCF_052981855.1 Micromonospora sp. LZ34
CAGACGAAGAGTCACGCCCACTGCTGCCGACCATCAGCCCATCACCTGCGGACCGACCAAGCCAGCCTCACAGTCAGTCGAGCCGGCGGGCGAGGACCTGGCCGGGCCACGGCGGACGGCCGGGGCGTTCGACGGTGAACGGGTCGGTGGGCGTGAAGCCCTGCCGGGTGTACCAGCGGACCAGGGCGCCGTCCCCACCGGCGTAGCAGTCCACCCGGAGCAGGCCCAGTCCGCGCTCGCGGGCCAGCTCCGCGGCGTGCGCCAGCAGCCGGCCGCCGATCCCCAGCCCGGCGTGCGCCCGGTCGGTGACCAGCAGGTTGACGTACAGCTCGGGCTCGGTGGCCGGTGGCACGTACTCGGTGGCGGCGCCCACCACCAGCGCGCCGACCGGCCGCTCGCCGAGGACGGCCAGCCACAGCCCGCCGCCGGTGGCCCAGGCGTCGGCCTGCGCGACGCGCCGGGGATCGGTCGAGGCCGGTTCGGTGCCCCATTGGCCGGTCCGGCCCCGGGCCACCAGCCAGGCGGTGGCGTCGTCGAGCAGCCGCAGCACGGCCGGCGCGTCCGCCGGCCCGCCGGGGCGCAGGGTCAGGCTCCGCTGGTCGGTCATGACCGTCATGCTGCTACAGCGGTGCCGGTCGATGGCTGGGCCCCGCGTCCTGCTCGGGCACCGGGTCGTCGCGCGGCCCCGGCAGGGCCGCGCCGGCGGCCGGAGCGGGCCCGGCCGGGTTCCCGGTGGTGACCGCATCCGGGGTGCCGTCCGCGGTGGCTGCCGGGTCCGGGGTGGCGCCCCCGCCGGGGCGGTGCGCCAGGGCGCGTCGGGTGAGTGGCGGCACGGCGAGGCCGGTGGCCGCGAGGACGGCGCCCAGCGCCAGCCAGCCGGCCGTGCCGCCGCCGAGCACCGCCCAGGTCAGCAGGGCCGGGCCAAGCGCCCGGGCGAGCCCGGCGAGCAGCCCGTCCACACCCTGGTAGGCGCCGACCGCCTCCGGGGCGGCCAGGTCGTAGGCCAGCCCGGCGCCCGCGGTGCCGTGCCACAGGTCGCCCGCCGTGTAGCCGACGGTGGCCAGCAGCAGCACCGCGACCGCCGCCCCGGTGGGCAGGAAGGCGGTCACGGCGTACAGCGGCATCGCCGCGGCGAGCACCAGGCCGGCGCGGCGCATGGTCCGGGCCGCGGGCGCCGCCCGGTCGGCACCCCGGCCGAACCGGACCGCGAACAGCACGGTGAGCACGGTGTTGACCAGCAGCACCGCGGAGACCGTCGTCGGCGGGGCGCCGGTGCGGGTCACCACCCACATTGGCAGCACCAGGGTGAGCACCACCCAGTGCAGGGAGAGCACCGCCGACGCGGCGCTGACCGCCAGGAACCGCCCGTCCCGCAGCGCCCGCGCCGGCCGCCGCCGGCCGGCGGGCACCGCGGCCGGCGGATACCCGGGCAGCCGCAGCACCAGCGCCGCCGAGACCAGATAGGTGACGACGTTCCCGAGCACCAGCAGGTGGTACGCCGCCGGGGTGCCCGCCGCCAGCGCGAACCCGGCCAGCCCCGCGCCGAGCGCGATGCCCAGGTTGGCCACCCCGCGCAGGGTGGCGAAGGCGTGCACCCGCCCCTCGGGCCCGCCGACCGCGGCGACCAGCGCGGCGCGGACGGCCAGGTTGCCGGCGAGCAGCAGCGCGTCCAGGGTCGCCACCAGCAGGAAGACCGCGAACGAGTCGACCAGCAGGTACGACGCGGCGACGGCGGCCTGGAGCACCTGCAGCAGCGCCCGCAGCGTACGCGGGTCACGCCGGTCGGCCAGGGCGCCGAGCGGCACGCTGGCGGTCAGCCCGACCAGCCCGGCGACGGTCAGTCCGATCCCGACGGACGTGGGGCTCAGCCCGACGACCCGGGTCAGGTAGAGCGCCGAGCCGGCCAGCCAGAGGCCCGAGCCAACCGTGTTGGCCAGGGTGGCTAGCGCCAGAGTGCGCAGCCGCCCGGGCGGTGGCAGCGGCCACCCCGCCCAGCGGCTCATCCCGGCCGGGATGCCGGTCTTCGGCCGATCACGGCTCGACGGTAGCGGGCGGCACCGGCGGTGTTACGGTCCCCGGCGAGGCGACGGTCGTCACATGCCGCGCCGGACAGGGAGAGCCATGTCAGCTGTGGAGGTGCGCCGGGCCGCGGCCGGTGACGCGTCGGAAATCGCCCGGCTCAGCGGCGAGCTGGGCTACCGGGTCGAGGCGGAGGACGTCGGGCGGCGCCTGGCCGGGCTGTCGGCGGGGCACGTCGTGCTGGTCGCCGCCGACGCCGAGCGGGTGCTCGGCTGGTTGCACGCCTGCCGGACGACGAGCGTGCTGCACGGCGACCGGATGGAGATCGCCGGGCTCGTGGTCGCCGCCGACCAGCACGGCCGGGGCGTGGGCAGCGCCCTGGTGGCAGCCGCCGAGCGGTGGGCGCTCCAGCAGGGCGTTCACACCGTGCGGGTGCTCTCCGGCAGTGAGCGGCTCGCGGCACACGGCTTCTATCGGGGGCGTGGCTACCGGGAGGTCAAGACCGAGCAGGCGTTCATGAAGGCCCTGCCGCTCGGCTGACGCGCCACCGGCCGGTCAGGGGGCCCCGCCGGAATCGCTGGCGACGCCGGCGTCGATGGCCTGGCCGTCGCTCCCGCCGTACCCCTTGCCGCGGATGTTGACCCGGGACCGGCGGCGCTGCTGCGCCCGCCGGTTCTGCCGGATCGCCCACCGGGCCATCTGCATCGCGGCGTCCGGCCCGGCGGTCGCCCGCCGGCGCCACCTCAGCAGCACCAGCGCCACCGCCACCGCGGACGTCCCCGCCACCACGCCGACCAGGATCCACGCCGTCGCGCCCATGCCTAGACGGTAGGCGCCCAGCGCCATCACCCGGCGTGCCCTGGCCGGCGACGTCGGGGCGACGTCCGGGAGCCCGGCCGGCGGGGGCCGACAACTCCGGGACGTGGCAGCCTCCGGTTCGACCGGAGGCCACCACGTCCTGGCAGTGGCGCGGTCGCCCGCGCCGGGGCACCTCAGCCGGCGGTGCAGGGTGCGCCGTTGACGGTGATCAGGCCGGGTGCCGGGTTGGCGCCGCCGCCGGTCACCGCGTTGAACCCGAAGGTCACCGTGCCGCCCGGGTTGATCCGGGCGTTGTACGACTCGTTGCGGCCGGTCACCGTGGCACCGGCCTGGGTCACCTTGGCCAGCCACGCCTCGCGCACCTTCTGGTCGCCGGTGAACGCGAACCGGGCGGTCCAACCCTGCACCGCCGTCGGGCCGGTGTTGCGGATGGTGACCTGGGCGGTGAAGCCGGCGCCGCCGTGCCAGGTGCCGTAGTTGGTGTACGTGACCGCGCAGGTGGGCGCCGGCACCGCCCCGGCGTCGCCCTGGTCGGCCAGGAACGAGGCGATCCAGGCCAGCGCCGAGTTCCAGTTGATCGCCACCTCGTTGGTCGCGTACGAGTTGATGTCGTCGACGTAGCAGAACATCGGGGCGCAGCCGGCGAGCAGTTGCGCGGCGAAGGGATCCTCCAGGTTGGCGTTGGCGCCGCCGGCGATCGATCCGGCGGGCGGGTTGGGCAGCGCCGGGTCCAGCTGGTTGGCGAAGATCCGGCTGTGCTGGTTGCGGGCCGCCCGGTCGCCCCAGCCGGTCACGTAAGAGATGTTCAGCGCGTTGCGGCCGAGGATGTAGTCCATCGCCTGCACCGCGCCGTCCCGGTACCGGGCGTCCCGGGTCAGGTCGTACGCGGTTGCCAGCACCACCGCGTTGTTGATGATGTTGCTGTTCGCGCCCCAGAAGTAGCTGCCCCGGTCGCCCGACATGGTCAGCCCGTACGCCTGGCCGCCCAGGGTCGCCAGGTAGCGGTCGGCGGCGGCGGTCACCGAGGCGCGCACCCGTGCCAGGTCGGTGGCGGGCAACCCGTTCGGCACGGTGGCCAGGTCGAGCCGGCCGAGCGCGGCGGTGCTGGCCCAGCCGAAGCCCTGCGCCCCGAACACCTCGCCGGTGTGGTGCGGGGAGGCGGTCAGGTCGGCCAGGTAGGGCTGCTCGCCGGTGGTCAGGTACAGCTCCACCGCGGCCCAGTAGAACTCGTCGCTGACCTCGCCGTCGCTGTAGGCGCCGCCGCCGTTGCCGTCCTGCGGGTCGGCGTAGCGGGTGGGGTTGGCCTCGGCGGCGGCGTACGCCGTCCGGGCCGCGGTGGCGCAGCGGGCGGCGAAGGCCGCGTCGTACGGGGCGTAGAGCCGGGCGCACTGGGCGGCGGTGGCGGCCAGGTTGAGGGTGGCCGCGGTGGACGGCGGATGCAGCTCGCGGGGCTGGGCGTCCTCGTGCGGCAGCAGCGGCAGCCCGGTCCAGTTCCGGTCGTGCACCTTGTGGTGGGCCATCCCGGCGAGCGGCTCGCCGGCCGGCACCTGCATGCGCAGCAGGAACTCCAGCTCCCAGCGGGCCTCGTCGAGGATGTCCGGCACGCCGTTGCCGCGCTTGGGCACCCGCAGGCTGCCGTCGCCGAGCGCCGCGCCGCCGGCCGCGGTGGGCGCGGTCTTGGTCCGCTCGAAGGTGTTCAGCAGCTGGTAGGTGGCGATGCCGCCGTTGACCACGTACTTGCCGTGGTCGCCGGCGTCGTACCAGCCGCCGCGCACGTCCAGCCGGTGGTCGCAGACGCCGGGCTGGCAGGGCACGTCGGTGTCGCCCTGGTTGGGGGCGACGCCCAGGTGCCCGGCCGGGCGGGCGTACTCGGGGCCGATCAGGTCGCCGTCGATGGCGATGCCGCTGCGCTGGGCGTAGAAGAACTGGAGCGAGTCGGCGCGCAGCCGGTCGTAGAGGGTGCCCGAGATGTCGAACGGGTGGCTGGTCTCGCCGTCGACGGTCAGGGTCAGCCCGGCCCCCGGGGTGCGGTACGCGGAGAAGTCGAGGGTCTGCACGTGCTGCCCGGAGGCGGCGTCCAGCCCGCGCGGGGTGGTGCTGCCGGTGGCCAGCACGGTGCCGGCGGCGGAGCGCAGTTCCCAGGGCAGCGGGTCGGTCGCCCCGGTCACCACGGTGGCGTGCTTGGGCCCGCCGGGCAGGTAGCCGACCTGGTTGACCCGCACCCGCGGGCCGGTGTCCGGCTCGTACGGCGCGGGCGGCTCGCCGCCGCGCAGCGACACGTCGTCCAGGCAGACGGTCTGCTCGTCGGCGCTGCCGCCCACCTGGAAGATCAGCTGGGCGCTCGGGTTGTCGGCCGGCGCGGTGAAGGTCTTCTCGACCCGCTGGGCGGTGCCGGTGGCGGTGGCGGTCACGCTGGCGTACGTGGTGTAGGGGGCGCTGCCCAGTTGCAGCACGGCGGTGACCGCGCTGCCGGGGGTGGCGGAGACGTCGAAGCCGAGGGTGTACTCGGCGCCGGCGAGCAGCGGCACCCCGTCCTGGCCGATGCCGGCGTCCCACGGGTTGGCCAGCCCGGCGGGGACGGTGGCGCAGAGCCGGCCGTCGGTCACCGCGAGCGGGCCGGTGCCGTAGGAGAACCAGGGGGAGACACCGGCGCTGAAGTCGCCGTTGTCGATCTGCTCGGGGGCGTCGGGCGGGGGATCGGCCTGGGCCGCGCCGGCGCCGGCGCCGGTCAGGGCCAGGGTGGTGGCCGCGGCGAGCAACGCGAGGCGGCGTCGGGATGGCGTCACGGGGTGTCCTTCCGGGACGGCGGGGACGGAGGTGCACGGTGGTGGTGAGCTGGGAGCGCTCCCAGCCATCGGCTCGATGTTTCCAGCGCCCGGCCGCCGTGTCAATCGATCCTGTTTGATGGACCACCGGTCCCGCCGGCAGTGAGATTCGCCGCGCCACGCCCGGCCGTCCTGATCTCCTAGAGACAACTGCGCCCTTCTCCTGGCAGGCTGCCTCCCATGACCCTGAAGCTGCGTTCCGTGGGAACGAGCGACCGTGGGCTGATCCGCAGCGGAAACCAGGACGCCCTGCACGCCGGGACCTGGCTGGTCGCCGTCGCTGACGGCATGGGCGGGATGGCGGCCGGCGACCTGGCCAGCGCCATCACCATCGACGCCGTCGCTCCGCTGGACGTGGAGACCCCGGAGGACGCGCTGGTGGCCGCGCTGCAGAGCGGCATCGAGCTGGCCACCGCGCGGATCCGCCAGGCGGTCAGCGAGGATCCGGAGCGGCAGGGCATGGGCACCACGTTGACCGCCCTGCTCTTTGCCCGGACGGGCAGCTGCCTGGCCCTGGCCCACGTCGGCGACTCCCGGGCCTACCTGTTCCGGGAAGGGGTGCTCAAGCAGATCACCCGGGACGACACCTACGTGCAGATGCTCGTCGACCAGGGACTGATCACCCCCGACCAGGCCAGCAGCCACCCCCGCCGGGCGGTGGTCACCCAGGCTTTGCAGGGCGACGAGGTCTCCCCGACGTACGCCACGATGGTGCCCTGGGCCGGCGACCGCTGGCTGCTGTGCAGCGACGGGCTCTCCAACGTGGTCCGGCCGGACACCATCGCGGAGGTGCTCGCGGGCCACCCGGACCGGGCCGAGTGCGCCCGGAAGCTGATCGACCTGGCGCTGCGCGCCGGCGGGCCGGACAACGTCACCGTGGTCATCGCCGACGTGGTGGAGGAGTGAGCGGCGCGGAGCGGGCGGACCAGCCCGTTCAGCGGCGGCGCGGGGCGGTGCGCCGGGTGGGCTCGGCGGTGGTCGGGTCCTCCGGCCAGGGGTGGCGCGGGTAGCGGCCCCGCAGCTCCGACCGCACCTGCGGGTACCCGGACCTCCAGAACGACGCCAGGTCGGCGGTGACCGCCACCGGGCGCCCGGCCGGGGAGAGCAGGTGCAGCAGCACCGGTACCCGGCCGTCGGCGATCCGCGGCGCGTCCCGCCAGCCGAAGGTCTCCTGGAGCTTCACCGCGAGCACCGGCGCGGCCGGGTCGGCGTAGTCGACCCGGATCCGGGAGCCGCTGGGCACCGTGATCCGCTCCGGGGCCAGCTCGTCCAGCCGGGCCGCCTGCGCCCAGGGGAGCAGCCGGCGCAGCGCCGCGGCGACGTCCACCCGGGCCAGGTCGGCCCGGCGCCGGGCGGTGGCCAGTTCCGGCCCCAGCCAGCCGGGGGCGGCGGCGAGCAGCGCCTCGTCGGTCACGTCCGGCCAGTCCGCGCCGAGCGCCCGCCGGCAGAACGCCAACCGCTCGCGCAGCGCCCGGGCCGCCGGGGTCCAGTCCAGCAGGCCGAGGCCGGTGCGGCTCAGCCCGGTGAGCAGGGCCGCGGTGACCGCCTCCGGGTCGGGTCGGGCCAGCGGCCGCTCGACCAGCTCGACCGCGCCGAGCCGGACCACCTCGCGGGTCACCACGTCGCCGCCGGACCAGGCGACCTCCCGCTCGGTGCGCAGCAACGGGCCGGCCGCCTCCCGGGCGGTCGTCTCGTCCAGCGGGGTGGCCAGCCGCACCCGGGCGGTCGGCGCACCGGGGGAGCGGTCCGCGACGGCGACCGCCAGCCAGGTGGACCCGCCCAGCGCCGACCCGGGCGTCAGCTCCGCGGCAGTCCCGCTGGTCATCAGGTACGCCGAGCCGCCCGGCCGGCGCACCCGGGCCAGCCGCTCCGGGTGGGCCAGCCCGACCAGCAGCCCGGCGGCGAGGTCGTCCGGCAGCCGGTCCCGGCCGACTCCCGGCGCGCCCCGTCCGGTCGACGCGCCGCCCCGCCCGGCGGAAGGGCGCTCCCGGTCGGCCCCGGCCCGCCTGGTCGCCGGGTCCTCCCGGCCCGCGCTCGAGCCCGCTGCGGTCGGTGCGACGGGCAGGGCGGCGCGCAGCCGGCGTACCTCGGCCCGCCAGCGGGCGGTGGCACCGGGATCGGCGCCCGCGCGCAGCCGGCGCCAGGCGGCGGCCAGGTCGTCGCCCGGCCCGGCCACGGTGTCCTCGGCGAGCAGCGCCACCACCTCGGCCGCGCGGTCCGCGCCGACCCGGTCGGCGCCGTCCAGCAGCGCCCGCGCCAGCCTTGGGTGGGTGCCGACGGCGGCGATCGCCCGGCCCCGGTCGGTGATCCGGCCGTCCGGGTCGACCGCGCCGAGGGCGGCCAGGGTTTCCCGGGCCACCGCCAGCGCCGCCGCCGGCGGCGGGTCGGGCAGGGCCAGCCCGACGCCGTCCGGCCGCCCCCAGGCCGCCAGCTCGAGCGCGAACCCGGTCAGGTCGGCGGTGGCGATCTCCGGCGCCGGCTGGGCGGCCAACCGTTCGTGGGTCGCCGCCGACCAGCAGCGGTAGACGTACCCGGGCGCCTCCCGGCCGGCCCGGCCGGCCCGCTGGGTGGCCGCGGCGCGGGACACCGGCACGGTGACCAGCGCGCCGAGTCCGCGCGCCAGATCCGTCCGGGCCACCCGGGCCAGCCCGGCGTCCACCACCACCCGCACCCCGGGCACGGTCAGGCTGCTCTCCGCCACCGCGGTCGCGAGCACCACCCGGCGCCGGTCGGCCGGGCGCAGCGCGGCGTCCTGCTCGGCGCCCCGCTGCCGGCCGTGCAGCGCCAGCACCGCCACCTCGTCGCGCAGGTCTGCCAGCCGGGCGGTGACGGCGGCGATCTCGCCGGCTCCGGGCAGGAAGACCAGCAGGTCCCCGTCGCGCTCGCGCAGCGCCCGCCGGACGGTGGCCGCGACGTGGTCGAGCAGCGCCCGGTCGACCGGACCGGCGCCGGGCGCGACCACCGGCCGGGGTGGCGGGGCCCAGATCCGGGTCACCGGGTGCAGCGCCGCCGGAGCCCGGACGATCGGCGCCGGGGCGGGCGCACCGCCGAGCAGCGCGGCGAACCGGTCCGCCTCCGGGGTGGCCGACATCGCCAGCAGCCACAGGTCCGGGCGGAGCGCGGCGCGGGCCTCGACCGTGAAGGCGAGCGCCAGGTCGGCGTCGAGGTGCCGCTCGTGGCACTCGTCGAGCAGCACCGCGCCGGTGCCGGCCAGTTCCGGATCGTGGTGCAGCCGGCGCACCAGCAGCCCGGTCGTCACCACCTCGACCCGGGTGTGCGGGCCGACCCGCCGCTCGCCGCGCACCGCGTACCCGATCCGGTCGCCGACCCGCTCGCCGAGCAGCGCGGCCATCCGGCGGGCCGCGGCCCGGGCGGCCACCCGGCGCGGCTGGGCGACCAGCACCCGACCGGACACCTCGTCGGCCACGGCCAGCGGGGCGAGCGTGGTCTTCCCGGTGCCCGGCGGCGCCACCAGCACCCCGGCCCCGGTCGCGCGCAGCGCCGCCACCAGTTCCGGCAGCGCCGGCCGGACCGGCAGGTCGAGGGGCACGTCACGGAGCACGGCCCAGTCTCGCACCGGGCCAGGGTCGTCAGTCGGGGTGTACCCGGTGCAGGCCGGTGAGGAAGGCGTGCCAAGCCGGCCGCGGGAAGGCCAGCACCGGCCCACCCCGGTCCTTGCTGTCCCGCACGGCGACCCGACCGTCGGCGGCGGCGGCGACCTCGACGCAGTTGCCGTTGCCCACGCTGCGCGTGCTGGTGCGCCACTGGGCCCGGGTCAGGTCGAGCGCGGTCATCGCGGTACCCCTCGTCTGTGCCGGCGTGCCGCACCCGAGGCGGTCACGCAAAGTAACGAGAAGCCTCCTCCAGGCGGGCCAGCGAGGCCCCCGGAGGCAGTGCCGCCCGGCACAGCTCCTCGTGCACCAGGCTATACCCGCGGACCTGAGCCTCCTCCTCCAGAGCCAGCCCTGTGCTGAGGTTTTCCAGGTAGACCACGGCGGCGTCGGCGGCGTCGGGGAAGGTCAGCACGACGTACGGCGAGTTCATCGCCGGGTGCCCGCCGGCAGTGAAGGGAAGTACCTGCAAGGTTACGTTCGGTAGTTGAGCCATCCGGCCGAGGTGGGCCAGTTGGGCGGCCATCACGGCGTTGCCACCGATCGGCCGGCACAGCACCGCCTCGTTCAGCACCACCGACAGCTCGACCGGGTTCTCCCGGTGCAGCACGTACTGCCGGTGCATCCGGGCGGCGACCTTGCGCTCGATGCCCTCCTCGCCGGCGGTCAACCGGTAGACCTCCCGGGCGTACGCCTCGGTCTGCAGCAGCCCGGGCACCGCCTCGGCCTCGTACGTCCGCAGCGTCGCCGCCTCCGCCTCCAATCCGACGTAGAACTCGAACCAGTCCGGCAGCACGTCGCTGTACTTCTGCCACCAGCCGCGCTGCTGGGCGCCGCGGGCGATCTCGATGAGCGCCTCGGCGTCCGCGCCGGTGACCCGGTAGAGCGCCAACGCCGCCCGGACGTCCCGCGGCTTGATGCCGATCTGGGCGGTCTCGATCCGGGACAGGTTGCTCTTCGACATGTCCAGTTGCCGGGCGGCGACGTCGAGGGTCATGCCCGCGCGCTCGCGCAACTGGCGCAGTTCCCGGGCGATCCGGCGGCGGCGGACGGTGGGGCTGGCGGTCACCCTCCGAGTCTGTCACGACAAGATCCGCAGGTCGCGCCAGCACGGAATGCAACTGTCGAAAACGGGAGTTGCATTGCGGTTGCGGTGGGTGCATCCTTTCCCGGTCGCGAGCACTGTGGACGGACGCCCGGGAGGAACGGTTGCTCATCGCCGACGAGTTCTTCCTGGTCGCCCACAACGACAGTCGCGGCAAGGCGAGGCTCAACCCGACGGCGACCGGCCTCGGTCTCGCCGGCGGCCTGCTCGGCGAACTGGTCCTGTCTGGACATCTCACCGTCTCCGCCGGGCTGGTCACGGTGCTGGACCGCCGCCCGCCGGCGGACGCGCTCGCGCACACGGTGCTCGACCAACTGGTCGGCGAGTACCAGCACCAGGCGGTGCGGACCTGGCTGAGCTTCCTGGCGCAGACCGCGGTCGGCTCGGTGGGGGAGCGGCTGGCCCGGGCCGGGGTGCTGCGCCGCCAGGAGAGCCGGCGGCTGCTGCGCACCACCGTCAGCTACCAGCCGGTCGACCTCAACGCCGCGGCCTGGCCGGCTACCCGGCTACGTGCCCTGCTGGAACGGCCCGAGCCGCCCAGCGTGCCGGACGCGGTGCTGCTGGGGCTGATCGCCGCCGCCGGGCTGACCCGCGAGGTGCTCTGGAGCGCGGGCCCTCGCGCCCACCACCGGTTGGGCGCGCTCGTCCCGGCGCAGCCCGCGCCGCTGAAGGAGCTGGTCGCGCACACCGAGGCGGCCGTCGGCGCCGCGGTGCTGCGCGGCGTGCCCTGATCGCACCTGCCCCCGCCCCTCCCCTCGAACCGGAGCAGCCCATGCCGTCGACAACAACGATCGAACGACCGAGCAACGTTTCCGAGGCACTGGCCCGCGGCCGGCTGGGCGTCCCCTCGGTGATCTTCTTCGTCCTCTCCGCGGCGGCGCCGCTGACCGTGGTGGCCGGCGTGGTCACCACCGGCTACGGGGTGATCGGGGTCACCGGCATCCCGCTGGCGTTCCTGGTGGTCGCCGCGGTGCTCGGGCTCTTCTCCGTCGGCTACGTGGCGATGGCCCGGCGGGTGGCCAACGCGGGCGCGTTCTACGCGTACATCTCCCGGGGGCTGGGCCGGCCGGCCGGCGTGGGCGCGGCCTGGGTGGCCCTGATCGCCTACAACGCGCTCCAGGTCGGGCTCTACGGCACCATCGGCGTCGCCGCCGAGCCGGTGCTGGACCGGCTCTTCGGTTCGCACCCGGACTGGTGGGTGGTGGCACTCGCGGCCTGGGCCGTGGTCGCCGCGCTCGGCGTGCTGCGGGTGGACGTCAACGGGCGGGTGCTGGCCGCGCTGCTGGTCGCCGAGATCGCGGTGATCCTCGTCTTCGACCTCGGGCAGCTGGCCAACCCGGCCGGCGGCTCGGTCAGCGTCGCCGCCCTGTCGCCGGAGAACCTCGCCGGGCCCGGCGTCGGCGCGGTGCTGGTGCTGGCCATCCTGGGCTTCGTCGGGTTCGAGTCGGCGGTGGTGTTCAGCGAGGAGAGCAAGGACCCGCGCCGGACCGTGCCGCTGGCCACCTACCTCTCGGTAGCCATCATCGCCGCCGTCTACGCGCTCTCCGCGTGGAGCATGACGGTCGCGGTGGGACCGGACCGGATCGTCGCCGAGGCGGGTGAGCAGAGCGTCGGGCTGATCTTCAACCTGGCCGGCGCGCACCTCGGCGACACCGCCGTCACCATCGGCCAGGCGCTCTTCCTGACCTCGGTACTGGCCGCGATGATCTCCTTCCACAACACCACCGCTCGGTACGCCTTCGCCCTGGGCCGGGAGCGGGTGCTGCCGGCGGTGTTCGGGCAGACCTCGCCGCGTACCGGGGCGCCTCGGGCGGCGTCGCTGGCGCAGAGCGTGCTCGGCCTCGCGGTGATCGTGCTCTACGCGACCAACGGCTGGGACCCGGTGGTGCAGCTGTTCTACTGGTGCGGCACGAGCGGCGGCTTCGGGGTGCTGCTGCTGATCGCCACCACCTCGATCGCGGTGATCGCCTTCTTCGCCCGCTCCGGCGGGGCGGAGACGCTCTGGCGCCGGGCGGTCGCCCCCGGGCTGGCCGCCCTGGCGTTGCTGGTGGTCGTGGTGCTGGCGGTGGACAACTTCGCCGCCCTGCTCGGGGTGGCGCCGGACTCGCCGCTGCGCTGGGCGGTGCCCGCCGCCTACGTGGGCGCCGCCCTGCTCGGGGTGCTCTGGGCGCTGGTGCTGCGCCGTCGCCGCCCGGACACGTACGCCCGGATCGGTCTGGGCGCGCAGAGCACCGCGGCGCTGGTGGCCCCCGCCGCCGACCCGGCCGGCGCGGAGCCGCGGTGACGACCGGGGCGGCCGTGCGGCGGCTCGGGCCGGCCGAGACTGCGCTGGTGGCCGGGCGGATCGCGGAGGCGTTCATGGTGCTCGACGCGACCCGGTGGCTGGTGCCCGACGCGACCCGGCGCCGGGCCGCGCTGGCCGGGCACTTCGAGATCCTGGTCGACCACGCGATGCGGCACGGCCTGGTCCACGGCAGCGCGGACCTGGCCGCCGTCGCGGTCTGGTTCCCCTCGGTCGGCGAGCCGGCGCCGCCACCGGAGAACTACGCCGCCCGGCTGGCGGCGGCCTGCGGTGAGTGGACCGAGCGCTTCGCCCACCTCGACGAGCTCTTCGCCGCCAACCACCCGCACCCGGACCACCACCACCTGGCGTTCCTGGCGGTGCGTCCGGACCGGCAGGGGCAGGGCCTCGGTACGGCGCTGCTGCGGCACCACCACGCCTGGCTGGACGCCAACGGCGTGCCGGGCTACCTGGAGGCGAGCAGCGAGCGCAGCCGCGACCTGTACGCGCGGCACGGCTACCGGGTGGGTGAGCCGTTCCGGCTGCCGGACGGCACCCCGTTCTGGCCGATGTGGCGGGACCCCCGCTGACCGGCACCGGGCCGCCGGGTCACTCCGACCCGGCGGCCCGGTGGCCGGACACGACGGTGGCCGGGCCCGCCGACCCGGCCACCGTCCACCACCCCTCTAGTACGTGCCGTCGAGCTGCCCGCGCAGCTTGGTCAGCGCCCGGGCCAGCAGCCGGGAGACGTGCATCTGCGAGACGCCGATCTGCTCGGCGATCTGCGACTGGGTCAGGTTGCCGTAGAAGCGCAGGGTGAGGATCTTCTGCTCGCGCTCGTCCAGCGTGGCGAGCGCCGGGCCGAGGGCCACCCGCAGCTCGGCCAGCTCGAACTCGCCGTCCTCGCCGCCGAGCATGTCGCCCAGCTCGGTGGCGCGGTCGCCGTCGCCGGTCGGGGTGGACAGCGACACCGCGTTGTAGGCGCGGGCGCCCTCCAGGCCCTCCAGCACCTCTTCCTCGGTGATCTTGAGGTGGGCGGCGATGTCGGCGACCGTCGGCGAGCGGCCGAGGGTCTGCAGCAGCGAGCTGTTCGCGTCGGAGATGGCCAGCCGCAGCTCCTGCAGCCGGCGCGGCACCCGGATGTCCCACGTGCGGTCCCGGAAGTGCCGCTTGAGCTCGCCGATGATGGTGGGGATCGCGTAGCCGGCGAAGTCGACGCCGCGGGACGGGTCGAACTTGTCGATCGCCTTGATGAGGCCGACGGCGGCGGTCTGCGCCAGGTCGTCGGTGGGCTCGCCGCGCCCGCTGTAGCGGTGGGCGAGGTGGTTGGCCAGCGGCAGCCAGGCCTCGATCGCCTTGTCGCGCAGTGCGGCCCGCGACGGGTGGTTGGCGGGCAGTGCGGCCATCGCGTTCAGCAGGTCTGCGGCGCTGTCGGTGAGCGCTCGCGGGTCGAGCTTTTCGGTGGGAGTGCTCGTCGCCTGCTCGGTGATCGTTGGCGCGGTCATGGGTGGTCCTCCCTGCACCTCGTCCGCGGATATGAGACGTGACGCTTTGGTTTAGCTTCAGATGGGCCGTTCGGGACTCACCTTAGCCTGATCGGCTTGGCCAAAGCTAGCCGAAAGTACGATGTACTTAAGTAATTTTCCGCCATCAAGGGAGCGAAGCGGACAGAACTCTGCGTGATTGTGAGGGCGATTACCGGTTCGGTCGTCCGACTTGGCCACCGTCCGGACATCCGCCGCCGTCCGACCGCTCGGCCACCACGATGCGCCGACCGGGCAGCCGGCAACCCGACATGTCGGCAGGAGTGTCGACTTTCCGTCGTTGTCCCGTCGACGGGACCGGCCTAGCGTCGCTGTTACCCGTCCGGTTCGGAGGCGTCGTGCTCGATCCAGCCGCTCCCCAGCTCGTGGTCAACAGCCGTGCGCTCTACTTCAGCTGGCTGCCGGCCGACCCCGAGGCGGTCGCGGCGCTGGTTCCGCCGGGCCTGCGCCCCCGACCGGACCGACAGGTCTTCATGAACCAGTACGTGGTCGAGGACGACACCCAGACGTCCGGCTTCGGGGCGTACTCGCTGACCTATCTCGGGGTGTCACTGAGCGGGGTGGACGCGCCCGGCGGCACCAGCCCCGGCGGCTGGTGGACGCAGTACGTGACCTCCAGCCAGCGGGTGCGCGAGTACGGCGCCGCCCGGGGCGCCCCGGCGGTGCTCGGCCGGACCACCATCGACGTGCACGGCGGCCACCTGGTCGCCGAGACCGACATCGACGGGGTGCCGCTGATCCGGGCCCGGTGCCAGGTCGGGGAGACCGGCAGCCTGATCAGCAGCGGGCACCACCGCTACTTCACCGCCCGCGACGGCCAACTGCTCAGCTCGGTGTACCCGTACATCGCCGAACCGGTCACCCCGTTCGTCATCGAGTCGGTGGAGTTCCTCGAACCGGGCCACCCCAGCTACGCGCTGCGGCCGGCCAACCCGCTCACCATCGGCTTCGGGTTCTACGCGCCGCGCGCCTCGTTCGCCTATCCCGGCGGCTTCAGCGCCTACCCCGGTGGCCACCCGGTGCACCCCGGCGCGGGGGTGGAGCGGGTGAAGCCGCAGCGCGGCGGTGACCGCTCACCCGGGGTCTACCAGGTGCCGGCCCGACGGGCCCGCAGCGGCCTGCCGTCCGGGTCGTAGACCAGCCGGTACGCGGGCAGCGCCCAGGCCCGGGTGTACCAGCGCAGCCGCTCCGGCCGGTGCGGGCGCAGCCGCCCCGGGGGACGGGGACCGACCCGGCCGGTGTCGTACCACCGTTGCAGGGCGTCGGCGGCGGCGGTGATCGCCGCGACCGCGTCGGCCGGATCGAGCAGGTCCGCGTCCCCGCCGCCGTCCGGGTCCCGGTCCAGGTGCTCGCGCCACAGCCGCAACCGCAGCTCCCGGGCGAAGACCCGGGCGCCGTCGCCCTGGCCGGCCGGGTCGGTCGGCTCCCGCGGGTCGCGGGTCTCGTCCAGCACCGCGCAGGACAGCTCGCTGTCGTGCGTCCAGGACCGGCGGTTGAAGTTGTCGCTGCCCACGCTGGCCCAGACGTCGTCGACCACGCAGACCTTGGCGTGCACGTACACCGGCGCGCCGGAGTGGTTCTCCAGGTCGAACACGTGCACCCGGTCCGGCGCCGCCCGTTCGCACAGCGACAGCGCCTGCTCCCGGCCGACCGTGTTCGGCGGCAACGCCAGCCGACCGTCCACATCGGGGTATCGGGGAACCACCGCCACCAGGTGCAGGTCCGGGTTGTCGCGCAGGGCCCGGGCGAACAGTTCGGCCACCTCGTGGGACCAGAGGTACTGGTCCTCCAGATAGATCAGCCGGCGGGCCCGACGGACCGCCTTGGTGTAGCCGCGGGCCACCGTGCGCTCGCCGTCCGGGGCGAAGGAGTACCGGGGCCGCACGGCGGGGTAGGTGCGCAGCACCTGGATGTGGTGCGGTCCGCGGGGTGGCGGGTCGGCCGGCCGCTCGGGCAGCGGGTCGGGACGCAGGTCCGCCCCGCGCAGCCGGTCCCGCAGGTAGGCCGTCGGGTTCTCCGAGTCCAGCGGCATCGGGTCGGTCCACCGCTCGCGGAACACCGTGTCCAGCGCCCCGACCACCGGGCCACGGAGCGCGAGCTGCACGTCGTGCCAGGGCGGCCGGTCACCGTAGCGGGCGGACATCCGCACCGCCTGCGGATCGCCCCGGTGTGCGGCGTCGTCCCGCCGGCTGTGGCACAGGTCGATCCCGCCGGCGAACGCCACGTCCCGCTCCGGCGCGCCGAGGTGCCGCAGCACCACCAGCTTCTGGTGGTGCGACCCGCCCCGGCGGACGCGCTGGTCGAGCAGCACCTCGCCGCCGGCCGCGGAGACGGCCTCGCTGAGGTCGCGGTTCTCCTCCTCGCTGTAGGCCAGCGCGTCGAGGTGGGACCGCCAGATCAGGCCCTTGACGACCACCCCGCGCTGCGCGGCCCGGGCGAACAGCTGGGCCACCGTCGGGCCGTCCGGGCGCAGCCGCTGGTCGGGATCGCCCCGCCAGTCGGTGAACCAGAGGTGGTCACCGGCATCGAGCGCGCTCACCTCGTCGACCAGCCGGTCGAAGTAGGCGGCGCCGTGAATTAGCGGCTCGGCAAGGTTTCCGCTGGTCCAGACGGGTAACTCAGACACCGGGTTGGCGCGTTCCGGTGCGGTGAGGAACCAGTCCCGCAACGCCACCGCTCCAGCCCTCCCGAGGTCGACCACGTCCTCACGGTAGGACCCCCGCCGGAGGTCCGCACGCCGGCCGGCACCGCGCCCGACCCGGCGGCACCGCCGGCACACCGAGCAGACGCGACGCGAACAACCGAGGAGGCCACACCATGCCCGGCGAGACGACGAACTCCGCGACCGAGTACCGCGAGCAGGCGGTGGAGAGTGAGCGGGGTGCGCTGGTGGCCGTGTTGGTGATGGTGATCCTCGGCGTCGCGGGCATATTCGCCGTGTCCTGACCCCGGGACACCCTGGACAGCGGTGAGCGCCCCGGTCCGGACCGGGGCGCTCGCCACTGCGCCGGTCAGGGCCGCGGGCCCTGGCCCTCGGTGTGCGGCAGCCGCTGCGCGGGGATGACGCCGAGCTTGCCGGCCTGGAAGTCCTCGAACGCCTGGATCAGCTCGTCGCGGGTGTTCATCACGAACGGGCCGTAGTGCGCCACCGGCTCCCGGATCGGCTCGCCGCCCATGATGTAGAGCTCCAGCGTCGGGGTGTGGCTGTCCTGCCGGGCGTCCGCGGCGAACCGGAGCGCGTCGCCCGGGCCGTGCACGGCGAGCTGGCCGGTGTGCACCGGACGCGCCTCGGCGCCGACCGTGCCGCGCCCGGCGAGCACGTAGACCAGGGCGTTGAAGTCCGGCCGCCAGGGCAGGTCGACCTGCGCCCCCGGCTGGACCGTCACGTGCGTGACGGTGATCGGGGTGTGCGTGGAGCCCGGCCCCCGGTGGCCGGCGACCTCGCCCGCGATCACCCGGATCAGCGCGCCGCCGTCCGGCGTGGTGAGCAGGGCGGACTCCCGGCCGCGGATGTCCTGGTACTTCGGGGGGATCATCTTCGCCACCCGGGGCAGGTTGACCCAGAGCTGGGTGCCGTGGAACAGCCCGCCGCTGACCACCAGGTGCTCCGGCGGGGCCTCGATGTGCAGCAGGCCGCTGCCGGCGGTCATCCACTGGGTGTCGCCGTCGGTGATGGTGCCGCCGCCGCCGTGCGAGTCCTGGTGGTCGAAGATGCCGTCGATGATGTAGGTCACCGTCTCGAAGCCGCGGTGCGGGTGCCAGGGAGTGCCCTTCGGCTCGCCGGGGGCGTACTCCACCTCGCCCATCTGGTCCAGGTGGATGAACGGGTCCAGCTCGCTCATCGGCACTCCGGCGAAGGCCCGGCGGACCGGGAAGCCCTCGCCCTCGTAGCCGCTGGGCGCGGTGGTCAGCCGGCGGACCGGCCGGAAGGTGGTGGACTCGTCGAGCCGGGGCAGGCGGGGCAGGACGAGCATGTTGTCGACGGTGATGGCGGGCATCGCGGGCTCCTTAGCTGTCGCTGTCGTCAGGGGTGGTCGACGCGTCGCGTTCGGCGCGCAGGCGCCGGCCGAGCCGCTCGAAGACCCGGGTGAGGCAGGCGACCTCGGCGTCGTCGAGGTCGTCCATCAGGTGGGTGCGGACCGACTTCAGGTGGTGCGGGGCGGCCTCGCGCAGGGTGAGCAGCCCGGCGGCGGTGAGCACCGCCTCACTGCCGCGCCGGTCGTCCGGGCAGGGCTGCCGGGCCACCAGGCCGCGCTTCTGCATGGACGAGATCTGGTACGTCAGCCGGCTCGGCGAGAAGACCAGCCGGCTGGCCAGGTCGCCCATCCGCAGCCGCTGCCCCGGCGCCTCGGAGAGCAGCACCAGCACGTGGTAGTCGGCGAAGCTCAGCTCGCTGTCGGCGCGCAGGTCGTCCTCCAGCTGGGTGAACAGCCGTTGGCTGGCCTCGATGTACGCGCGCCAGGCGGCGAGTCGGGCGCTGTCCAGGCTCTCGGTCACGCCACCAGAGTAGCACTGTTTCAAATTTTGACTAGTGGACTCGTGCTCGGGATCGGTGGGGGTTGAACGCCGGCTGGAGATCGGTCGTGCAGCTTTGAACGAACCACGCGGGAGCGGCGCGGCTCGAGGCTGCCTCGCGTACGTGACAGTCCGGACATGGCGACGGCCCCGGAGGAAGTCCCCGGGGCCGTCGCGGTGTCTGGGGGTGCCGGTCAGGCCGGCTGCTGGCGGGGTCCGGTCAGCTGCATCCGGCCCAGCAGTTGCCGGGCCTGCTCGGCGAACTGGACGTCGACGATCACCGCGTACTGGCCGGCGCGCAGCGAGCTGGCCGAGGTGAAGTCGCGCTGGCCGCCGGTCATCGCGTGCGCCACCGCGCCGAAGACCGCGCCCCAGATCGCGCCGATCACCAGGCCGACCAGGATCACCGCCAGCCAGTTGCCGACCGTGAAGATGCCGAAGAGCAGCCCGATGAACAGGCCGAACCAGGCCCCGGTGCCGGCGCCGACGAGCGCGGCCCGTCCGGTCGTCATCCGGCCGAGCACCGTCTCGACCAGGGTGAGGTTGGTGCCCACGATGGCGCTGTGCTCCACCGGGAACCGGTTGTCCGCCAGATAGTCCACCACCCGCTGGGCGGCCGGATAGTCCGGATACGAGCCGATCGTCACGGTGGGCGGGCCCGTCTCCGGCCCGTGTCCGTCGCCGCCGGGCGCCGCCACGCGGCCTGCCGGACCGGACGGGAGGGTCTCGCCGCCGGGCATCCCGGGACGCCAGGCCGAGCTGGGATTGGTCATGAGCGTCCTCCTTCGTGAAGCCGTTGCGTTCCCCTCGGGGCCCGCCGGTAACTCCGCCCGGGCGACGGATGCGGCGGCGGCTGCGGGGGCTCCCGCCGGGAGGCCGCCGGGGCGGGTCAGGACCGGGGGGAAGCGTCCCGCAGGTACGCGGCGGTGGCCGCGTCGGCGGGGAGGAACGACTCGACGGCGAGCTCCTCCACGGTCACGTCGAGCGGCGTGCCGAAGGTCGACACCGTGCTGAGGAAGGTCAGCTCGCCGCCGGGGTGGCGCAGCCGCAGCGGCACCACCACCTCGCCACGACCGGTCGGCTCGGCCGCGGGCTCCGGCCCGCCGGGGTAGCCCCGCAGCTCCTCGTGGAGCGCGGTGAGGTCGGCGTCGCCGGTGAGCGCCGCCTGCCGGCGCAACCGGCCGAGCAGGTGCGCCCGCCACTGGCCGAGGTTGGCGATCCGGGGCGCCAGGCCCGCCGGGTGCAGGGTCAGCCGCAGCGCGTTGACCGGTGGCCGGAGCAGGTCGGCGGCCACCCCCGCGGTGAGCAGCGGCACGGTGGCGTTGCCGGCGACCAGGTTCCACAGCCGGTCCACGGCCACCGCCGGGTACGGCTCGTGCGCGCGCAGCACCAGGCGTACCGCGTCGAGCACCCCGCGCAGCTCCGGCGCGTCCAGCGGCGCCTGCGAGTAGACCGGGGCGTAGCCGGCGGCGCGCAGCAGCCGGTTGCGCTCCCGCAGCGGCACGTCGAGGTGGTCGGCGAGCCGGAGCACCATCTCCCGGCTCGGCACCGAGCGCCCGGTCTCCACGAAGCTCAGGTGCCGGGTGGAGATCTCGGCCTCGGTGGAGAGGGCGAGCTGGCTCAGTCCGCGTCGCTGCCGCCACCGGCGCAGCAGCCCGCCGACCGACGGCTGCCGCTCGTCGACCCCGTTGGAGACCACCCGCCCGATCCTACGCAGCGCCGCCCGCCCGGGCCGTTCCTCGACGGCGACGCCGGGGAACGGCCCGGGGGCGGGTCAGGTGCAGGCCACGCCGTCGAGCGCGAAGCCGCCCGGCGCGGGCAGGGTGGTGCCGGAGTACGTGCCCTGGAAACCGACGGTGACCGTGCCGCCGGCGGGCAGGCTGGCGTTCCAGGCGACGTTGCGGACGGTGATCCGGTCGCCGGACTGGCTCCACTCGCCGTTCCAGCCGTTGCTCAGCCGCACCCCGGCACCGGCGGTGAAGGTGAGCGTCCATCCGCTGCGCGCGGCGCCGTGGTTGGTCACCCGCAGTTCGGCGGTGAACCCGCCCGGCCAGGAGTTCGGCGCGTACGTCACCGCGCAGCCGCCGGCCGGCGGCGGGCTGGTCGGCGGGGGCGTGGTCGGGGGAGTGGTGGTGGTCGGGGGCGTGGTGGTGGGCGGCGTCGTGGTGGGCGGCGCAGTCGTGGGCCCGGCCGCGACGGCCAGGTCGTACGCCCGCTGCGGCACGAACTGGCCGGCCGGGGCGATGCACCCGTCGGCCTCGCCCGGCAGCTTCACCCAGAGGAACGCGTCGATCGCCGGGTCGCCGGTGGCGGTGGTGCTCGGCGTGCCGATCGCCCGGCCGGCGGGGTCGCACCACTCGGAGCCGGCCGGACCGTTGCCGTTGCGGCTGGTGTCGATGACCGCCTTGAGCCCGGACACCCCGGTCGCGGCGATCACCGCCTTGGCGTACGCGACCTCGTCTGCGGTGCGGCGGTAGTTGGAGACGTTCAGCGAGATGCCGTCCGCGCTGTTCGCGATGTCCGCGCCGGTGAGCCGGGCGGCCGCCTCGGCGGGGGAGAGCCAGGCCGAGTGGCCGGCGTCGAAGTAGACCTTCGCGGCGGCCGAGCCGGCCTTGAGCCGCCTGCCGGCGTACGCCATCGAGGCCATCGTCTCGGCCTGCTGGCCGGCGCTCTGGCAGTTGGTCATCAGCGGCAGCACGTCCGGCTCCAGCACGATGGTGGCCGGCCTGCCGGCCAGCCCGGCCGCCACCTGGTCGACCCACTGGCGGTAGGTGGCGTGGTCCGGGGCGCCGCCGCCGCTCGCCCCGCTGCAGTCCCGGTTGGGGATGTTGTAGACCACCAGGATCGGCACCTTGCCGGCGGCGGCCGCCGCGCCGACCAGGGCGTCCACCTCGGCCCGTACGGTCGAGGTGTTGGTGCGGGTGAACCAGCGACCCTGCGGCACGTTCGCGATCCGGTCCCGGATCACGGCGGCCCGTGGGTCACCCGGGTTGGCGGCGACCCAGGCCGCGGCGGCGGTGGCCGGGTCGACGTGGAAGGCCGAATCGGCCGCCGACGCCGCCGGCGCCCGGAGGATGCCGACGGTGGCGGCGACGGTAAGCGCGGCGGCGGCCGCGGCGAGCGCCGGTCTGCTTCTCATGAGCTCTCCTGATTGGATCGACGAGTGACGCTGGAAGCGCTCCCATGCATCGACGTCAACCTACGGCCTGATCGCCGCCATGTGAAGACCCGGTTGCCGCGCGCTCCCGGCGCGACGCGGGGTGAGCCGGGACAATGCGGGGATGCGCCTGGTCATCACCGCCGACACCCACGTGCCGAAGCGGGCCCGGGACCTCCCGGCGCCGCTCTGGGCGGCGATCGACGCCGCCGACGTGGTGCTGCACGCCGGGGACTGGGTGGACCTGGCGCTGCTGGACGCGATGCAGGCCCGTTCCCGCCGGCTGATCGGGGTCTACGGCAACAACGACGGTCCGCCGCTGCGCGCCCGGCTGCCCGAGATCGCCCGGGTGGAGCTGGCCGGGCTGCGGGTGGCGGTGGTGCACGAGACCGGCCAGCGCACCCGGCGGGAGGAGCGCTGCGCGGCCCGCTTCCCCGACTGCGACCTGCTGGTCTTCGGCCACTCGCACATCCCCTGGGACACCGTGGCCCCCGGTGGCCTGCGGCTGCTCAACCCGGGGTCGCCGACCGACCGCCGGGCCCAGCCGTACGCCACCTACCTGACCGCCCGGGTGGCGGCGGGGCGGCTCGACGAGGTCGAGCTGCACCGCCTGCCACCGCGCTGACGGCTCACTGCCCTCGGCCGGTCTCCGCCTGGAGTTCGTCGATCCGCTTCGAGGCCTCCGCCTTGGTCAGCCCCTCCGGCACCTCCGCGTCGGCCTCCCGGGCCAGCGTGGACAGGTACGACTCCTGGGCCGCGGTCGGCGGCTCCTCGCCGGTGACCCACTCGTCCGGGTCCTTGATCGCGCCCCGCGGGTCGGGCTGGCTGCTGCTGCGATCCGTCATGATCTCCACCTTCCTTCGAACAGGCGTGCCAATACCCGGCCCGGCGCCGATTCATGCGCCGGGCGCCGGTTTCGTCGAGCCGCGACCCGCGGACATCGGGAACCGGGGCCGCCCGGGCGCGGGGCGCATACGATCGCCGGGTGACGGCGGGCCGGGCGGCAGTGGTGGTGGTCGGCGCCGGCATCGCCGGTGTGGCGTGCGCGGCGGAACTGCACCGCGCCGGCATCCCGGTGGAGATCCGGGAGCGGGCCCGGGTGCCGGGCGGCCGGATGGCGAGCCGGCGCTTCGACGGCCGGCCGGCCGACACCGGCGCCGCCTACCTCACCGTCAGCGACCCGGACTTCGCCGACGTGGTCGACCGGTGGCGGGCCGCCGGCCTGACCCGGGAGTGGACCGACACCTTCGTCGCGTACGGCGCCGACGGGCGCCGGGAGGTGCCGGGCCCGATGCGCTGGGCGGCGCCGCACGGGCTGCGGTCCCTGGTCGAACACCTGGCCCGCGAGCTGCCCGTGGTGGTCGACCGGCTGGTGCTCGGCGTCGAGCCGGGCCCGGTGGTCGACGGGCGTCCCTGCGCTGCGGTGGCGCTGGCCGTGCCCGGGCCGCAGGCCGCGCTGCTGCTCGACCCGGCGCTGGCCGCGGCCACCAGGGCCGCCCAGGAGCAGCGCTGGTCGCCCTCGCTCGCCGCGGTGCTGCGCTTTCCGACCCGCCGGTGGGCCCGGTTCCGGGGCGCGTTCGTCAACGACCACCCGGTGCTCGGCCTGGTCTGCGACGACGGCGACCGGCGGGGTGACGACGCCCCGGTGCTGGTCGCGCACACCACGCCCGGGTTCGCCGCCGGCCACCTGGCCCAGCCGACCGGGGCCGGCCCCGCCATCGAGCAGGCCGTCCGGGACCTGCTCGGGCTGCCCGAGCCGGCGGAACTGGTGCACGTGCACCGTTGGACCTACGCCAAGCCGTTGGCGCGCGCGGAGGGGACGTACCACCTCGACGCGGACGGCGTCGGGCTGGCCGGGGACGCGTTCGGGCCGCCCCGGGTGCAGAGCGCCTGGCGGTCGGGCCGCGACCTGGGCCGGGCCCTGGTCGACCGGCTGCGCTGACCCGCCTGCGCGCCGGGCGGGCGGAGGGCGTCCCTGCCGGGGGCGGCGCCGGGCCGCCCGGCCGGGGTGGGTGGAAGGTCGCCGTGGCGGCCAGCAGGCGGGTCAGGCTCGGGCGGCGCCGGCGACCGGCTCGCCCGTCCGCTCCGCCGGGTCGGCGGTGCGCTCGCCCGCCCGGTCCAGCAGTTGCATCACCGGGGTGGCCGCGATCCCGTGCACCACCACGGAGACGATCACCACCAGGCCGACGGTGGCCCAGACCAGTTCCGCCTGCGGGAAGTCCGCCTTCGTGGTGGCGTACGCCAGGTAGAAGAACGAGCCGACGCCGCGGATGCCGAACAGCGCGATCACCCAGTGCTCGGCGGGCCGGCCGGGCGCGCCGCGCAGCGACAGCCAGCCCACCAGCGGTCGGACCAGGAAGACCAGCGCCAGCCCGACCGCGGCGGCCGGCCAGGTCAGCGGGGCGAGCAGACCGCCGACCACCGCGCCGCCGAAGAGCAGCAGCAGCAGCAGCACGGTCAGCAGCCGCTCGACCTGCTCGGCGAAGTCGTGCAGCACGGAGTGGAACTCGTGGGTGCGCTCGGCGGCCCGGATCGCCCGGGCGGCCACGAACACGGCCAGGAAGCCGTACCCGCCGGCCACCTCCACCAGTCCGTAGGCCAGGAAGGTCGCGGCCAGCGCGAGGAAGCCCTCGGCGTGCCGGGCCAGCCGGAACGTGCTGGGCGCCCGGAAGAAGAGCTTGCCGAGCAGCCAGCCGACCAGCCAGCCGCCGAACACCCCGACCACCACCTTGTAGAGCACGTCGACGGCGAGCCACCGGCCCAGCCAGTCGGCGGGGGCGAGGCTGGTGGTGGCGACGGCGATGGCCGCGTAGACGAACGGGAAGGCCAGCCCGTCGTTGAGCCCCGCCTCGGAGGTGAGCGCGAAGCGCACCTCGTCCTCGGAGTCCTCCACGTCGGTGGGTTCGCCGACCTGCACGTCGGAGGCGAGCACCGGGTCGGTGGGGGCGAGCGCCGCGCCCAGCAGCAGCGCGGCGGCCGGCACCAGGCCGGCCCACCACCAGCCGAGCAGGGCCACCGCCGCGATGCACACCGGCATCGCGATGGCCAGCAGCCGCCAGGTGGACGACCACCGCCGCCAGCTCAGCGGCCGGTCGATCTTCAGGCCGGCGCCCATCAGCGCGACGATCACGCCGATCTCGGTGAGGTGGGTGGCGATCTCCTCGTGCACCAGCGGGTCCGGGTCGGGCAGGCCGGTGGGGAGCAGGAAGATCAGCATGCCGAGCGCGAGGAAGGCGATCGGCATGGAGAGTGGTCGGCGTTCCAGCACCCGGGGCAGGATGCCCGCCAGCAGCGCACCGAGACCCACCACCGCGAACGCGACGGCCACCGGCTCCACGACACCACCCCTCGCCTCGCCCGCGGGTGCGGGCAGGTGGTGTCAGACCATGCCCCGCCGAGGGTGTCCGTATTCCTCCCGGCCGCGTGACGCCGGCGGCGACGTCACCGGCGGGTGGCGATGGGCGAATCGGGCAGCGCCGCCAGCAGCGCGGCCGGATCCTCGTAGACGGCCACCGCGCCGGCGCCGGCCAGCTCGCCGCGGCTGGTGCCGCCGCAGGTCAGCCCCACGCAGGGGATGTCCAGCTTGGCGGCGGCGGCGACGTCCCAGACCGAGTCGCCGACGAAGACCACCCGGGCGGCGTCCAGCCCGGACTGGTCCAGCGCGGCGACCAGGATGTCCGGCGCCGGCTTGCTCTGCTTGGCGTCCGCCGACGAGGTGACGGTGTCGATCACGTCGTCCGCGGCCAGCGCCCGGCGCAGGGCGGCCACCTCGTGTTCGGCGGCCGAGGTGGCGAGCACCACCCGCAGGCCCCGCTCGGCGCAGGCCCGCAGCAGGTCGGCGGCGCGGGGCAGCGGTTCGAGCCGCTCCCAGTACTCGCCGTACAGGGTGTCGTGGGCGTCGCGCAGCCGGCCGTCGGCGTCGCGGTCGCGTTCCGGGCCGAGCAGGTGGTCGAGCAGCTTGTCCGAGCCCATCCCGATGGCTCGGTGGATGGTCGCCATCGGCACCGGCTGCTCGTCCTGGCGCAGCGCCTCCCACCAGCTCACGGTGTGCAGATAGGTGGTGTCGACGAGGGTGCCGTCGACGTCGAAGAGGACTCCGGCGGGGCTGTCGGTGGGCATGACCGCCTCCTACCCGGTCCGGGTCCGGCTGACGCAGCCGGTCAGTCGGACGGCAACAGGATCTCGAACCAGACGGTCGACCCGCGTACGGTCGGGTCCGTCCCCCACGCGTCGCTCAGCTCCTCGATCAACCCGAGTCCGCGTCCCCGGCTGCTCAACGTGTCGGTCTGCGCCCGGGTGACGGTGCCCCGGGTGCCGGAGTCGGCGACCGAGACCAGCAGCCGCTCCGGGCTGAGGTCGATCTCCACCCGGGCGGCGGTGCCGGCGTGCAGCAACGCGTTCGTGGTGAGCTCGCTGGTGCAGAGCACGGCCGCGCCGACCACCGACTCGGCCACCCCCCACTCGGCGAGCTGCCCGCTCATCCAGTGCCGCACCCGGCTCGGCGCGGTCGGCTCGGCCGGCACCTCCATGCTCGCCGAGCGGCTCGGCCGCAGCGCGTGCTCCACCGCCAGCACCGCGACGTCGTCCTCGGTGGCCCCGGGCACCGCCGCCGTGGCCACCGCGCACAACGCCCGGGGGTCGCCGCTGCCCGCGCCGGCGACCGCCTCGGCCAGCGAATCGAGCCCGGTGGCCAGGCCCTGCCGCCGCCGTTCCACCACCCCGTCGCTGAACAGCAGGAGGGTGTCGCCGGGGGCGAAGCGGACGGTGGTGGTGGCCGGCCGGCAGCCCAGGCCGAGCGGAGCCCCGGTGGGCACCTCCACGTACTCGGCGACCGGCTCGCCGGCCGGCGTGCACCGGCGGATCAGCGGGGCCGGGTGGCCGGCGCTGGCCAGGGTGAGCCGCTGCCGCTCGGCGTCGACCACGCCGAGCACCACGGTCACGAAGAGCTCGTGCGTGCCGGCCTCGGCGCCCAGGCTCGTGACCAGCCGGTCGAGCCCGGCGAGGACGCTGTCCGGGCGGGGGTCGCTGAGCGCCAGCGCGCGCAGCGCGGCCCGGACCTGCCCCATCCGGGCCGCGGCCTGCACGTCGTGCCCGGCGACGTCGCCGAGCACCACGCCCAGCTCGCCGGTGGGCAGCAGGAAGGCGTCGTAGAAGTCGCCGCCCGCGGCGTTGCCGTCGACGCCGGGGTCGTACCGGGCGGCGATGCGCAGCCGGGGCAGGTCCGGCAGGTGCTCCGGGAGCATGCTGCGCTGCAGCAGCTGGGCGGTACCGTGCTGGGTCTCGAACCGGCGGGCCCGCTCGGCCGCCTGCCCGGCCAGCTCGGCGGCCGCGGCCAGCAGCGCGCGTTCGGCGGCCGACCAGGTGTGCGGGGCCTGGTAGCCGACCGCCAGACCGCCGCGCACCACCGTGGCGCGCAGCGGCACCGTGGCCAGCGCCCGGATCTTCTGGTCGTGCCGGTCCACCGCGGTCTCCCGCAGCGGCTGCCCGTCCCCGGCGAAGTGCGGCACCCCGCTGCGCGCCGCGACCACCACCGGGGCCGGCCAGTCCGCCGGCGTACGCCGCCACAGCGGCGGGAGCCGCTCGTCGGCCTCGTCGAGCAGCTCGCCGCGGATGCGCCGGACCAGCCGCCAGCCGCCGCCGCCCTCGTCGACGGCGAAGGTGACCAGGTCGGCGTCGAACGAGCTGATCGCGTAGCGCAGCGCGACCCGGGCCACGTCGTCCAGGGTGAGCGTGCCGGCGAGCGCGGCGGAGAAGTCGCTCAGGCTCTGCAACTGCTGGGTGACCTGGGCGGTCTCCGCCGCCACGGCGAGCACCCCGACCGTCCGGCCGGCGCTGTCCCGCACCGGGGAGTAGCCGCGGGTGAAGACGGCGTGCTCGACCACCCCGGAGCCGCGGCGCAGCGGCAGGGTTGCCTCCTTCTCCAGGAACGGCTCGCCGGTGCGGTAGGTGTGCTCGACCGCGTCGCCAATGCCGGGAGCGCGCCAGATCTCGGCGAACACCTCCGGAGCCGGCCGGCCGACCGCCTCCGGGTGCTTGTCGCCGATCAGCTCGGCGTACCCGTCGTTGTAGAGCAGCAGGAAGTCGTCGCCCAGGGTGAGGGCCATCGGCACCGGGGAGGCCAGCACCACGTCGACCACCGCGCGCAGGGCCGGGTCCCAGCCCTCCGGCGCCCCCAGCGCGGTGCCGGCCCAGTGGTGGCCGAGGACGGCGGTGGCGGCACCCGGAGCGGTCGGTGCCGCCGAGACCGGCGCTGGTGGCGTGGGTATCCGCCCGACCGTTCCTGGCATGACCGCAGCCTAGCCCGACCACCCGTGGACCATTCCCGATCATGCCCCGCGCGTCGCGTCGGATGCCGATTGATGCAGGTCAGGGGAGGTCTGGCATGACATGTCGGGAAAAACGTGGTGACCGGCGCGGCGTGCCGTCCGAGCGACGGGGTAAGCGCCCGACGCAGTCCATGCGACAGGAGGGACATCATGCCGGAAACCCTGGCGGTCAGGCAGGTCGACATCGGCGATGCCGTGGCCGACATGTGGAGGTCGGTGCTGTTGTTCATACCGAGGGCCATCGCGTTCATCGCGATCCTCGTGGTCGGATGGCTCATCGCCAGAGCCGTCCTCAAGATCGTGGACACGGTACTGGAACGGTTGAACTTCGACCGGGCAGTCGAACGGGGCGGCATCAAGCGCGCGCTGGAACGCACCAAGTACGACGCCAGTGACATCCTGGCGAAGCTGGCGTACTACTCGGTGTTGCTGTTCACCCTGCAGTTCGCCTTCGGCGTGTGGGGCCCGAACGCGATCAGTGACCTGATCGCGGGCGTGGTCGCCTGGTTGCCGCGCGCCTTCGTGGCGATCGTCATCGTGGTGGTGGCGGCCGCGATCGCCAACGCCGTCCGGGACCTGGTGACCGGCGCGCTCGGCGGGCTCTCGTACGGCAAGATCCTCGCCGACCTGGCGGCGATCTTCATCATCGCGCTCGGTGTGATCGCCGCCCTGAACCAGGTGGGCATCGCCACCACGGTGACCACGCCGGTGCTGATCGCGGTGCTCGCCACCGCGGCCGGCATCCTGATCGTCGGCGTCGGTGGCGGTCTGGTGCGGCCGATGCAGAGCCGCTGGGACCGCTGGCTGGACCGGATGGCCGAGGAGTCGCGGGCGGTGCAGCAGCAGCGGCAGGGGCAGGCCGCCGGGCGCACCGACGTCGAGCGGCAGATGGCCGACCGGACGGGCGCCGAGCGCACCCGGGCCATGCGCGAGCAGTCGATGGCCGGCGGCAGCGGCACCTACGAGTCCGGCGCGGTGAGCGACGAGACCCAGCAGTTCCGCCGCTGATCCGGCGACGGCACGCACCGGGGAGGGGGCCCGCCAGTGGCGGGCGCCCTCCCGGCGTCGTCAGAGCCGGGGGAGCGGGCCGGGCGTGGGCGTGCCCAGCGCGCGGACCAGCGCACAGACCGCCAGTAGCCGGGTGAGCGTCCAGTCGGGGTCGGACCAGTCCGCCGGCCCGGTCGGCGGCTGCCAGCCGTGCTCCAGGGCGGCGGCGCGCACCCCCTCGGCGTAGCCGGCGAGGGCGGCCGCGCTCAGCGGCCGCCGGTTGCCGTCCAGGCTGTCCCGCACGGCGGCGGCGTGCTGGTCGACCAGGGCGAGCAGGCCCGGCCGGGCGGCCGCGGCGGCGAGGCCGTCCGCGCCGACGGAGGTGGTCAGGGCGGCGAGGGTGGACCGCGCCGAGTCGACGACGGTACGGGCAGCGACCCGGTTCGACGGCACACGCATGAAAGACGAGGCTAGCCAACCGATCGCCCGGGTGACCTCGGCCGGTCGGACGGTGTCGGCTGCGCCACCGGTCCGCCGGGGCCGGCCGAGGGGCTTAACCGGGCGCGCGCGGGGCACTACGAGAACCGCCCGGACGGGCGTGACCGGGAACAGGGAGGGACGGATGGCGCAGCACGCGGACGGCCCCGACGAGGCCCACCGCCGACCGGCCGGGGTCAGCGACGAGACGGTGGCCGCCCTCGGCAAGCTCAGCGAGGCGCTGGAGTGCGTGGAGCGGGTCCGCGGCCACCTGTACTCGCTGCACCAGCTGGTCGGCCACGCCGACCTGATGCTGGACGACGCGGTGGAGATGTTCCGCGCCGCGGGGCACCCCGACATCGCCGAGCGGATCGCCACCGACCTGCTCGGCCGGAACGTGATCGCCGGGCGGTGGACCTTCCAGATCGTCGAGGACTTCGACGACGGGTACTACGCGCTCTTCCGGGACCTGGACCGGCAGGCCCGCGACCAGCTCGTCGGCGGCCGGCGGCACCTCTACGAGGCGGAGATGAAGGAACGCCGCCGGACCCGGGGCCGCCCCGGACACGAGGCGCGCCCGGCGCCGGGCTAGTCGCCGGAGCGGGCGTCGGCCGGCCGGCGCCGGGCGGCGTCGTCGACGATGATCACGGTCGCCACCATCAACGCGACGCAGAGGCTGAACAGCCAGGAGCTGTCCGAGACCAGCTTGGCGGAGACGGGTGCCTGGATCGCGGCCAGGAGGAAACCCAGCCAGGCCAGGCGGCGCTGACGCGTGGAGAGGATGCCGGAGCCCTGTTGCATCCCGAAAGTCTTACGCGGGAGCCGGGGCTTGCCGTCAGCCGAACGGCCGATTCTGGATGAGCTGTCCGTTTTCCCGACCGTCCGGACGGCACTTTTTGTCTTAGCGGGGGAGACCCGAGCCCGCTGCCGCGGCTGCGGCAGGATGGTTCTCCGTGTCCGCCACCCCGCCGCCCCGCGCCTCGCTGCTCCTGCTCGCCTACCTCGCCTTCGTCAGCCTCGGCCTGCCCGACGGGCTGATCGGGGTCGGCTGGCCGTCTATCCGGGCGGACTTCGGCGTGCCCACCGAGGCGGTCGGCCTGGTGCTCACCGCCGGCACCGTGGGCTACCTCACCTCCAGCGTGCTCGCCGGGTTCACGCTGGCCCGGCTCGGCGTCGGCCGGCTGCTCGCCGGCAGCACTCTGCTGGCCAGCCTGGCGCTCACCGGGTACGCGTTCACCCCCGCGCTGGCCCTGATGGTCGGCTGCGCGCTGCTGCTCGGCCTCGGCTCGGGCGCGATCGATTCCGGGCTCAACGCGTACGCGGCGGGGGCCTTCGGTCCGCGGCACATGAACTGGATGCACGCCTTCTTCGGCCTCGGCGTGGCGATCGGGCCGCTGATCATGACGGGTGCGCTCACCGCAGGGCTGGCCTGGCGGTGGGGGTACGGCATCGTGGCCGCCGCCCAGCTCGCGTTGGCCGCGGCGTTCGCGCTGACCGTACGCGCCTGGCGGGACCGCGGGCCGGTCCCCGGCGCCGCGCTGGCCGCCCCGGGGGAGGGCGGCCTGCCGGCGGAGGTCCGCGTGCCGGCCGGCGTGGGCGGAGCCGCGCCAGCCGCGCCGGCGACGCTCGCGCCGGTACGGGTGCGCGAGACGTTGCGCCTGCCGGCGGTCTGGTTCGGCGCGCTGGCGTTCGCCGTCTACGTGGCGATCGAGGTGGCCGCCGGGCTCTGGGCGTTCCTGCTGCTCACCGAGGGCCGCGGGCTGAGCGCGACGGTCGCCGGGCTCTGCGTGTCCGGCTACTGGGGCAGCCTGTTCGTGGGGCGGGTGGTGCAGGGCGTGGTGGCCGAGCGGCTGGGCGCGCCCCTGGTGTTGCGCGCCAGCCTGCTCGGGATGGCGGTCGGCGCGGCGCTGATCGCCCTGCCCGCCCCGGCCTGGCTGGCGGTGGCCGGCCTGGTCGTCGTCGGCTTCGCCGCCGCCCCGGTCTTCCCGCTGCTCACCCTCACCACCGCCGACCGGGTCGGGGCCGCGCACGCGGACCGGACCATCGGGCTGCAGATCGGGGCGGCCGGGCTGGGCGGAGCGCTGATCCCGGCCGGGATCGGGGTGCTGCTCGGCAACACCTCGGTGGAGCTGCTCGGCCCGGCGCTGGTGCTGCTCGCGGTCGGGCTGATCGCCCTGCACGCGGCCGGAACCCGGCGCGCCTGACCACCGCTCCGCGGCGACGGATCCGGGTACGAAAGGACCGCCGAGGGCCCTTCCGTGCCCGGATCTTTCGGTAACAGCCGGGTCAGAGAGTGTCGGGGCCGGTGCGTCCGGTGGTGGAGGGGCGGTAGGCGCGGTCCCGGTCGGTGGGCTCCCGGCCGGCGCCGGCCGGCTCGCCGCCCCGGTCCACCGCCTCCGGTCCGTGGCCGAAGGCGGCCTCCTCGCCGGCGTCGTTGCCGGTCACGTCGTCGGCCTGGCCGTCCAGCGTCGAGCCCGCGACGGCCCGCTCCAGTTCCTCCAGCGAAGTCCGTTCCTCGTTCCGCCACAGCTTGTTGTCGTCGGTCATGCCATCGCCGTACCCCGGCCCGGTGGGCGCAAACGGCACGGCCGGACCGGTGGGTGCCCCGCGGCGGCGGGTGCCCGGACACCGCGATGGCCGCCGGGTACGCCGGCGGCCATCGGAGCTCGTGCCCGGGGGATCAGGGCGTCGGCCGGTCGACCTTGCCGCGCCAGGCGCCGGTCTCCTGACCGCGCCGCTCGATGAACTTCTTGAACCGCTCGAGGTCGCCCTTGGCCCGCCGGTCGACGATGCCGAGCTTGTCGCCGGCCTGCTCGACCACGCCGTGCGGCTCGAACTCGAGCTGCAGGGTGACCCGGGTGTGCTCCGGGTCCAGCCGGTGGAAGGTCACCACGCCGGCCTGCTTGGTGCCCCCGGTGGAGCGCCAGGCCACCCGCTCGTCCGGAAGCTGCTCGGTGATCTCGGCGTCGAACTCCCGCTTCACCCCGGCGATCTCGACCGTCCAGTGGGTCATCGTGTCGGTGAGCTGCCGGACCTCCTGAACCCCCTCCATGAACTGGGGGAACTCCTCGAACTGGGTCCACTGGTCGTACGCGGTGCGCACGGGTACGGAAACGTCCACATGTTCGGTAACGCCACTCATCAGGCATCCTCCTCTTCTCCGCCGGCCCGTTCCGGATTCTCGGGTGATCCGGTCACCAGCGGGTCGTCTCGTTCTTGTGGCCGAGCGCCGCCCACACCTCCGAGACCGTCTCGTAGCGGGTTCCGTCCGGCAGTCGCTCCAACTCGGCGACGATGTCGTCCGGGGCGTCGTTGTCCCGCGCGTTGGCGATCAGCGCCGCGCGGTCGCCGGGCAGGGCCGACATGGTGATGAACCGGCCCAGCCGGCTGCGCCGCTCGACGTCCTGGGAACTCATCCCCTTGGGCGCGCCGGTGCGCAGCTCACCGGCCGGGGCGGTGGTCGCCTCCGGCTGGTCCTCGCCGGCCGGCTCCGGCACCCGGGCCTCGTCGACCCGCGAGCCGCCGGTGCCGGGCCCCTGCAGGAGGCCGGCGACCTCCTGGCTCATCTGCTCGTCGAGCCTCGGTCCGTGCTTGCTGTTGCCACGCTCCATGCCTGTTGCGCTACCCGGCGGGACCGGCGATAAACCCGGCAAGCGGTCACGTACCGGCCGACTGCTTCGGTGGGAGCACCGGCTCCGCGGGGTCCGGATCGCCGGCCTGGAGCGCCCGCCCGCGCTGCAACTCCGCGTTGATCTGCACCCCCAGCATCAGCGCCGAGTTGGACAGGTAAAGCCAGACCAGGAACGCGATCACGGCGCCGAGGCTGCCGTAGGTGGCGTCGTACGAGCCGAAGTTCGCCACGTACAGGCCGAAGCCGAAGCTGGCCGCCACCCAGGCGAGCAGCGCCACCGCGCCGCCGGGGGTGAGCCAGCGGAACCGCGGCTGCCGCACGTTGGGGGCGATCCAGAACAGCAGGGAGAGCAGCACCATCATGATCGCCGCGAGCAGCGGCCACTTGCTCACGCTCCACACCGTCCGGGCCAGGCCGCCGGCGTTGACCAGGTCGCCCACCGCGTCGGTGACCGGGCCACTGACGATCAGCCCGGTGGCCACCACGGCGAGCAGGACCAGCGACACCCCGGCCAGGCCGATCTGCAGCGGGCGCAGCTTCCAGAACGGCCGCCCCTCGGGCACCCCGTAGATGGCGTTGGAGGCGCGGGTGAACGCGCCGATGAAGCCGGAGGCCGACCAGAGCGCGCCGAGCAGGCCGAAGCTCAGCAGCACCCCCGCCGAACTCTCCTCGTCGACCACGTCGCGGACCACCCCGACGAAGCCCTCGTTGGCCACCACCGAGCCGGCGCCGATCTCCCGGGCCAGGTCGAGGACGGTGTCGACGGTCCGCTCACCGTCGGAGACCAGGCCGACCAGGGAGACCACCACGATGGTGGACGGAAACAGCGCCAGCACCCCGTAGTAGGTCAGCGCCGCGGCCCAGTCCGCGCAGTTGTCGGTGACGAAGTTGCGCGCGCTGCGCGCCAGCACGCCGCGCCAGGTCCGCCAGCTCAGCTGACGCACCCGCCGGGGCATCCGCAGGCCCCGCTCCCCGCCGAGCGCCGCGCCGGGCTCCGTCGTCGTCATGGCCCGCTCCCTGTGCCCCGGCCACCGGATGACCGGCCCATCCGGTTTCGCCTGGCCCGCCGGTACCCAGGCCCGGAAACCCACAAACGGCCCACGTCGGCACCCGGCCCGCATCCGCGCCCGACGCCCGGAGGACGCGCGCCGGGAGCGGTTTGCGGCCGCCGATCCGCGGGAACGGATACAGGTCACGCGGAACCGTCGACACGGAGGAGGACGAGATGCCCGGGCGTGAGGTACTGCCCAGCACGTTGCGACGCTCCCCGGCGAAGGCGCAGCGCACCTGGGAGAAGACGCACGACTCGGCGGTGGAGACCTACGGCGAGGGGGAGCGGGCGCACCGCACCGCCTTCGCCGCAGTGAAGCACGAGTTCGAGAAGGTGGGCGACCACTGGGAGCCCAAGGGCCGCAAGGGCCCGAGCGACCGGCAGGCGGCCGGTGGCGGACCGGAGCGCCGCGCGCCCACCGCCGCCGGGGTGGACGCGAACGCCACCAAGGACCACCTCATGAAGGTCGCGCGCAAGCTCGACGTCCCCGGCCGGTCCAGCATGACCAAGCCGGAACTGGTCAAGGCGATCGAGAAGGCGAACAGCCGGCAGACCGCCAAGGCCCGGGAGACCGCCAAGTCGCGCGGCCGCTGAGCGGCGTCCCGCAAGTACCCGCAGGGGTGGCCGTCCGACCGGACAGCCACCCCTTCGGCGGCTCACCAGTGGCCGCCGCCGGGCGCCTCGATGTGCACCGCCTTGGTCGCGGTGAACTCGTCCAGCAGTTCCGGGCCGTACCCGAAGCCGTGGCCGCTGCCGCGGCGCGGATGCGCGGCACCGCCCGGCGCGCCGCCGAAGACCGCGTTGACCTTCACGGTGCCCACCGGCAACTCGCGCCAGGCCCGCTGGGCGTGGCTCATCGATCCGGTGAGCACGGTCGCCGCCAGCCCGTACGGCGAGTCGGCGGCGCAGCGCAGCGCCTCGCTGAACGAGTCGACCACCACCACCGGGGCGACCGGCCCGAACGTCTCGTCACGGATCACCGGCATGTCGTGCCGGCAGTCGGTCAGCACCGTCGCCGGGTAGAACGACCCCGGCCCGTCCGGCAGGGTGCCGCCGGTGCGGATCCGCGCGCCCTCCGCCACCGCGGCGGTCACCTGCCCGTGCACGTGGTCCCGGTGCCGCCGGTCGACCAGCGGGCCCAGCTCGGTCCGCGGGTCGCGGCCGGGCCCCGTGCGCAGCGCCCGGGCGCGCTCCGCCAGCGCGTCGACGAAGTCCTCGGCGAGGTCCCGGTGCACGTAGATGCGCTCCACCGCGACGCAGATCTGCCCCGCGTTGGCGAACGCCCCGGTGGCCGCCTGCCCGGCCGCCCAGACCGGGTCGACGTTGGCGTCGACCACCAGCGGGTCGCTGCCGCCGTTCTCCAGCAGCACCTTGGCGCCGGTCCGGGCGGCGGCCGCGGCGATCGCCCGGCCGGTGGCGGTGGAGCCGACGTGGGCCACCACGTCCACCTCCTGGGCGGCCAGCGCCGCGCCGACCTCGGGCCCGCCGATCAGCAGCGACAGCACCCCGGCGGGCAGCGCGCTGTCCAGCGCCTTCGCCAGCAGCCAGCCGGTCGCCGGGGTGCGCTCGCTCGGCTTGTAGAGCACCACGTTCCCGGTGACCAGGGCCGCGCCGAGCAGCCCGCAGGAGACCGCCACCGGGTCGTTCCACGGGGTGATCGCGGCGACCACGCCGCGCGGCTGCGGCGCCATGAAGTCGAGCGCGTGGTGGGCGCCGTGCAGGGTCCGACCGCCCCGCACCGGGGCGAGTTCGGCGTACTGTCGCAGGGTGCCGATCCCCGCCTCGACGCCGCCGCGGGCGTCCGCCAGCGGTTTGCCCATCTCGGCCGTGGTGGCCTCGGCCAGCTCGTCGGCGACCGCCGCCACCGCGTCCGCGGCCCGGTGCAGCGCCGCGGCCCGCTCCGCCGGGGCGGTCGCCGCCCACTCCGCCGCGGCGCCGCGGGCCGCCTCCACCGCCTTGCCGACCTCGTCCGCCGTCGCCACCGGCACGGTGCTGACCGGGGTGCCGTCCGCCGGGTCGTGTACGACCAGCTCGCCCCCTTCGCCGCCCGCGCCCCACACTCCACCTATGAGCTGCGCAACCGTGTACATGCGGGGGTGGATGCCCCGGGTCCGGCGAGGCAAACGCGTTTCGCCCGGTTCCTGGTCGGGTAGGCGGATCGGATGAGTTCCACCGGCGCGGAGAGCGCGGACGCCGTCGTCGTCGGTGCCGGCCACAACGGCCTGGTGGCCGCCAACCTGCTGGCCGACGCGGGCTGGGACGTCCTCGTGCTGGAGGCCACCGGCGCGCCGGGCGGCGCGGTGCGCTCGGCCGAGGTGACGGCGCCCGGCTACCTGAGCGACCTCTACAGCTCGTTCTATCCGCTCGGCTACGCCTCGCCGGTGCTGCGCCGGCTGGACCTGCAGCGGTACGGCCTGACCTGGCGGCATGCCCCGGACGTGCTGGCCCACCTGCTGCCCGACGGGCGGGCGGCGGTGCTCAACCGGGACCCGCAGGCCACCGCCGCGTCGCTGGAGGCGTTCGCGCCCGGCGACGGCAAGCGCTGGCTGAACGCCTACACCGACTGGCTCGAGGTCGCCGAGCCGATGCTGGACACCATCACCACGCCCTTCCCGCCGGTGCGCGGCGGCCTGACGCTGCTGCGCCGGCTGCGGGTTTCCGGGGCGCTCCGGCTGGCCCGCCGGCTGGTGGTGCCGGTCCGCAAGCTCGGCGACGAACTCTTCGACGGCGCGGGCGGTCCGGCGCTGCTGGCCGGCTGCGCCCTGCACACCGACCTGTCCCCGGAGGAGGCCGGCTCCGGGGTGTACGGCTGGCTGCTGGCGATGCTGGGCCAGCAGGTCGGCTGGCCGGTGCCGGCCGGCGGCGCGCAGCGGATCACCGACGCGCTGGTGGCCCGGTTGACCGAGCGGGGCGGGCGGATCCTCTACGGCGCCCGGGTAGACCGGGTGCTCACCGCCCGCGGCCGGGCGATGGGGGTGCGCACGGTCGGCGGGGCGCTCTGGCGGGCCCGCCGGGCGGTGCTCGCCGACGTGCCCGCTCCGGCGCTCTACCTCGACCTGGTCGGCGCGGCGGCGCTGCCGCCCCGGCTGGTGGAGGACCTGGCGCACTTCCGCTGGGACGGCTCGACGCTCAAGGTGGACTGGGCGCTCTCCGCCCCGGTGCCGTGGACCAACCCGGCGGTGGCCACCGCCGGCACCGTCCACCTCGGCGCGGACCTGGACGGGCTGACCGGCTACGCCGCCGCGCTGGCCCGCTCCGAGATGCCGCGCGACCCGTTCCTGCTGGTCGGACAGATGTCGATGGCCGACCCGAGCCACTCGCCGCCCGGCACCGAGTCGCTCTGGTCGTACACCCACCTGCCGTTCCGGCGGCACTGGCGGGCGGAGGAGATCGCCACACAGGTGGAGCGGATGGAGGAGGTGCTGGAGGCCGCCGCGCCCGGCTTCCGCAGCCTGATCGTCGGCCGGCACGTCGCCGGCCCGGCCGACCTGGAGGCGGACCAGCCGAGCCTGGTCGGCGGTGCGGTGGGCGGCGGCACATCGGCCGCGTACCAGCAGCTGTTCCTACGGCCGATCCCCGGTCTGGGGCGCGCGGACACGCCGGTGGACCGGCTCTTCCTGGCCAGCGCGTCGGCGCACCCGGGCGGCGGGGTGCACGGCGCGCCGGGCGCGAACGCCGCGCGGGCCGCGTTGGCCCGCGACCGGGCCGGCACCGGCCGGGTGTACGCGGCCGTCATCGACGCCGCCCACCGCACCGTCTACCGCTGACTGCTGCCCGGGGCTCCGCCGGCCGCGCTGCCGCCGCACCAGCCTGCTGCACCTCCACCTGGGCCGCTCCGTCAGCGCTCGATGTTGCGGTGCTTGCTGCGCAGCTTGAACGGCATCAGCGCGCTTTCGATCTTGGTGGCGGTGGTCATCTTGGACGCGCCGTCGCGCCGCTCCTCGAAGCGGATCGGCACCTCCAGGATGGTGTGCCCCAGCTTCGTGGCCAGGTAGTGCATCTCCACCTGGAAGCTGTAGCCGTTGGACTGCACCCGCTCCAGGCCGATGTCCCGCAGCGCGTCCGCGCGCCAGATCTTGAACCCGGCGGTGAGGTCGCGGATCCGCACCCGCAGCAGGGTGTGCACGTAGAGGTTCGCCCAGCCGCTGAGCGCCCGCCGGTAGAGCGGCCAGTTCTCGTCCAGTTCGCCACCCGGGACGTAGCGGGAGCCGATCACCACGCCGGCCTGGGTGGAGAGCAGCGCGCCGAGCATGCCGGGTAGGGCCTCCGGCGGGTGCGACAGGTCGGCGTCCATCTGCGCCACGTACTCGGCGCCGCCGTCGAGCGCGCGCCCGATCCCGTCCACGTACGCCCGGCCCAGGCCCTCCTTGCCGGCCCGGTGCACGACCTCGATCCGCTCCGGGTGCTCCACGGCCAGCTTGTCGGCCACCTCGCCGGTGCCGTCCGGCGAGTTGTCGTCGGCGACCAGGATCTTCAGGCCCGGCAGGGGCAGGGCGAGGAGCCGCTCGACCAGCACCGGGAGGTTGCCCGCCTCGTTGTAGGTGGGGACCACGACGGTCAGGCGTGCGTCCCGCCAAGGTGCGGGCAACTGCACGGGTTGGATCATGTCGGACATCCTCGGTTTGCGGACAGGGTTCCCTGAGAGGGTAGCCAGTTGCCACATCCGGGTGGGAAAGGCTCCCCGTCCGGGCGGTCGCCGCCGGTCCGCGGGGTGCTGGGGACGCGTCGACGCCGGTCAGCGCCGGCGGCGCGCGAGGCCGGTGAGGGCGAGGCCGACGCCGGTCAGGACGAGGCCGGAGACGGCGGGTTTGTGCGTACCGACCCAGAGGGCGGCGGAGCTGGCGCGGGCCCGGTCGGTGAAGACCCCCGCCGCGCCCCGGTCCCGCTCGTCGTCACCCGGATGGTCCAGATTGTCCCGCCAGGTGGCGGGGTCGATCGGGGTGCCGGTCTGCTGGCTGTCGTAGCCGTCGCGGGCCAGCTTCCGGTCGAGCAGGCCGGGGATCAGGGCGTCCGCGAGCCGGGCCCGCCAGGTCGGGCCGCCCACGTTCAGCTCCCGTGGCCCGTGGTCGGCGGCCCACAGGATGGCGCGGGCGGCGACCTCCGGGGCGAAGATCGGGGGCACCGGCTGCGGGTGGCGGGGGAGCCGGGTACGCACCCAGGAGAACTGCGGGGTGTTGATCGCCGGCAACTGCACCATCGACAGCCGGACCGTCGGGCAGTCGTGCAGCAACTCGGCCCGCAGCGAGTCGTTGAAGCCCTGCACGGCGTGCTTGGCCGCGCAGTAGGCCGACTGCAACGGGATGCCCCGGTAGGCGAGCGCCGAGCCCACCTGCACGATCGCGCCCCGGCGGTGCGCCCGCATGTGCCGCAGCGCGGCCAGCGTGCCGTGCACGGTGCCGAGATAGTTGACCTCGGTGACCCGCCGGAACTCGGGGGCGGTGATCTCCCACGCCGGCGCGAAGACCGAGAGCATCGCGTTGTTGATCCACACGTCGATCCGGCCGTACCGGTGCACCACGGCGTCGGCGGCCTGCTGCACGGCGCCCGCGTCGGCCACGTCGACCCGGTAGGTGCGTACCTCGGCGGCGCCCAACTCCCGGCAGTCCCGCTCGGCGGCGGCCAGCCCGGCCGTGCCGCGGGCCAGCAGCGCCAGCCGCGCCCCCCGCTCGGCGTACGCCCGGGCCACCGCCCGGCCCACGCCCGCGCTCGCGCCGGTCACCACCACGGCCTGCGTCATTCGTCCGCCTTCTGCCGGGTGGCGATGTCGGAGAGGCGCCGGAGGGTCTCCTTGTTGCGCTGGTGCAGCACCAGGTCGTTGAGTTTGGTGCGCACCCAGCGCAGCGGTCCGGCCGCGAAATCCTCACCGATGCGGACGCAGGTGGCCCCCTCGCCGACCGGCTCCAGGGTGAAGGCCACCATCGCCTCGCCAGCCGGCCAGAGCCCGGCCCTGAGAAGGAGCCGGCGCGGCGGTTCGCAGGCGAGCACCGTCGAGGAGTCCTCCAGCGAGAACGGCCACGGTCCGGCCCGGTGGTGCAGTTCGCTGCCCACTCGCGGCCACGCGTCGTCCACGCCGCGGACGTGCACCGTGCCGACCACCCAGTCGCTGTACGTCCAACCGTCGGCCAGCACCGCCCACACCTGTTCCGGCGGTGCGTCGATCACTTTCTCCACAATCGCCACTGCGCTCCCATACCCGCGTTGCCCCGCCTGCTAACAGGCGGGCCGGGTTAGCTTCTCCGGGGCGGCGGGTAAGGCCAGCGCGGGCGGCCGTGAGCGGACGCCCCGGGCGTACGCGGTGCGGCACCGCGTTGAAGATGATGTTTACTCCTCGGGGCGCAGGGAACCCGCCGGCTGTGCGACAGGACCAGGTGGACGCGGATCAGCGCAGGTCAGCCGGGGTGAACGCCGGTGCTGACCGGGCCGGGTCCGGGCCCGTCCTGTTCGATGCGGTGTTGCTGGATCGGGATGGCACGTTGGTGGAGGACGTGCCGTTCAACGGTGATCCGGAGAAGGT
>NZ_JBRIQN010000052.1:0-39346 GCF_052981855.1 Micromonospora sp. LZ34
GTCGGCCGGGTGCCCGACGTCCGGCGGGCCGGGTTCCGCCGCCAGCCGCGGCGGCGCGGCGACCAGCAGCGCGGCGTGCGGATCGGCCAGCCACCGCTGGGCCAGCGCGAGCAGCGCGGCCCGGGACCGGGCGCCCCGGCCGCGGACGGCCGGCGGCGTGCCGAGGTCCCGGGACCGGGCGGCGGCGGTGGCCAGCAGGTCGACCGGCACGGCCAGGACGACGGCGAGCCAGCCGAGCCAGAAGTCACCGGGACGCGCAGCTGCCGCTCCCACCGGGAGACCTCGTGCCGGCTGAGCGTCGGCACGCCGGCGGCGGCGCAGAGCTCGGCGGCCAGCCGTGGCTGGCTCCAGCCGCGGGCCAGCCGGAGCTGGGCGAGCAGCGGCCCGAGCAGCTGCGGGCCGGGCGGGGACGGCGTCATCGGTCCTCCCGGACGGGCGTCGGCACGGCGGCGGCGCGTCCCGCCGGGCGGGACCGGCGCGCCGCCGATCGGTTGCTGACCCCCGCGCGCCCCCGGTGCGGCCGTCCCCGGCCGGCCCACCCGCGCTGCCCCATGCGTACTCCGGGGGTACGACGTTTCCGGCGCGCGCCGGCCGGCCGGGTGTCCGACGGGGTGGGAAGGGCGTGGGTGTGACCGGCGCCGCCCGCTAGAGTCGTCACGTGGCGCTCGGTCTTCCCTCGGTCCTCCCCAATCCGCAGCCGGCGATCGGGGAGCTGATCCGCGACCGCCAGCCGACCTTCTCCTTCGAGTTCTTCCCACCGAAGACCGAGCAGGGCGAGCGGCTGCTCTGGCAGGCGATCCGCGAGCTGGAGTCGCTGCGCCCCTCGTTCGTCTCGATCACCTACGGCGCGGGCGGGTCGACCCGGGACACCACGGTCGCGGTCACCGAGCGGATCGCCACCGAGACCACCCTGCTGCCGATGGCCCACCTGACCGCGGTCAACCACTCCGTCGCCGAGCTGCGGCACGTGATCGGCCGGCTCGCCGGGGTCGGGGTGCGCAACGTGCTGGCCGTGCGGGGCGACCCGCCGGGCAACCCGGGCGGGGAGTGGGTACGCCACCCCGAGGGTGTGCTCTACGCCGAGGAGCTGGTCCGCCTGGTCCGCGACGCCGGTGACTTCAGCGTCGGGGTGGCCGCCTTCCCGTACAAGCACCCCCGCTCGCCCGACGTGGCCAGCGACACCGCGTACTTCGTCCGCAAGTGCCGGGCCGGCGCCGAGTTCGCGATCACCCAGATGTTCTTCGACGCCGACGACTACCTGCGGCTGCGTGACCGGGTCGCGGCCGCCGGCTGCGACACCCCGATCCTGGCCGGCGTGATGCCGGTGACCCAGATGGGCACCATCGAGCGGTCGGTGCAGCTCTCCGGGGCGCCGTTCCCGCCGGCCCTGGCGGAGCGGTTCGAGCGGGTCGCCGACGATCCGGAGGCGGTGCGCCGGCTCGGCATCGAGCAGGCCAGCGAGATGTGCCGCCGGCTGCTCGACGAGGGCGTGCCGGGGATCCACTTCATCACCCTCAACCGCTCCACCGCCACCCGCGAGGTCTGGCAGAACCTCCAGGTGGGCGCGCGGGTGTGAGCGTACGGGCCGCGACACCTCGGCCGCGGTGCGACGGTTGATCCGTGGTGGGCACACAGCAGCTGAAGTGGGACGACTACGCGACCGCCTGGGCCCAGCTGCACGGGGGGTTCGACCCCCGGGTGGCGGCTCCGGTGGTACGCGCCTGGCTGCGGTTCGCCTACCACGTCGGGTACGTGCTCGGCCGGCTGCGGGTCGGCCCGACCGCGGTGACGGTCGCCGGCGTGCTGCTCTGCGTCTGCGTGCCGGTGTTCGCCGTACGCCCGGGGGACGGGCCGTTCCTCGGGGCGCTGTTCGTGCTGCTGGCCGCGGTGGCGGACAGCGTCGACGGCGCGGTGGCGGTGGCCACCGGCCGGACCACCCGGCTCGGCTACGTCTACGACTCGGTCGCCGACCGGCTCGGCGAGGTCGCCTGGCTGGTCGCGTTCTGGCTGGTCGGCGCGCCGGGCGCGCTGGTGGCCACGGCCGGCGCGCTGTCCTGGCTGCACGAGTACGTCCGGGCCCGGGCGGTCGCCGCGGGCATGCGCGAGATCGGCGCGGTGACCGTGGGGGAGCGCCCCACCCGGGTCTCGGTGGCCCTGGCCGGGCTGCTGCTCGCCGGGCTGACCGGGCTGATCGAGCCGGACCTCGCCGCCGGCACCATCACCATGGCCACCGCGGTCTGGGTGCTGCTGGCCGCCTTCGGCCTGGGCCAGCTCCTCTCCGCCGTCCGCCGCGCCCTGCTCGACGCCGACTGACCCGGCGGCCTACCAGGCGGGGCCGATCTCGTCGGCGACGATCTGCGCGGAGAGGGTGACCATCGGCAGGCCGCCGCCGGGGTGGCTGGAGCCGCCGACCAGCCACAGCCCGCGCACCGGGCCGCGGTTGGCCGGGCGGAGCAGCCCGCCGGCCGTGCCGTAGATCGACCCGCCGGGCGCGCCGGCCACCGCGTCCAGGTCGGCCGGGGTGCGGATCTCCCGGAACAGCAGCCGGTCCCGCACGTCGACGCCGCGCGCGGCGAGCACGTCCAGGATCCGGTCGGCGTACGCCTCGGCCAGCCCGGGCCGCCGCCAGTCCACCGCGCCGGCGGCCTTGCCGTGCCGGGGCGCGTTGACCAGCACGAACCACGCCTCGTGCCCGGCCGGGCGGACCATCGGGTCGTCGGCCACGGTGACGAACACCGTCGGGTCGGGCGCCGGTCGGGCCCGCACCCCGCGCCCCGGGTCGCCGAAGACCGCGTCGAACTCGGCGTCGTGGTCGCGCGGGAAGAACACCGTGTGGTGCGCCAGGCCGGAGTCGCCGCCGACCCCGAGCAGCAGCACGAAGCCGGCCAGGCTGCGGTCGGTCAGCCCGGCCAGCCGGCGCGGGTCGGGCAGCAGGTCCCGGTAGACGGTGAGCGCGTCGGCGTTGGCCACCACCACGTCGGCGGGGACGGGCGCGGCGACCCCGGCGAGGCGTACCCCGGTCACCCGGCCGCCGGCGGCGTCGATCCGGGTGACCGCGGCGCCGGTCTGCACCACCACGCCGAGGTCCAGGCAGCGGGTCAGCAGCGCGTCGGCGAGGGTGCCCAGCCCGCCGCGCAGGTACCAGCCGCCGAAGGCCAGCTCGGCGTAGGGGACGGCGACCAGCGCGGCCGGGGCCCGGCGCGGGTCGGCGCCGGTGTACGTGGCGTACCGGTCCAGCAGCATCCGCAGCCGCGGGTCGGACAGGTGGCGGCGACCCAGCCCGCGCAGGCTCCGGCCGGGAGCGATCGCGGCCAGGTCGCCGAGCCGCCAGGCCAGCGCGGCCAGGTCCCGCGGGGAGCCCACCGGGCGGCGCAGGATGTCCTGGTGCGACGCCTGCCAGACCCGGCCGGCCCGGCGCCACAGCCGCTGCCAGTCCGCCGCGGCCCGGTCGCCGAGGGCCGTGCCGATCCGGGCGGCGAACTCGGCCGGGTCGGCGCACGAGTCCAGCGTCGGGCCGCCGCCGGGGAAGACGTGCCGGATGATCGGGTCCAGCGGCGCGAGGTCGAGGTACTCGTCGAGCTTCGCCCCGGTCGCCTCGAACAGGTCGTGGAAGACCTCGGGCAGGGTGAGCAGGCTGGGCCCGGTGTCGAAGTGGAACGATCCGGCCGGGGTGTCCCGTACGTGGCGGCCGAGCTTGCCGCCCACCGTGTCGGACCGCTCGAAGACGGTGACCTCGTGCCCGTTGGTGGCCAGCCGGGCGGCGGTGGCCAGCCCACCCACTCCGGCGCCGACGACCACGATCCGCGCCATGCCGCGCCTCCTAGGTGACCGGGCGGCCCCGCCAGGTCAGCCGGCGCCGCTTCCGCAGATGGTACGACCGCAGGGTCAGCCAACCGAGGACCACGACCGACACGGGGTGTGCCAGCGAGTCGGGCCACCACCGGCCGCCGGTCGTCCGGGCGGTGACCACCCGTCCGGCCACCCCGAGCAGGTACGCCGCCGCGGCGGCCGCCGCCACCGGCACCGCCCCGGCGGCGAGCGCGACCACCGCCAGCAGCGGCGGTGCGGTGTAGAGCAGGAGCAGCAGCGTCACCACCACGACCGCCGGGCCGGGGTGCCCGAACGAGGCCCAGAGCGACTTGGCGTAGCCGTCGCGCAGCTGCGGCCAGTTGTCGTACATCCGGCAGGTGGCCAGCCTCGAGCCGTCGGCGAGGGCGATCCGGCCGCCGGCACGCTTGATCGCCCGGGCCAGCTCGATGTCCTCCAGCACCTTGTCGGCCACCGCGACGTGCCCACCGGCGCGTTTGTAGCCGGCCCGGTCCAGCACCAGGAACTGCCCGCCGGCCGCGGCCAGCGCCGGCCGCGGTGAGCGTTCCATCGCGCGCAGCGGCAGGAAGGTCAGCCACAGCCACTGCAACAGCGGCTGGACCAGCCGGTCCGCCGCCGTCGCCACCAGGATCCTCGGGTACGGCGACAGCAGCGTCAGCCGCGCGGCGCGCAGCTCGGTGACCGCCGCCGCCACCGCGTCCGGGGTGAGCACCACGTCGGCGTCGACGAAGACCAGCGCGGTGGCCACCGGGTCGGCCCGGGTGGCCAGTTGCCAGCAGGCGTGCGGCTTGCCCAGCCAGCCCGGCGGCGGGGCGGTCCCCCGCAGCAGGGTGACCCGGGGGTCGTCGCCGGCCACCGCGCGGACCACCTCGGCGGTGCCGTCGGTGGACCCGTCGTCGAGCACGACGACGCGCAGCCCCGGTACGCCGCGCTGGGCGAGCAGCGCGCGCAGGCACGGGGCGACCCGGGCGGCCTCGTCGCGCAGCGGCAGCAGCACCGCGACCGGCTCGTCGACCGGAGCCGGCCGGTCGGCCGGGCGGCGCAGCCAGCACCCGGCGTTGACCAGCGTGTGCGCGGTCAGCGCGGCGACGCCGAGCAGCACCGCGAGGATACCGGTCATGCCGGCGCGTCGGCGTCGGCGCGCCGGGGCGGGTGGGACGCCGGCCGGTCCTCGCGGCGGGCCCGTAGCAGCGTCACGGCCAGCGGCAGCGCGGTGACCGACATGCCGACCGCGCCCCACAGCGCCGAGGCGGGCAGGTCGAGGAAGACCGCGTGGGCCAGCACGCTGGAGCCGTACGTCCACAGGTAGAGCGCGAACATCGGGTGGTCCCGCCGGTCGGTGCCCGCCACCGCCGGCCCGGCCAGCGGGCGCAGCGCGGCCATCAGCAGCACCGCGAAGAGCAGCCAGCCGAGGTAGTTGCTGACCGGGACGCCGGGCAGGCCGGGCAGCGCCGGGGTGGCGTCGCGCCAGACCCAGTGGCCCTCGGCCACCATCTGCGGGTCGAGGAAGAGGTCCCAGGTGGCCAGCCCGAGCGCGGCCAGCGCGATCCGCCGGACGCCGCTCCGGCCGGCCCCGCCCGGCGGGCCGCTGTCGGGCGGTGCGCCGGTGCGCCGGGCCGACCAGCCGCCGGCGGCCGGGGTCCGGGTGAGCCGGACCGCGGCCAGCCAGGCCGGCCAGGCCATCCAGGTCCACGCCAGCGGGATGACCAGCGGCACCCCGGCCAGCTTCGGGCCCAGCTGCCCGGAGTAGTCGTAGCTGCCGAACGGGAAGCCGGTGGCCACCCCGAGCGCCTCGATCGCGAACCCGCCACCGGTGGCCACCGCCACCAGCGCCGCCGCGGTACGCGCACCCCGGCTGAGCAGCGCGTGGCCGACCGAGAGCAGCCAGCCGAGGAGCACCGTGGCCACGGTCAGCCGGGCCCGGGTCGTCCCGGTGGTCAGCGGGTAGCAGATCTGCGCCAGCACCAGCACGGCCAGCAGCGCCCAGCAGATCCGCTGCCGGCTCATGGCGCGGCCGGGCCGGGCGGGGCCTGCGCGGAGTGGGGCGGGGCCGACGCCGGGCCGGGGGGCGGGAGGGGGAGGTCGCGGCCGAGCACGCCGAACGGGCGCTCGTCGCCGGGGAAGTGGAAGTCGCGCAGGATGTCGACGAAGCCGAACCGCCGGTACAGCCGCCAGGCCCGGGACCGCTGCTCGTCGGCCTCCGGGGTGGAGAGCAGGGTGGTCGTCCCCTCCGCCATGGTGAGCAGGGCGCGCAGCTGCCGCGCGCCCAGGCCGTGCCCCTGCGCCGGCGGCCGGACGTGCAGTTCGACGACCTCGAAGCAGTCGGTCAGCCAGCGCTGCCGGGCGGCCGGGTCCAGCGCCCGCCAGACCTGGTCGTGCCACCACTGGCCGGGGGCGCCGAGGTAGCCGTAGCCGAACCCGGCCAGGTGCCCCTCGGTGGTCAGGCTGGCGACGGCGCGGAAGCCGGGCCGGCGGACGTGGGTGGCGATGTAGCCGCGCCGGGCCTCCAGCAGGTCGATGCGGTAGCCCATCGCCTCGCCGTAGACGGCCACCACGTCGTCCAGCCGCCGGACGAGATCGTCCGGTGTCCACCGCACCAACCTCATGCCCGCCCGCCCTTCACCGTCGCCACGTCGCCGTCCGCGACCCACCCCAGCACCGTCCGGTCACCGACCACGTCGCGCACCGCGAACCGCGCGAAGAGTTCCTCCGCGTACCACCCCTCGGCGGGGGTCCGCATGATCGCGGCGCGGTGCTCCGGGTGACGGTACGCGAACGACACCAGGTCCGCCGGGGCGCGCCACACGCTCACCGTGCCCTGCCAACCCAGCGGGGCCTCGCCGACGCCGAACCGGGCGAGCAGGCCGGGCGCGGCGTGCAGGGCGGCGGCCACCGGCGGGACCGCCCGCCAGAAGGTGACCGCCCGGCGGGGCCGCAGCCGGGCCCGGGTCAGCGCCAGCACCGGGCCGTCGACCGGGCCGCCGGGTGGCTCGCCGAACGGCCGGCGGCCGGACCACTCGCCCCGGCTGGTCAGCGGGCGCAGGTCGAGCCGGACGGCCGAGCGGGCGATCCGGGCCCAGGCCCGGCCCACCGGCGAGGTGTCGAAGCCGGCCGCGGCGGCGGGGGAGTCCCACACCGCCAGCGCCGCCCACCGGGTCAGGTCGGCGTCACCCGGCCCGAAGCCGGTGCCGGTCCCGGTGCCGAGCAGCTTGCCGAACCGTACGCCCGGCACGGCGCGCAGCCGGCGCGGGTCGAGCGCCATCCGGGCCAGCGCCCGGGGCAGCGCGGGGCGGGAGGTCCGCCACACGTGCAGGGTGACCAGTTCCGGGACGGCCCCGGCGGCGTCGCTCACGCCACGTCGGCCGGGGTGCCGGCGGTGATCCGGAGCAGTTCCGGGTACGTGGTGGGGAAGACCGCCTGCGGCACCCCGCCGGCGGCCCAGATCTCGTCGTACTTTTCGAGGGCGGTGTCCACCAGGGTGCGCAGCGCTCGCGGGTGACCCAGCGGGGCCACCCCGCCGATCACCTGCCCGGTGTGCGCGCGGACGAAGTCGGGGGTGGCCCGGCGCAGCCGGGTGACCCCGATGGAGGCGGCCAGCCCGGCGGTGTCCACCCGGTGCGCGCCGGAGGTGAGCACCAGCAGCGGCGCGCCGTCGGCCTCGAACACGAGCGAGTTGGCGATCTGGCCGACGCCGACGCCGAGCGCCTCGGCGGCGGCCGCGGCGGTGTGCACCGCCTCGGGCAGCAGGCGGACCGCGCTGGGCGCGCCGGAGGAGTCCCGTGCGCCGGCGTCGTCGAGCGCGTCCTGCACCGCCCGTACGTTCGGGTGTGGCTGCATGCCGCCATTCTCCCCGTACGCCGGCCGCCGCCTCACCCCGACCACGCCGTTGCCCCGGTGCGGGTCGGGTCGGCCGGCGGGATCCCGGCCCGCGGGCTTGATCGACTCAATGTCGCCGAAATGGTGGTGTCCGGGTGGCTCGGATACCGCCACATCGCCGAACTGGAGGTTCCGGGACGCGTCGATGGGTTACCGGACCGGGCCTGCGGCCCGCCCCGTCGACCGGCCGCGCGTCACACGTTGCATTTTCGTCGGAGGGAGGGTGTACTGTCAGCAGCAGTTAGAACGAGTGTTCGATTGCCTCGAACGCCCGTTCCAACCAGCCCGGAGCGGTGTTTCGCGGCGCCGGCTCCGGGCGGTGCGGCTCCGCGGGCCGCACCTGGGTTCCGGGCAGTCGCGAGCCCGGTCCCGTCAAGGCAGGAGCGTCGCCCGCCGCCCACGACCCCCGGGCGGCGGGCGACGAACCCGCCGGTACGCCGGCCGGGTGTGGTGTGGGGAAGCGTCCACACCCGGCCGGCCCCCACATCAGGTGCGTCTTCCTCCGCACCACTCGACCCGGCGCCCCGCCGGCGGATCCGTCCGTCGCGGTGGGGTGGCGACCCGGCCACGTGGAGGAGACAGTCCCATGCCGACCAACCCGGCTCAGGCACCGACGGTGCCGGCGCACGTGCTGCCGCACCGCACCCCCGCCCAGCTGCTCGCGGTGGCCCGCCAGGGGCTGGCCGAGGCCGCCCGGACCCGTCCCGACGGCCTCCGTTACGCGGCCGCCCACCTGGCCGCGCTGCGCGCCGCCGCGGCCCTGCTCGCCGCCCGGGCCCGTCCCGCGCCGACCCGGCGCAACCGGATCACCAGCGTCTGGGTCCTGCTCACCGGGGTCGCCCCCGAGCTCGACGAGTGGGCCCGGTTCTTCGCCGCCGGCGCCGGCAAGCGGGCCGCCGCCGAGGCCGGCATCCCCCGGGTGGTGACCGCCCGGGAGGCCGACGACCTGCTGCGCGCCGCCGAGCAGTTCGTCACGGTGGTGGAGGCCGCGCTCGGCGTGGCCCACCAACCGGCACTCGACGGTCTGGCCGCCTGACCCGTGGCACCCGGCCGTCCGGCGGGGGGAGCCGGGCGGCCGGGGCGCCACGCGCACATCTGATCCGAACAGCACGACGGGGGGTAGGTCCGATGGCGGGCCGCATGGTGGTCGGTTCCGCCGCACTGGCCGGTCTGGTCCGTCCGGCGAGCGCGCCGGACCCGGCGGGCGGCCACCGGGTGCTGCCGGTGGCCCCGGAACTGACCGGCCTGCTACCCAACCGCGGGCTGCGCCGCGGCAGCACCGTCGCGGTCGCCACCGGCCAGCCCCGGCGCAGCGGCGGCACCTCGTTGGTGCTGGCGCTGCTCGCCGAGGCGTCCCGGGCCGGTTCGTGGTGCGCCGTGGTCGGGGTGCCGACGTTCGGCGCGGGAGCGGCCGCCGAGTACGGCATCGCCCTGGACCGGCTCGCCCTGGTGCCCAACCCGGGTCCGGAGTGGGCCACCGTCGTCGCCGCGCTGATCGACGGGGTGGACGTCGTGGTCACCGCCGTGCCGGCCACGGTCTCCGCCTCGGTCGCCAACCGGCTGGCCGCCCGGGCCCGCCAGCGGGGCAGCGTGCTCGTCCCGTACGGCCGGTGGGACGGCGCGGACGTGACGTTGCAGGTGGTCCGAGGGGTCTGGGAGGGGCTCGGGCCGGGTCGCGGGCGGCTGCGCCGCCGGGAGGTCACCGTCTCGGCGCGCGGGCGCGGGGCCGCCGCCCGGCCCAAGGAGGTCAAGGTCTGGCTGCCCGGCGACGGGCTCACCCGGGTCATCCCCCGACCGGCCGCCGCCTCCGTCGCCTCCGCCACCGGCCGGTCGGCCGCCGGCCGGCTCCGCCCGGTGCCCCCGGTCGGCCCGTCCGCTCCCGCCGGGCGGCGCGGCACGCTCACCCTGGTCGGCCCGGCATGAGCGACGCGGCCGACCGGTCCGCTGCGCCGCCGGCCCGGGGCGACGGGCCGGTGCGGACCCTGCTGCTCTGGTGCCCGGACTGGCCGGTGCTCGCCGCCGAGATCGTCGACGGGGTGCCGGCCACCGACCCGGTGGCGGTGCTGCACGCCAACCGGGTGATCGCCTGCTCCGAGCGGGCCCGTGCCGAGGGGGTGCGTCGCGGGCTGCGCCGGCGGGAGGCGCAGGGGCGGTGCCCGCAGCTCACCGCCGTCGACCACGACCCGGGGCGGGACGCCCGGGCGTTCGAGCCGGTGGTCGCCGCGGTCGAGGAACTGGTCGCCGGGGTCGAGGTGGTCCGCCCCGGCGCCTGCGCGGTGGCGGCCCGCGGCCCGGCCCGCTACCTCGGCGGGGAGGAGGTGGCCGCCGAGCGGATCGTCGAGCACGTCGCCCAGACCTGCGCGGTGGAGAGCCAGGTCGGCATCGCCGACGGGGTCTTCGCCGCCGGGCTGGCCGCGCGCGGCGGCCGGGTGGTCCCGCCCGGCGGCACGCCGGAGTTCCTCGCCGCGCTGCCGGTGGAGGCGCTCGGTCGCCCGGCGCTGGCCGACCTGCTGCGCCGGCTCGGCGTCCGCACCCTCGCCGACTTCGCCGCGCTGCCGGCCGGCGACGTGCTGGCCCGGTTCGGCTTCGACGGCGCGCTGGCCCACCGGCTCGCCGCCGGGCGGGACCACCGCCCGCTCGCCGTCCGGCAGCCCCCGGTCGACCTGGCGGTCACCGCCGGGTACGACGATCCGCTCGACCGGGTCGACGCCGCGGCCTTCGCCGCCCGCGCGCTGGCCGAGCAGTTGCACGACCGGCTCGCCGGGCACGGGCTGGCCTGCACCCGGCTCGGCATCGAGGCGGTCACCGCGCACGGCCAGGAGCTGCACCGGGTCTGGCGGCACGACGGCCTGCTCACCGCCGCGGCCATCGCCGACCGGGTGCGCTGGCAGCTCGACGGGTGGCTCTCCGGCAGCAACGGCCGGGCCGGAGCCCGCCCGGCCCGGCCGACGGCCGGCATCATCCGGCTGCGGCTGGTCCCGGACGGGGTGATCGCCCAGGTCGGCCTGCAACCCGGCCTGTGGGGGGAGACCGGTGAGGAGCGCGAGCGGGCGCACCGGGCGTTGAGCCGGGTGCAGGGCATCCTCGGCCCCGAGGCGGTGGTCACCGCGGTGCTCGGCGGCGGACGGTCCCCGGCCGACCAGGTGCGCCTGGTGCCGTGGGGGGACGAACGCCTCCCGACCCGCCCCGGCCGGCCGATGTCCCTGGGCGGGCCCGCGGCGCCGGGTCAGCCGGTGCCGTCGGGGCGGTCGACGTCGTCGGGTCAGGGGGCGCAACCGGGCCAGGGCGGGTCGGCGCGGTCGGCGCGGTCGGGCCGGGCGGCGGGGCGGAGCGAGCCGCCGTGGCCGGGCCAGCTTCCGCCCCCCGCACCGGCCGTGGTGCTGCCCCAACCGCTCGCCGCCACCGTGCACGACGCCGCCGGCGAACCGGTCGTGGTCAGCGCGCGACTCCAGCTGAGCGCCGCCCCGGCCCGGCTCACCGTCGGCACGGCCAGACCGGCCGAGATCGCCGGCTGGACCGGCCCGTGGCCGGTCGACGAGCGCTGGTGGGCGCCGGCCGAGGCCCGGCGTCGGGCCAGGTTCCAGGTCTGCCTCGCCGACGGCGCCGCCCTGCTGCTGGCCGTCGAGGCGGGGCAGTGGCTGGTGGAGGCGATCTATGACTGAGCGGGTCACCGGCCGGCCCGCGACGACCGGAGTGACCGGCGCGGTCCTCGTCGCCGGTGGGCGCCGGGCCGGGAGGCGCCTACCCGGAGCGGCAGGTCCGCCCGACCGGCGCCGGCGTGGGGCACCTGCTTCCGTGCACGGTGTTCCTGTGTGGGCCGGGTCTGGGTCCGGGTGTGTTCGTCGTGGGGAGGCACCCTTCCTCATCAGGGGTATTCCGGAGAGAAATATTTATGCCTCTCCGGAATATCGCTTCCCGGTGATGGTGTCGTCGCGAAGCTCCCGCGAGCCGCGGGTCGCCCCGCCGGTCGGACCGGGGCGACCCGGCGACCAGCCGGGAGGGCGGCCGGGGTCCGCCGCGAGCGGACGCGGGGTGGCCGGATGAGCTTCCACAACCCCAACCTGCCCTGGTCCGAGCTGGAACGGGTGCTCTCCGGCCGGGCCGGCGGGGACCGGCCGGAGCGGCACCTGCACGTGGTGGACCCGTTGGCCGTCGACGCCGACGGCGGGGACTCCCCGGCCTGGACCCGCAAGCGGCAGCAGTACCGGCCACCCGAGCTGGCCCGCCCGGACGACGCGGTGCCGTACGCCGAGCTGCACGCGCACACCAACTTCAGCTTCCTCGACGGCGCCAGCCACCCCGAGGAGCTGGCCGAGGAGGCGGCCCGGCTGGGGCTCACCGCGCTCGCCGTCACCGACCACGACGGCTTCTACGGGGTGGTCCGGTTCGCCGAGGCGGCCCGCGCGCTGCACCTGCCGACGATCTTCGGCGCCGAGTTGTCGCTCGGCCTGCCCGGCCCGCAGAACGGTGAGCCCGACCCGCTCGGCCGGCACCTGCTGGTGCTCGCCCACGGCCACGAGGGGTACGCCCGGCTGGCCGCCACCATCGCCCGCGCCCAGCTGCGCGGCGGGGAGAAGGGCCGTCCGGTCTACGGCGAGCTGGAGGAGGTCGCCGCCGAGCTGCGCGACCACGTGCTGGTGCTCACCGGCTGCCGCAAGGGGCACGTGCCGGCGGCGCTGCTCACCGAGGGGGTCGACGCGGCCGCCCGTGAGCTGGACCGGCTGACCGCGCTCTTCGGCGCGGAGACGGTCGCGGTGGAGCTCACCGACCACGGGCACCCGGTCGACGCCGACCGCAACGACGCGCTCGCCGACCTGGCCGCGGCGGCCGGCCTGCCCACGGTGGCCACCAACAACGTGCACTACGCCACCCCCGCCCGGCGCCGGCTGGCCACCACCGTGGCCGCCGTCCGGGCCCGGCGCAGCCTGGACGAGATCGACGGCTGGCTGCCCGCGGCGGCCACCGCCCACCTGCGCAGCGGCGCCGAGATGGCGGCCCGGTTCGCCGCGTACCCGGGCGCGGTGGCCCGGGCCGCCGAGTTCGGCGCCGAACTCGCCTTCGACCTCCAACTGGTCGCGCCCCGGCTGCCGGCGTACCCGGTGCCGCCGGGGCACACCGAGATGAGCTGGCTGCGCCACCTGACCTACTCCGGCGCCCGGGAGCGCTACGGCCCGCGGGCGGCGCACCCGAGGGCGTACGAGCAGCTCGAGCACGAGCTGGACATGATCGAGGAGCTGGGCTTCCCCGGCTACTTCCTGGTGGTCTACGACATCGTCGCGTTCTGCCGGGAGCAGGACATCTACTGCCAGGGCCGGGGCTCGGCGGCGAACTCGGCGGTCTGCTACGCGCTGCGGATCACCAACGTCGACGCCGTCCGGCACCGGCTGCTCTTCGAGCGCTTCCTCGCCCCGGAGCGGGACGGCCCGCCGGACATCGACGTGGACATCGAGTCCGACCGCCGGGAGGAGGTGATCCAGCACGTCTACGCCCGCTACGGCCGGGAGCACACCGCCCAGGTCGCCAACGTCATCTCCTACCGCCCCCGCTCGGCGGTGCGGGACGTGGCCAAGGCGTTCGGTTTCTCCCCCGGCCAGCAGGACGCCTGGAGCAAGCAGATCGACCGCTGGGGCACGGTCGCCACGGTCGACGTGGAGGACATCCCCGAGCAGGTCGTCGCGTACGCCAACGAGCTGCAGACGTTCCCCCGACACCTGGGCATCCACTCCGGCGGGATGGTGATCTGCGACCGGCCGGTGATCGAGGTCTGCCCGGTGGAGTGGGGACGGATGCCCGGCCGCAGCGTGCTCCAGTGGGACAAGGACGACTGCGCCGCGGTCGGCCTGGTCAAGTTCGACCTGCTCGGGCTCGGCATGCTCTCCGCGCTGCACTACGGCTACGACATGATCGGGATGAGCCTCGACCTGGGTGACATGACGCTGGACGACCCGGAGGTCTACGACATGCTCTGCCGGGCCGACTCGGTCGGGGTGTTCCAGGTGGAGAGCCGCGCCCAGATGGCCACCCTGCCCCGGCTCAAGCCGCGGGTCTTCTACGACCTGGTGGTCGAGGTGGCGCTGATCCGTCCCGGCCCGATCCAGGGCGGCTCGGTGCACCCGTACATCCGGCGCAAGAACGGCCAGGAGCCGGTGGAGTACGCCCACCCGCTGATGCGCAACGCGCTGGAGAAGACCCTCGGCGTGCCGCTGTTCCAGGAGCAGCTGATGCAGCTCGCCATCGACCTGGCCGGCTTCGACGCGGCCGAGGCCGACCAGTTGCGCCGGGCGATGGGGGCCAAGCGCTCCGCCGAGCGGATGGCCCGGATCGCCGACCGGCTCTACGCCGGGATGGCCGAGCGGGGCATCACCGGTGAGCTGGCCGACGACGTCTACCGCAAGCTCTCCGCGTTCGCCAGCTACGGCTTCCCGGAGAGCCACGCGATGAGCTTCGCCTACCTGGTCTACGCCAGCTCCTGGCTCAAGCGCTACCACCCGGCTCCGTTCCTGGCCGCGCTGCTCAACGCCCAGCCGATGGGCTTCTACTCGCCGCAGACCCTGGTCGACGACGCCCGCCGGCACGGGGTGGAGGTACGCCGGCCGGACATCAACGCCAGCGGCGCCAAGGCGGTGCTGGAGTCCACCCCGCAGACCCGGTGGGGCAGCGAACCGGGGGAGCCGCCGCACGCCTGGGGGCTGGACGGACCGGCCGTCCGGCTGGGACTGTCCAGCGTGCGTACCCTCGGCGACGAGGTGGCCGAGCGGATCGAGGCCGAGCGGACGGCGCACGGGCCGTACCGCGACATGCCGGACCTGGCCCGGCGGGTGGGTCTCACCGCCGCGCAGCTGGAGGCACTGGCCACCGCGGACGCCTTCGCCTGCTTCGGGCTCACCCGGCGGCAGGCGCTCTGGGCCGCCGGGGCGGCGGCCCAGGACCGGCCCGGCCGGCTGCCCGGCACGATCACCGGGGCGACCCCGCCGGCCCTGCCCGGCATGGAGGCGGTGGACCGGCTGGTCGCCGACGTCTGGGCCACCGGGCTCTCCCCGGAGACCCACCCGGCCCGTTTCATCCGCCCCCAGCTCGACGCCGTGGGCGCCGTGCCGATCGCCAGGCTCGGCCGGGTGGAGCCGGGCCAGCGGATCCGGGTCGGCGGGATCGTCACCCACCGGCAGCGCCCGGCCACGGCCGGCGGGGTCACCTTCCTCAACCTGGAGGACGAGACCGGCATGCTCAACGTCACCTGCTCGCCGGGGCTGTGGCAGCGCTACCGACGGGTGGCCCGGACCAGCACCGGGCTGGTGGTGCGGGGCCGGTTGCAGCGGCACGAGGGCGTGCTCAACCTCGAGGCCGACCGGCTGGACGCGATCGAGCCGCCGGTCAGCCCGGCCTCCCGCGACTTCCGCTGACCCGCCGGCGGCACGGCAGCCGGGGCCGGGCCGGCGGTGCCACGTCCGCCCGTGCGGTCACCCTGCCTCAGCCGGCCAGGCCGGTGAGGGCGGTGCCGGCGCTGCCGAGCAGCCCGAGCAGCACGATCCGCCGGAACAGCACCGGGTCGATCCGGTGGAACACCCGGTTTCCCAGCCACCAGCCCAGGGGCACGGCGGGCAGCGCGACCACGGCGGTCCGCGCCACGTCGAGGTGCACCTGACCGGTCGCGGCGAACCCGGCCAAGCCCATCAGCCCGGTGCCGGTGAACGTCGCGGCCAGGGTGGCCCGGAAGGTGCGCGGGTCGTAGCCGAGGGAGTGGAACGCGGCCACCAGCGGCGGTCCGTTGGTGCCGGTGGCGGCGGTGAGCACCCCGACGAGCACCCCGACGACGCTGAGCCCGACCGGGCCGGTGCGGATCCGGACGCCGGACCAGACCAGGGCCACGCAACCCAGCACCACCACCGCGATCACCGCGCCGAGCGCCCGTTCCGGTGCCCGCGCGAGCACCAGCAGGCCGAGGGGCAGGCCGAGCAGGGCGGTCCCGGTCAGCGCCGCCGCGATCCGCCACCGGGCGTACGCGCGTTCCCGGACGGCCGCCACCAGGGTCAGCCCGATGCCGGTCAGCGCCGAGACCACCACCGCGCTGCGGGGATCGATCGCGGCGGCCAGCAGCGGCACGGTCACCAGCGCGTAGCCGAAGCCGCTGACCGCCTGGGCGAAGGCGCCGAGCAGCACGATGCCGAACGCGGTGACCAGCAGGAGCATGCGCCCAGCCTGACGAGGCCTTCGGCAGCGCCGAACGTCGACCGCTCCGGCGGAGATCCGCGCCACACGCCGAACCGGTTCAACAGCGAGCGGCATCGTTCTACGTGATCCATTTGTTCCAGGAAGCGTTCCAGTTCCTGCACATGGGCTCACGCTGGTGCAGGTGAAGCTCGGCAACCGGTTCGTGTTCTACGAGGGGAGGACCGATGAGCGAGACGTACCACGAGGTGGCGAACAGCCGCCGAACCCGGCTGGCGGCCGACTGGCACCCGCACCAGTGCCAGGCCCGGGAATACCCGGTCACCGACGGACCGGTGGCCAACGCCCGGCGCTCGCGGGTCGAGAAGGACCCCGAGGGCGGGGCGGAGTCGTGATCACTGCGGTCGAGCGGACCGCCGCCGCTGACCTACCTGCGTGACGAGGAATGTTCGCCGGCAGCGTGATCGCCACCGTCCCGATGATCATCCTGTTCTTCCTCGCCCAGCGGCACTTCGTCGAGGGCATCGCCACCACCGGCCGCAAGGGATGAGTGGATCGGGTGACTAGGCTCGACCGGGTGGAGCAGACCCCAGGCCGGTTCGCCGGGCCGCCGCTGACCCCCCGTACCGCCGTGATCTGGTCGGTGCTGCGCGCCGAGCTGGACCGTCGTGGCGACGCCGAACTGACCGTGCTCGACGTGGGCGGCGGCACCGGTGGCTTCGCCGTCCCGCTCGCCCGGGCCGGCCACCGGGTCACCGTGGTCGACGCCAGCCCGGACGCGCTCGCCGCGCTGACCCGCCGGGCCGCCGAGGCCGGGGTCGCCGGGCGGGTGCACGCCGTGCAGGGCGACGGGGACGCGCTCGCCGGGCTGGTCGAGCCGGCCGGCGCCGACCTGGTGCTCTGCCACGCCGTGCTGGAGGTGGTCGACGACCCCGCGCCGGTGGTGGCCGCGCTGGCCACCGCGCTGCGCCCCGGCGGCGCCGCGAGCGTGCTGGTCGCCGGCCGGGCGGCCGCCGTGCTCGGCCGGGCGATGAGCGGGCACCTGGACACCGCCGCCACGCTGGCCGCCGACCCGGCCGGCACCGCCGGGCCCCGGGACACCCTGCGCCGGCGCTACGACGCCGACGGCGCCGCCGCGCTGCTCGGCGCCGCCGGGCTGGTGGTCGAGGAGATCCACGGCGTACGCGTGCTCGCCGACCTGCTCCCCGCCGCCGTCGCCGACGGCCAGCCGGGCGCCCTGGTCGAGCTGGAGCGGACGCTCGCCGGGCGGTCGCCGTGGCGCGACCTGGCCGCCCAGCTGCACGTGTTCGCCCGCCGGCCGGCATGACGGAACGGTCCGAACCGGCCGGCGCACCCGACCCGCTGGCGGTGGTCACCCCGCGCTACGGCACCGGCAGCCTGGCCGACGTGCTGCCCAGCGCGCTGGCCGTGCTCGGCGTGCCCGGCGCCACCGACCCGCTCGGGCTCGCCGGGGCGCTGGCCGGGGTACGCCGGATCGCGGTGCTGCTGGTCGACGGCCTCGGCTGGTACCAGATCCCGACCGCCGCCCCGTACGCGCCGACCCTGGCCGGGCTGGCCGCGACCGTCGGCCGGCCGCTCACCTCGGGCTTCCCGTCCACCACCCCGACCAGCCTGGTGACCCTCGGCACCGGCGCCGCGCCGGGCGCGCACGGCGTGCTCGGCTTCACCGTCCGGGTGCCGGGCAGCGACCGGGTGCTCAACCACATCGAGTGGGCCGGCGACCCGGCGCCGCTGCGCTGGCAGCCGGTCCGCACCCAGCTGGAGCGGGCCCGGGCCGCCGGGGTCGCGGTGACTGTGGTGAGCCGCCCCGAGTTCGGCGGCAGCGGCCTCACCGTGGCCGCCAACCGCGGCGGCGACTACCGCGGCGCGGCCGGCGTGGACGCGCTGGCCCGGGAGATGCTGGCCGCCCTCGCTGCCGGCGACGGGCCGACCCTGGTCTCCGGCTACCACCCCGACCTCGACCGGCACGGCCACCTCACCGGCGTCGACTCGGTCCCCTGGCGGCACGCCGCCACCGAGGTGGACGCGCTGCTCGCCCGGCTGGTGGAGGGGCTGCCGGCGGACGGCGCGCTGCTGCTCACCGCCGACCACGGGCAGCTCGACGTGCCGGCCGGGCACCGCTTCGACCTGGACACCGACCCCCGGCTGCGGGCCGGGGTGCGGGTGGTCGCCGGCGAACCCCGGGTCCGCTACCTGCACGTGGCCCCCGGTGCCACCGCCGACGTGGTGTCCGCCTGGTCGGCGGTGCTCGGCGACGCGGCCCGGGTGCGTACCCGGGAGGAGGCGGTGGCCGCCGGCTGGTTCGGCCCGGTGCCGGCGGAGCACCTGGGCCGCATCGGTGACGTGGTGGTCGTCTGCAACGACACGTACGCGGTGATGGCCACCCGATCGGAGAAGCCGCTGGCCTCCCGGCTGGTGGCGTACCACGGGGCGGACACCGCGGCGGAGATGACCATCCCGCTGTTGGTCGTCCGCGGCTGACCCGGTCGGGTCGCCGACCCACGGCCCGCGGGCCGCACCCCCGGTGGCCCGGGTCACGTCCGGAGGGGCCGAGCCGGCGCCGGCCGGTGCTGGCCGGCGGCGGTGTCGCACCCAGGGGCTAACCTGCGGCAATGGGTCGCAGTCAGTCGTTGCCGCGGGGCGGTGACCCCCGCTTCGGGCCGGACGCCGACGACTCCGGCTGCCCGATCCTGCACGTCGACATGGACGCGTTCTTCGCCTCGGTGGAGGTGCGCCGCCGGCCCGAGCTGCGCGGCCGGCCGGTGGTGGTCGGCGGGATCGGCCCGCGCGGGGTGGTCAGTTCGGCCAGCTACGAGGCCCGGCGCTACGGCGTCCGCAGCGCCATGCCCACCATGCGGGCCCGGGCGCTCTGCCCCCACGCGGTCTACCTCCCGCCCGACTTCGGGCAGTACACGGCCGCCTCCCGGGCGGTCATGCAGATCTTCCGGGACGTCACCCCGCTGGTCGAGCCGCTCTCCCTGGACGAGGCGTTCCTCGACGTGGCCGGGGCCCGGCGGCTCTTCGGCTCGCCGGCCGCCATCGCCCGGCTGATCCGCGAGCGGGTCGCCGCCGAGCAGGGGCTGACCTGTTCGGTCGGGGTGGCGCCGAGCAAGTTCGTGGCCAAGCTCGGCTCGACCCGGGCCAAGCCCGACGGCCTGCTGGTCGTCCCGGCCGGGCGGGTGCTCGACTTCCTCCACCCGTTGCCGGTGTCGGCGCTGTGGGGCGTGGGGGAGCGGGCGGCGGAGACGCTGCACCGGCTCGGCCTGAACACTATCGGCGACCTCGCCGAGGCACCGTTCGGCATGCTGCGCCGGGCGGTCGGCGAGGCGTCCGCGACCGGACTGCACGAGCTGGCCTGGGGCCGTGACCCGCGCCGGGTGAGCCCGGAGCACGTGGAGAAGTCCATCGGCGCCGAGGTGACCTTCGACGCCGACGTGGCCGACCCGCTGGAGATCCGCCGCGCCCTGCTCGCCCTGGCCGAGAAGGTGGGCGCCCGGCTGCGCCGGGCCGGTCAGGTCGGGCGGACCGTGTCGCTTAAAGTGCGGTTGGCCGATTTCCGCACCGTGAGCCGCTCCCGCACCCTCGCCGTGCCCACCGACACCGGCCGGGAGATGTTCGACACGGTCTGGGCGCTCTACACCGCGCTCGATCCCGGCGAGCGGATCCGGCTGGTCGGCGTCCGGGTGGAAGGGCTCGCCGGGGCGGCGGAGACCCCGCGCCAGCTCACCCTGGGCGCGCCCGAGCGCGGCTGGCGGGAGGCGGAAGCTGCCGCCGACGCCGCGGCTGCCCGTTTCGGGCGGTCCGTCATAGGTCCGGCCAGTCTGCTCGGCACCCGGGATCCGCGACGAAATGAAAATCCACCCCGGCCATAGGTCGTCCCGCTTTCCGACGCGCGACCCCCCTCGTAGACTTGCGGGTAAGCAGCCGGTTGGCTGCCACGGTCTGTCGGTCCGCCCGGGCCGACCAACGTGACCGGGGAGGAGTGCCGTGCCGCTCTCGGAGCACGAGCAGCGGCTGTTCGAGCAGATCGAGCGGTCGCTTGCCGAGGACCCCAAATTCGCCTCGGCCGTGCGCGCCAGCGACCCGCGTTTCCACGCGCGGCGTCGCCTGCTCGTCGCTGCCGGCGTGATCATCGCTGGCCTGGCCCTGTTGGTCTACGGCGCGGTGATCAAGACTCCGCCGCTGGCAGTGGCGGGTTTCGTCGTCATGCTGGCCTCGGCCGCGTTCGCGGTGCAGTCGCATCGCCGGGCGCAGTCACCCGACCTGCACGTCGTGGGCGGTACGACGAGTCGTCGCCGTCCCCGCGGTCGTGCCGGCCGACGGCCGTCGATCCTGGACCGGCTGGAGGACCGGTGGCGGCAGCGCCCGGAGGGGCACCGCTGAAGCCGACCCGCCGCTGAGGCGGGCACCCACCGCTCCAGGCGGATCGCCGGGACGTCCCCCGGCGACCTTTGACGTTTCTCCGCGCCCCGCTCCGCCGCCGGTCGCCCCACCGCCCGCCTGCCGCTGGGCGATCCGCGAACCGGCTGCCGCTGGGCGACCTGCCCTCCGTCCGCTGCGCGGCGCCGATCTTCCCGCTGCGGCGAGGGTGATCTTCGCGTTGGGGCCAGCCTGATCTGCCCGCTGCGGCCACCGGCCCTCGTGCCGGCGGTGTCCGGGTGGGCGGCGGATGCCCCCGCCCACCCGGAGCGGGTCAGCGGGCCATCCGGCCGGCGAGCAGCCGGCGCGGGCTCCAGCGCAGCAGCCGGTAGCGGACCCGTCCTGCCGCCGTCACCAGGCGGGACGAGGTGTCGGCCGCGGCGAGCCGCCAGCGCAGCAGCACCGACGGCGGGAGCAGCGCCGCCAGCAGTCGGGTACGCCGGCCGGCCTGCCCGGCGAGCGCGCCGCGTACCGACCGCAGGGCCGGGAGCAGGTCCTCGCCGGTGAGCGGGTCGCGGGCGTAGCGGGCCCGTTCCTCCGCCCGCCCGAGCAGCCGTACCGCCGTGACGGCACCGGCGTCGGCGCTGAGCGCGTCCCGGACCAGGCGGTCCGCGGTGGCCCGGGGGGTCTCCGTGCGGTCCACCCGGACCCGGAAGTCGACCAGGGTGTCGAGCAGTTCGTCCCAGGCGGCGTGCGCGTCCGCCCGGGCCCGGTCGGCGTCCACGCCGAGCACGACCATCCGCGGCCCCTCGGCGGGTGCGTCGCCACCCGCCGCCTGCATCGCCGCCGTCGGGACGGCGGCCACCCGGCCGCCGCGCCGCCGGCGCAGGGCCAGCCGGCGCAGCGCCGGCAGGGCGAGCAGGGCGAGCAGAGCCAGCGCGCCGGCCGCCCACCAGGGCCAGACCGGGGCCTGCTCGGTCGGCGCGCTGTCGCCGATCGCCAGGCCGGAGTCCGGGTCCTCCTCCGGGGAGTCCGGGCCCTGCGGGCCGGCCGACGCCTCGGTCTCGCCCGGAGCGCTGGTCGTGCCCGGCTCGGGCGTCGTCTCCTCCGGTGCGTCGGTGTCCGGCGCCCAGGCCGAGCGGGTCGAACCCGGCACCGAGTACGCCGGGGTGGCGTCGAACGGCACCCAGCCCATCTGGTCGAAGTAGACCTCCGTCCAGGCGTGCAGGTTGCGGTTGGTCAGCGTGTAGGTGTCGCCGGAGCGGTTGCTGCCGTTGGTGAACCCGAACGCCACCCGGGCCGGGATGCCGGCGGCCCGGACCAGCCAGGCCATCGCGGCGGCGTACTGCTGGCAGTAGCCGACCTTGTTGGTGAGGAAGTCGACGATGTCCTGGCCGCTGGTGCCGACCTGGGTGCTCAGCTGGTAGCTGAACCCGTTGTCCGCGGAGAAGTGGTCGTAGATCGCGCGGACCTTGTCGTACTCGGTGCGCTTGCCGCGCACCAGCGACCTGACCAGCTCGTCTACCTCGGCCGCCGGCGGCACCGCGGTGTACTGGCGCCGCGCCGCGTGGTCGCTGCCCAGCGGTCGCGCCTGGCGCAGGGTGTCCGGGCTGTACGTCGAGCGCACGTACTCGAACGAGTAGCGCTTGTCGCGGGAGTCCTCTCGGTTGGAGAAGAGGATGGCCCGGTTGTCGTCGTAGAGCCAGTTCCCGTTCAACTTCTCGGTGCGCACCGGTTGGGCGTAGACCGGCAGCAGCGGCATGTCGAGGTTCTTGGTCACCTCGACCGTGGCCCGGTAGCGGTTCTGCGCGACGCCCGGGTGGATGCCGTCCGCCGGGTCCGGCAGGTCCCGGTTGGCCGGCCGGCCGGTGGGCGGGGTCACCCGGAAACCGTCCGGCCGCAGCTCGTCGGCGACCCCGAAGCGCAGATAGAACGGCTGCGGCTCGTTGGTGGTGACCTTGACCAGGTCGGCGACCTCGGACTGGTTCAGCTGCCCGCTCAGCGCGGCGAACAGGTTGATCCGCCCGGGGTTGCCGCCCTGCCCCGGCCGACCGGTGCCGTTGCCGGTGCCGGAGCCCAGAGTGTCCAGCAGGCCGCCGGTCATCCCGGGCACCGCCAGCGGCAGCACCACGGCCAGCGCCACGCCGAGCACCGCGAGCCGCCGTCCGGCGGCGGCCAGCGGGGAGGACTCCCAGACGTCCACGTCGCGGCCGTCGCCGGTGAACCGGCGGCCGAACCGGCGCACGCGGTCCACGTTGTCGGTGACCAGCAGCCAGAGGTAGCCGGCGGCGCCGACCACGAACGGCACCGGCGGGACGCTGTCCACGTAGACCGCGACCGGCACCGAGTAGATGGCCAGCATCGGCAGCCCAGCCAGCGCCGGGCGGCGCAGCCCGACGGCGAGCACGTCGACCACCACGGCCACCCCGCCGATGCCGAGCACGGTGAGGAACAGCAGCGGGTCGGTGTCCGGGACCTTCACGCCGTACGAGCGCATGTCCTGCATCGAGCCGCTGAGCAGGTCGGCGAAGTGCCCGAAGGTGGCCGGCGTCGGCACGAAGGCGACCAGTTCGGTGCCGCCGGGGAAGAGCCAGGTCAGGGCGAGCGTCAGGCCGGCCAGCATGGCCAGCACCTGGCCCCAGAGCGGGGCCCGGACCAACCGGGCGAGCGCGGCCACGGCGGCGACCACGGCCACCGCGATGGTGGCCTGGATCAGCCACGTCCAGCGTTCGAAGATGGCCGACAGCGGCGCGGCGGCGAGCAGCGTCGCCGCGGCGGCGACGAAGCCCAGGTTCCGGTGGGCGATCATGAGGGGAGCCTTCCGTTCATCGCACGCCGCCGGCCACCGTCTCGGCCAGCGCCGCCCGCAGCGCGAAGCCCTGCGAACCCCGGGCCGCCTGCGGCCACAGCGCCGGCAGCCGGCCGCCGTGGTCGACGCCGATCACCCGCCATCCGCTCTGCAGCAGGGCCAGCGCGGCGGCGCCGTGCGCCTGGTCGGCCTCGGTCCGGGCCTTCTCCGGCAGGTTGAGCCAGGTGGAGCTGTGCAGCAGGAAGCCCACGCAGGTGGCGCCGTTGCCGCGCAGCCCGGCCAGCAACTCGGCCTCGGCGGTGCTCAGCGTGCCGAACAGGCCGATGATCAGGCCGCCGTCCGAGCGCTGCCGGACCCGCTGCACCAGCGTGGTGATCTCGACCTGCTTGTCCAGCCGGACCTCGGCGAGGTGGTCCAGGAGCACGCCGTCGCCGCTCGCCTCGGAGGCGTCCACGTCCGCCCCGGAGCCGGTGACCAGGCGCAGCTTGTAGCCGGCCTGGCGCAGGTGCACGGCGATGCTCGCGGCGGCCGAGACCGCCCACTCGAAGCTGGCCGTCGGGCCGTCGCCGCGGTGGCCATACGCCCTGGTGTCCAGCACGACGGTGGCGCGGCTCTCCCAGGGCTGCTCCTCCCGCCGGACCATCAGCTCGCCGGTGCGCGCGGTCGACTTCCAGTGCACCCGGCGCAGGTCGTCGCCCACCCGGTACTCCCGGGTGGCGGCGTCGTCCTCGCCGTGTACCGCCACCGAGCGGGCCCGGCTGTCGCCGCTGCCGGCGTACTCGCCGGGCAGCCGCACCGAGGGCAGCGGGGTGACCTGCGGGATGACGGTCAGGTGGTCGGTGCTCGGGAAGGCGCGGCTGAGCTCGCACAACCCGAACGGGTCGGTCATCCGGACCACCAGCGGCCCCACCTCGTACCGGCCGCGCACGTCGGCCCGCACGGTGTACGCCACCGAGCTGGCCTGGTGCGCGCCGAGCCGCTCCAGCACCACCCGCGGCCGGCTGCCCAGCGCGTAGGGCAGCCGGTCCTCCAGCAGCAGGGTGCCGGTGGGCAGCCGGGACAGGTTCTGCAGCCGCAGCACCACCCGCGAGCTGGCCCCGACCGGCACCCGGTGCGGGTCCAGCGACCGGTTGCAGGCCAACTTGTAGCGGCTGCGCCCGACGTAGGCCGCGGCGAGCAGCGGCAGGATGGCGAGCAGCACGGCGACCCGGAGCAGGTCCTTCTCGCCGAGGATCGCCGACGAGATCGCGGCGGCGACCGCGGCCGCCAGGAACGAGCGGCCCCGGGTCGTCAGCCCCCGCAGCCCTTCGCGCACGTCACGGCCTCCGCGGCTCGTACGGCGGCCGACCCTGGCCCTGGCTCGGCCGGGTGTCGTAGGGGGAGCGCTTGCGGTCGTGCGGCAGCGGCAGCCGGTGCACCAGCTCGGCGACGATGGCGTCGGTGGTGCGGCGGGCCAGCTGGGCGTCGGCGGTGGGGATGATCCGGTGCGCCAGCACCGGCACGGCGAGCGCCTGCAGGTCGTCGGGGAGGACGTAGTCGCGCCCCTCCAGCGCGGCCACCGCGCGGGCGGTGCGCAGCAGCTGCAGGGTGGCCCGGGGCGAGGCGCCCAGCCGCAGGTCGGGGGCCTCCCGGGTGGCGGTGACCAGGTCGATCGCGTACTGCTTGACGGCGTCGGCGACGTGCACCTGCCGGACGTGGGCGATCAGCCGGCGCACGGTGTTGGCGTCGGAGACCGGCCGCAGCTCGTTCAGCGGGTCGGTGGCGCCGTGCCCGTCCAGCATCGCCAGCTCCGCGCCCGGGTCCGGGTAGCCCATCGCGATCCGGGCGGTGAACCGGTCGCGCTGCGCCTCGGGCAGCGGGTAGGTCCCCTCCATCTCGATCGGGTTCTGGGTGGCGATCACCATGAACGGCGTCTGCAGCTGGTAGGTCACACCGTCGACGGTGACCTGCCGCTCCTCCATGCACTCCAGCAGCGCCGACTGGGTCTTCGGGGAGGCACGGTTGATCTCGTCGCCGACCACCAGGTTGGCGAAGACGGCGCCCGGCCGGAACTCGAAGTCGTGCGTCTCCTGGTTGTAGACGCTGACCCCGGTCACGTCGCTGGGCAGCAGATCGGGGGTGAACTGGATGCGGCGCACCGAGCAGTCGATCGACCGGGCCATCGCCTTGGCCAGCTTGGTCTTGCCGACGCCGGGGACGTCCTCGATGAGCAGGTGGCCCTCGGCCAGCAGCACGGCCAGGGCGAGCCGCACGGTGGCGGTCTTGCCCTCGATGACCTGCTCGATGTTCGAGACGATGGCTTCGCTGGCGGCGCGGAACTCGTCGTGCGGCAGCAGACCGCCCACCTCGTCCCAGGTCTGTTGTGTCACGGGCCTCCTCCTCGTCGCCGATCACGGCAGCTCTGTATAGAGCACCTGGACCCGCCGTTGGGTTCGCGACGCCGAGCCTCGTCTGCCGCAGAAATCTCACTGGCCTCTCAGGCTAACCATGTTTGTCGTGATCGCCGACCCCCGCAGGTGGACCGCCGGTTACGCCCCGAATATTCGCCGGACGGGGGACCCGCGCCCCGGGGGGCGGGCGTCGACCGGGCCGGCCGTCCCGACCTGTGGTGGCGGGCGGCGCCGGTGGCCGGTCGGCGGGTACACTGCCGGACATGGCCGGAGTCTTCCTGCTTCTTACCGGGCCGTGCTGATGCGCTGAGACGCGCGACAGCACGGCGGCCCCTCATGCGTGAGGGGCTTTTTTGTGCCCGTCGCCGGCCCGCCCGGCGCTCGGGCGGCAGCACCCACCAGACAAGCACGAGACGACGCGCCGAGCGACGCGAGGAGACGCCATGAGTGAGGCAGCCGCACCGGCCAACGACATCCCCCCGTTCCGGTACACCGCGGCCCTGGCCGACGAGATCGAGCACCGCTGGCAGGACTTCTGGGACCGCGAGGGCACCTTCCACGCCCCGAACCCGACCGGTCCGCTGGCCGACCCGGGCCACCCCCGGGCGGGCGCCGAGAAGCTATACGTGCTGGACATGTTCCCCTATCCGTCCGGCGCCGGCCTGCACGTCGGGCACCCGCTGGGTTACATCGGCACCGACTGCTTCGCCCGCTACCAGCGGATGGCCGGGCGCAACGTGCTGCACGCGATGGGCTTCGACGCGTTCGGCCTGCCCGCCGAGCAGTACGCGGTGCAGACCGGCACCCACCCGCGGACCACCACCGAGGCGAACATCGAGCGCTACAAGTCGCAGCTGCGCCGGCTGGGGCTGGCCCACGACGAGCGCCGCTCGGTGGCCACCATCGACGTCGACTTCTACCGCTGGACCCAGTGGATCTTCCTGCAGATCTTCAACTCCTGGTACGACCCGCGGGCCGGCAGGGCCCGACCGATCGCCGAGCTGATCAGTGCGTTCGAGGGTGGCGCCCGGCCCATCCCGGACGGCCGGCCGTGGGCCGAGCTGACCGTGGCCGAGCGCCGGCGGGTCGTCGACGACCACCGGCTGGCGTACGTCTCGGAGGCCCCGGTCAACTGGTGCCCGGGGCTGGGCACCGTGCTGGCCAACGAGGAGGTCACCGCGGACGGCCGCTCCGAGCGCGGCAACTTCCCGGTCTTCAAGCGGAACCTGAAGCAGTGGATGATGCGGATCACCGCGTACGGGGACCGGCTGCTGGACGACCTGGACACCCTGGACTGGCCCGAGCCGATCAAGATGATGCAGCGCAACTGGATCGGCCGCTCCCAGGGCGCGCACATCGACTTCCCGACCGCGGCCGAGCCGATCCGGGTGTTCACGACCCGGCCGGACACCGTCTTCGGGGCCACCTACATGGTGCTGGCACCGGAGCACGAACTGGTCGACGCGCTGGTGCCGGCGGCCTGGCCGGCGGGGACGAAGGACGCCTGGACCGGCGGGCACGCCAACCCGCGGGCGGCCGTCGAGGCGTACCGGAAGGCGGCGGCGGCCAAGACCGACGTCGAGCGGCAGGCGGAGACGAAGGAGAAGACCGGCGTCTTCGTCGGTGCGTACGCCACCAACCCGGTCAACGACTCGCAGATCCCGATCTTCATCGCCGACTACGTGCTGGCCGGCTACGGCACCGGCGCGATCATGGCGGTGCCCGCCCAGGACGAGCGGGACTGGGAGTTCGCCGAGGTCTTCGAGCTGCCGATCGTGCGCACCGTGCAGCCGGCGGAGGGCTTCACCGGCAAGGCGTACACCGGGGACGGGCCGGCGATCAACAGCGCCGCGCCCGACCGCGGCCTGGACCTGAACGGCCTGGGGGTGGCCGACGCCAAGGCCCGCATCATCGAGTGGCTGGAGGCCGCCGGGCACGGCCGCGGCGCCGTGACCTATCGGCTGCGGGACTGGCTGTTCAGCCGGCAGCGCTACTGGGGCGAGCCGTTCCCGATCGTCTACGACTCCACCGGCGCGGCCATCGCGCTGCCCGAGGAGATGCTGCCGGTCGAGCTGCCGGAGGTGGACGACTTCTCGCCGAAGACGTTCGACCCGGACGACGCCGACTCGAACCCGGAGACCCCGCTGTCGCGCCGCCGCGACTGGGTCGAGGTGGAGCTGGACCTGGGTGACGGCCCGAAGCGGTACACCCGGGAGACCAACGTGATGCCGCAGTGGGCCGGCTCGTGCTGGTACGAGCTGCGCTACCTGGACCCGACCAACTCCGAGCGGTTCGTCGACGCGGAGAACGAGCGGTACTGGATGGGCCCGCGCGGCGCCGGCGACTGCGGGGGCACCGACCTGTACGTCGGTGGCGCCGAGCACGCCGTGCTGCACCTGCTGTACGCCCGGTTCTGGCACAAGGTGCTGTACGACCTGGGCCACGTGTCGTCGTTCGAGCCGTTCCGCAAGCTGTTCAACCAGGGCTACATCCAGGCGTACGCGTACACCGACGCGCGCGGCGCGTACGTGCCGGCCGAGCAGGTCGTCGAGCGCGACGGCGGCTTCTACCTGGGCGACACCGAGGTCAACCGCGAGTACGGCAAGATGGGCAAGTCGCTGAAGAACGTGGTCACGCCGGACGAGATGTGCGCGGCGTACGGGGCGGACACGTTCCGGGTCTACGAGATGTCGATGGGCCCGCTGGAGGTGTCCCGGCCGTGGGAGACCCGGGCGGTGGTCGGCTCCTACCGGTTCCTGCAGCGGGTCTGGCGGGCGGTCGTCGACGAGCAGACCGGCGAGCTGCGGGTCACCGACGACCCGGCCGACGAGGCGACCCGGCGGCTGCTGCACAAGGTGATCGACGGGGTCCGCGGCGACATGGAGGCGATCCGGTTCAACACCGCGATCGCCAAGCTGATCGAGCTGACCAACGGGCTGACCCGGCTGTCGGCAACCCCGCGCGAGGTGGCCGAGCCGCTGGTGCTGATGCTGGCGCCGTTCGCCCCGCACATCGCCGAGGAGCTGTGGCGGCGGCTGGGGCACGACACCTCGCTGACCTACGCGGACTTCCCGGTGGCCGACCCGGCCCTGCTGGTGGCCGAGACGGTGACCTATCCCGTGCAGGTCAACGGCAAGGTCCGTGGCCGGGTCGAGGTGCCCGCCGACGCGTCGGAGGAGACCGTCCGCACCGCCGCGCTGGAGGCGGTGGCCGGCACCCTGGCCGGCAAGGAGCCCCGCAAGGTCATCGTGGTGGCCGGCCGGATGGTCTCCGTGGTCGCCTGACCCGTTCCGCCCGCCGGGCCCGCCCCGAGTCGGGCCGGCGGGGCGGGTCAGGGGTCGCGCCGGTGAATGGCGAGGACGGCGACGGCGAGCGCGGCGACGGACCAGCCGGCGAAGGTGAGCCAGGAGCCGGTGACGGTGGCCGGGAACGGGTCCGGGTTGAGGATGTCCGGGTGCACCTCGATCAGCCGTTGCCAGGCCGCGACGGGCAGCGCGTGGCGGAGCTCGGCGATCCACCGGTGCTTGTCGCTGTCGACGACCAGGGGCAGCAGCAGGAGCACCGAGGTGGCCGCGACGACGGTCCCGGCGGCGTGCCGGACGACCGCGCCCAGACCCATCCCGAGCAGCGCGCAGACCGGCACCAGCAGGGCGCTGCCCAGGACGGCCAAGGCCACGCCCGGCTCGCCGATCGACCAGCCGGCGTCGCGTCCGGACAGGATCGCCTGGGACACCCAGAACGAGGTCGCCGCGGTGACCAGGCCGAGGACGAGCATCACCGCGGTCAGCACGGCGGCCTTCGCGGCCACCACCGACCGGCGGGCGGGTACGGCGGCGAACGTGGCGCGGATCAGCCCGCTCTGGTACTCGCCGACCACGGTCAGCGCGCCGACGGTGGTGGCGGCGAGCATCAGCAGCAGGTAGCCGGCCTCGGGGAAGGCGTCCCGCACCGGGCCGTACAGGTGGAACATCTCCCGCCGCCCGTCCGGGTACGACGGCCAGTTCCGGTAGTCGGCGAGGCTGGCGTTGGCGCTGACCGCGACGACGAACAGGAAGACCAGCGGCAGCGTCCACCGGGTCGAGCGGAGTGACCACAGCTTGATCCACTCGGCGGCGAGCAGGTCGCGGAACCGGGCCGGCGCGCCGGTCACCGGTGCGCGGGTGGGCAGTGGCGTCACGGTGGTCATCGGGTCGTCCTTCCGGTGTACTCGACGCTGGCGGCGGTGAGTTCCATGAACGCTTCCTCCAGCGAGGCGGTGCGGGTGGCCAGCTCGTGCAGCGGGACCCGGTGGGCGAACGCGAGGTCGCCGATCCGCTCGGCGGTCAGGCCGGTCACCACCAGCGTCCCGGCGTCGTCCGGGCGCACGGTGCCGCCCTCGGCCGCCAGCACCGCGGCCAGCGCCGCCGCCTCGGGCGTACGGACGGCCACGCTGGTCCGGGTGCCGCGGGCGGCGAACTCGGCGAGGCTCTGCTCGGCGATCAACCGGCCCCGGCCGATCACCACCAGCCGGTCCGCGCAGTTCTCCATCTCGCTCATCAGGTGGCTGGAGACGAAGACCGTGCGCCCCTCGCCGGCCAGCCGCCGGAACAGGTCGCGCACCCAGCGGACCCCCTCCGGGTCGAGGCCGTTGAACGGCTCGTCGAAGAGCAGCACCGGCGGGTCGCCGAGCAGCGCGGCGGCGATGCCGAGCCGTTGCCGCATGCCCAGGGAGAACCCGGCGATCCGGCGTCGGGCGACGTCGGCCAGCCCGACCTCCCGCAGCACCTCGTCGACCCGGGCGCGACCGATGCCGTTGCCGCGGGCCAGCGCGGTCAGGTGGGCGCGGGCGGACCGCCCGCTGTGCACGTCGCCCGCGTCCAGCAGCGCGCCGGCGTGCCGCAGCCCGCGCGGCCGGTCGGCGAACCGGACGCCGGCCACGGTGGCGGTGCCGCTGCTCGGCCGGGTGAGCCCGAGGATCATCCGCAGGGTGGTGGACTTGCCGGCCCCGTTCGGGCCGAGGAACCCGGTGACGTGGCCGGGCCGCACGGTCAGGGTCAGGTCGTCGACGGCCGTGGCCCGGCCGTACCGTCTGGTCAGGGCGTGGAGTTCGATCACCTGACCCACGCTGCCGGGCCGGGGCCGCGCCGGCATCGCGCCGGCGGCCACATCCGGCGGCCCCGGACCCGCCCCGGGGCGTACGCCCGTGGGCCGATGCCCGGCCCGGGGTCGGCTGGCTACGGTGTGCGCATGGACGCCACCCTGCCGCTGCCCCGCCGGGCCTCGACGCTGGCGCGCGCGGTGCTGCCCTGGGTCGGCGTCGCGCTGCTGCCCGTCGCCCTGCTGCTCGCCCCGGCCGTCGCGAGCAGCCCGGCCGGCATCGGCTTCGGCGACTGGTGGATCCCGGAGCGCTACCTGGTGCCGCTGCTGGTCCTGGCCCTGCCCGCCGGCCTGCTGCGCCGCCGCCCGCTGCTCGCCCTGGGGCTGATGCTGGTCGCGGCCTGCCTGGTCACGATGACCGTCTACGTGCCGGAGAACGGCTACCTGCGCGACATCTGGTACGCCCAGTTCCTCGGCGTCGACCTGGTGGTCGGGCTGGTCGCGGCGCACCGGTCCCGGCGCGTCTCGGTGCCGGCCGCGGTCGTGGTGCTCGCGGTGCAGGTCGCGGCCAGTTTCGTGAACCCGTCCGAGGACCCGTTGAGCCGGGCCATCCTCTCCGTGCTGGCGGTGGTCACCGCGTGGACCGTCGGCGACTCGGTCCGGGCCCGCCGCCGGCACGCCGAGGCGCTGCGCGCCCACCAGGCCGCCGAGGCGGTCACCGCCGAGCGGCTGCGCATCGCCCGCGAACTGCACGACCTGGTCGCGCACAGCATCGGGGTGATCGCCATCCAGGCCGGCATGGGGGCGCGGGTGATCGACAACCAGCCGGCACAGGCGCGGGCCGCCCTCGCCACCATCGAGGCCACCAGCCGGGAGACGCTGGCCAATCTGCGCCGTACGCTCGGCGCGCTGCGCCGCCCGCAGGGGGAGTCGGCGGCGCTGGAGCCGACGACCGGGCTGGCCGATCTCGACCGGCTGGTCGCGGCGGCGGCGGACGCCGCCGTCCGGGTGCGGCTGCACCGGCGGGGCCGGCCCGGTCCGCTCCCCGCCGACCTCGACCTGGCCGCCTACCGGATCGTGCAGGAGGCGCTCACCAACGTGGTCCGGCACGCCGGCACCGCCGACTGCCGGGTCACCGTGACGCAGGATCCGGAGCAACTGGCCGTGGAGATCGTCGACGACGGCCGGGGCGGCCCGGTCGGCGGCGAGGGGCACGGGATCGTCGGCATGCGCGAGCGCGTCGCCCTGCTGGGCGGCCGGTTTCACGCCGGGCCGCGCCCCGAGGGCGGCTTCCGGGTCGCCGCCGAGCTGCCGGTGCCACCGGAGTCGCCCGCCGCCGACCCGGCACCGTCCCGGCCGCGTCCGGCGGAGGCGGACCGGTGACCGTCCGGGTGCTGCTCGCCGACGACCAGCCCCTGGTCCGCGCCGGCCTGCGGGTGCTCATCACCGAGGCGCCCGACCTGGCCGTGGTCGGCGAGGCCGGCACCGGCGCCGAGGCGGTCCGGCTGGCCCGCGACGTGGCGCCGGACGTGGTCCTGATGGACCTGCGGATGCCCGGCACGGACGGCATCCAGGCGACCCGGACGATCACCGCGCACGGCGGGCCGACCCGGGTGCTGGTGCTCACCACCTTCGACGACGACGAGCACGTGCACGCGGCGCTGCGCGCCGGCGCCAGCGGGTTCCTGGTCAAGGACATGGCGGTGGACGACATCCTGACCGCGATCCGGGTGGTGGCCGCCGGGGACGCGCTGATCGCCCCGGCCGTGACCCGCCGGCTGATCGCCGAGTTCGCCCGCCGGCCGGAGCCGGTCACCCGCCGCCGGGACCTGGCCGGCGTCACCGACCGCGAGCGCGAGGTGCTCACCCTCGTCGGCCGGGGGTTGTCCAACGCGGAGATCGCCGCCGAGCTGGTGATCAGCGTGGCCACCGCCAAGGCGCACGTCGCCCGGCTCTTCGCCAAGCTCGGCGCCCGGGACCGGGTGCACCTGGTCATCGCCGCCTACGAGGCCGGGCTGGTCACCCCGACGGGTTGACCGGCCCGGTAGGTCCCGGCGTCGCTGGCCGCGACCCGGCGCGGCCTCGGGACCAGGACGTGCGGCGGAGCGGGCCGGGCCGGTGATGCCCCGATCGGCGTGATGACTCTGCGGCATAAATATGCCGCGGAGTCATCAGGCCCGTCGGGACGCGGGCAGGCGCCGGTCGACGCCCCCGAGGCGGCCGGGGCGAGGGCGCGGCGGATCAGTCGCCACCCAGTGCGGCCAGCACGGCCGGGCGGTGCCGCAGCAGCCAGTCGTGCCAGCCGTGGACCAGCCGCACGATGCCGGCCGCCCGTAGCCGGCGCATGCCCGGCTCGTCCCGGTCGGCGCCGGCCTCGATGCCCCGCCAGGTGCCCTCGAGCTGGTCGAGCATGACCTCGACCAGTTCGACGCGGGGCAGCAGCGGGCCGTCCGCGCCGGCGTAGGCGTCGCGGAGCAGGCCGGCCCGGCGGCCCAGCTCGGCCGGGTCGGCGCCGTCGCCGAGCTCGGCCCAGTGCCAGGCGGCGAAGGCCACGTCCGCGATCCGGCGGCCCGGCCCGGCCCGGTCCCAGTCGAGGAAGGCGACCGGCAGCAACCCCTGCGGCGAGTGCCGGTAGACGGTGTTCTTCGGGGACAGGTCGCCGTGGCAGACCGTCTCGGCGCCACCGGCGAGCGGGCTGCCGGCGCAGGCGTCGTGCAGCCGCCGGATCAGCCCGGCCAGCCGGATCAGCGCCGGGTCGGCGAAGTAGCCGGGGTCCTCCCGGTCCCGCCAGGGCACCCGGCCGTCGAGGTGGCTGAGCACCTGCCGGCCGTGCTCGTCGGTGCCGAGGTGGCGGGGCGCGAGGTCCGCGCCCACCCGCTCCAGGTGCCGCAGCAGCGCCGCGACGAAGTCGGCGTTCTCCGGGGGCGTACGCCGGACGGTGTCGCCGACCCGGACCACCTCGGCGATGAAGCCCCCGGGCAGGCGCTCCTCGGTAGTCGGGCCCGGGCTGTTCACCGGATGAGGGGGCATCGCGTCATCGTAGGTCGGGGCGGTGCCGGCGCTCGGCGCGCCACCAGCCGCGGATCAGCACCACGCTGGCGACCAGGCCGAGCGCCGCGGGGGTGGCGGCGACCCAGTTGACGTCGCCCGGGGAGGTGACCGCCGCGCCCACGGCGGCGTAGCCGAAGGCGGTGGGTGCGGAGGCGAGCAGGCTGCCGGCGAGGAACGGCAGCACCCGGGCGCCGGTGGTGCCGTAGCCGTAGCTGACCAGCCCGAAGCCGGCGATCGGCAGCAGCCGCACGGTGATCACGCCGAGCACGCTCTGCCGGGCGAACCAGCCGTCCAGCCGGGCCAGCCGGCCGCGGACCCGCTCGGCGACGAAGTCCCGGCCGAGCAGCCGGCCGACGGCGAAGCCGAGCGCGGCGGCCAGCAGCGCGGCGCCCAGCGCGTATCCGGCGCCCTCCAGCGGGCCGAAGATCGCCCCGGAGGCGAGCGTGACGAAGGTCCGCGGGACCAGCGCGACCAGCAGCAGCGCCCCGCCGAGGATCGCCGCGACCGGGGCCAGCGCGCCGAGCCGGGCGGCCAGCAGCGGCAGTTGGGCGACGTCGGGGCGGGGCGCCACCAGCAGCAGCACCCCGAATCCGGCGAGCAGGAGCAGCAGCAGCAGGAACCGGACGGCCGACGGCTGCCCGGGCAGCCGCCGGACGGCGCGGATCATGCCCGGGCGGCGGCCACCGCGGCGCGGCGCTCGGACCGGAGCCGGTCGGACCAGGTGTCGTCCAGCGGCGGCAGCTGGTGGACGCCGGTGGCCCAGCGCAGCAGCAGGTCGGCCAGGGCGGGGTTGCGGGCCAGCGCCGGCCCGTGCGAATAGGTGCCGAGCAGCTTGCCCCGCCAGGCGCCCTCGGTGCCGCCGTCGTTGCCGACCCCGGCGGTGACCCGGGCCAGCGGGGCGACCTCCGGGCCGAGGTGGGTCCGGCCGCCGTGGTTCTCGAAGCCGCTCAGCGCGGGCAGCCCCAGCCGGGGGTCGATGTCGCCGGCCAGCTCGCCGACGGCCCGGGTCGGCCCCCGGTCGGAGGAGAGGTCGAGCAGCTCCAGGCCGCGGTACTGGGTGCCCTTGGCGAAGAAGGAGGTGCCGAGCAGTTGGTAGCCGGCGCAGACGCCGAACACCACCGACCCCTGGGCGACCGCCCGGTGCAGGCCGCCGTCGGCGATCAGCCGCTGGGCGCCGAGCGCCTGCGGGCCGTCCTCACCGCCGCCGATCAGGTAGATGTCCGCCGTGGCGGGCAGCCGCTCGTCGGAGCGGACCTCCAGCACCTCCACCGGCATCCCGCGGCGTCGGGCGCGGTGGGCCAGGATCAGCGCGTTGCCCCGGTCGCCGTAGGTGGAGAGCAGGTCGGGGTAGACCCAGACGATGCGCAGGCTCTCAGTTGACACGGTCCAACTCCGCTCGGATGTCCTGGAACGCGGTGTAGTTCGCGATGACCTCCAGCCGCCCGGGGGGCGCCGTCCGGACGGCCTCGTCGAACGTCCGCACGTGCTGGAACGGCACCCCGTTGACCTCGAGCCGGACGGCCAGGTCGTACGCCCGGTCGCCGGTGATCAGCACCTGCCGGCCGCGCAGCGGGGAGAAGTCGACGTCGAACAGCCATGAGGTGTCCAGCCCGTCGGGGTCGCGGGCGTTGATGGAGAGCAGGGTCGGCGCCTCGTCGGCCATGTCGAACGCCTCCAGCCAGCTGGCCGGGTTCTTGGCCAGCAGCAGCCGGATGTTGCGCCCGTCCCGCTCCACCTGCGCGTAGCGGCCGGCGACCGAGGCGACCGTGCCCAGTTGCAGCACCGCGTCGACCGGGCGGACGCCGAACTCGGCGGCGACGGCCAGCGCGGTGGCCGCGTTGCCGATGTTGACCTTGCCGGGCAGCTGGAGCTTGACCTTGTGCCAGGCGCCGGTCGGATCGACCACGCCGTCGTCCTCGACGGTCCACTGCGGCTCGGGCCGGCGCAGCGGGCAGCCGCTGCACCACCACTGCTCGCCGGAGCGCTGGATGGTGGAGCCGCACTCCGGGCAGACCCAGGAGTCGTCGTGCCACCGCTGCCCGGCGCTGAACCAGGTGACGTGCGGCGGGTTGATCCGGTGGTCGTGGTTGGGCGGCGGGGACGCGGCCCACACCACCATCGGGTCGTCGGCGTTGGCGACCACCCGCACGTCGGGGTGCTTGACCAGGGCGGCCCGCCAGAGCTGCGCCATCATGGCGACCTCCTTGGCCCGGTCGAGCTGGTCGCGGGAGAGGTTGAGCAGCGCCACCACGTGCGGCTCGGTCGCCTCCAGCACCTGCGCGAGGTAGTGCTCGTCCACCTCCAGCACCGCGTACGGGGTGCTGCCGGCCTTGGCCAGCGCCGAGGTGTGCCCGGTGGGCATGTTGGCGCCGAACGAGTTGGTGGCGACCCGGCCCAGCACGCCGACCGCCGCGGCGGCGAGCCGGGTGGTGGTGGTCTTGCCGTTGGTGCCGGAGATCAGGGCGATGGCGCGCCCGGCCGAGAGGTGTGCGAGCAGGTCCGGGTCGATCTTCAGCCCGATCCAGCCGCCGATCACCGAGCCGTCGCCCCGGCCCGCGGCCCGCGACAGCGCCGCGGCCGTCCGGGACACGGAGCTGGCCACCTTCGCCCGCAGGGGCATCTTCGGGTCCGTCACCCGAGCGAGGTTACCGGACCGGTGCCCCCGCCAGATCGCCGCCGAGGGCGAACCGTTCGGCCGGGGTGGCCCGGCGGGTGGGACGGATCGCGCTCAGCCGGATGGAGTCGATCTATGTCGGAAAGCGGACGCGGCCGGCGGGGCCGTTCCGCCCTCCACTCCGCCCCACCCCTTCTGACGTGCGGTTTTGCGCGCGGAATGGGCGCGCCACGCGGGTGTTTCTGGTTGCAGGTGGAGGGAAGTGGAGTAGAGTGGGGCGCAATGGTGAGGCCGGGAGGGCCCACCGGCCCGGGGGGTCAGCGGCGCCGCGAACGCCGCTAAAGGGCGAGGGGGTTGGGCCGATGTTCCTCGGCACCCACACCCCACGCCTGGACGACAAAGGCCGGTTGATCCTTCCGGCGAAGTTCCGGGACGAGCTGGCGGGGGGTGTCGTGATCACCAAAGGGCAGGAGCGCTGCCTCTACGTCTTCCCGATGCCCGAGTTCCAGCGGATCGCGGAGCAGTTGCGCGCGCAGCCGATGACGAGCAAGGCGGCCCGGGCCTACAGCCGGGTCTTCTTCGCCAGCGCGCACGACGAGGTGCCCGACAAGCAGGGCCGGGTGACCATCCCGGCCCACCTGCGGGACTACGCCGCGCTCGACCGGGACCTGGTGGTCATCGGCGCGAGCACCCGGGTGGAGATCTGGGACAGGTCCGCCTGGGAGACCTACCTCGCCGAGAGCGAAGACGACTTCGCCGACATCGAGGAGGGGGTGCTGCCCGGCGGTCTGTAGGGCGTGACGGCGCCCGACGTACTGCGAGATCTCCAGCCGCTTTCGAGTTCCTGGCACCCCTTCCCCGGTGCCAGGCGCACGATCCAGTGGGAGGGCCGCGGCCTCCGGCGGGCGGGAGCGGATGGGGATCTGGCGGTACGACGGCACGGCGTCGTCCGACGACAGGACGCGGACGGAATGAACCGGTAACGAACCAGTGGGGGTCGACATGGGGGAGCTGCGCGGCACGCACGTGCCGGTACTGCTCGAGCGGTGTCTCGAGTTGCTCGCCCCCGCGCTGGGCCGGGGCGGACGGACAGTCCACGTCGACGCGACGCTGGGGCTGGCCGGCCACGCCGAGGCGGTGTTGCAGGCACACCCGGAGACGGTGCTGATCGGCCTGGACCGGGACACCGAGGCGCTCGCCCACGCGCGCGTCCGGCTGGCCCGCTTCGCCGACCGGGTCCACCTGGAGCACGCCGTCTACGACGAGCTGCCCGAGGTGCTCGACCGGCTGGGCTACCCGGGCATCGACGGGATCCTGTTCGACCTCGGGGTCTCCTCGCTGCAGCTCGACGCGCCCGACCGCGGGTTCGCGTACGCGCAGGACGCGCCGCTGGACATGCGGATGGACCAGACCCGGGGGGTGACCGCCGAGGAGGTGGTCAACACCTACGCCCACCCGGACCTGGCCCGGGTGCTGCGGGTCTACGGCGAGGAGAAGTTCGCCGGCCGGATCGCCTCGACGATCATCCGGGAGCGCGAGCGCGAGCGGATCACCTCGTCGGCGCGGCTGGCCGAGCTGGTCCGGGAGTCCATTCCGGCACCAGCCCGACGAACCGGGGGACACCCGGCAAAGAGAACGTTTCAGGCTTTAAGGATCGAGGTAAACAGGGAGCTGGCAGCGCTGGAGACGGCGCTGCCGGCCGCGCTCGACCGGCTCAACGTGGGCGGCCGCATGGTGGTCCTGTCCTACCACTCGCTGGAGGACCGGCTCACCAAGGCGGCGCTCGCCGACCGGGTCCGCAGCAAGGGCCCGATCGACCTCCCGGTCGAACTCCCCGGGTCCGGTCCGACGTTCCGGCTGCTCAGCCGGGGCGCCGAACTGCCGGGGGAGGCGGAGGTCGCCGCGAACCCGCGCGCCGCGTCGGTGCGGTTGCGGGCCGCGGAGCGCATCGACCCGAACGCCGAGCAGCAGGGGCGGACCGACCGCGAACGGTCCCGCCGCCGGGTCAAGGCGATGCACCAACCGGGGACGGGGTCGACCACGGAGGCAACCGTGGTGGACCCCGGGGGACGGGACAGGGACGGACGTAGAGGGGGAGGGACATGAACATAGACAAGCGCGACCGCCGGGACGTCACCGGCGGCGGGCAGCGCGCACCGCGGTCGGGGGGCCGGACCGCGGCGGAGCGGGCCACGCGCGTCGGGACCGGTGCTCCGGGTACGGAGCGGGTGAGCCGACTGGCGGAGACTCGCGCCCGGGGGGCGCGCGAGTTCCCGACCCAGGGCAGCGCCGCGCTCCGGCCGGCGGAGCGGGCCACCACCGCCACCGCGGCGCGTCCGCCGCGGCTGCGGGTGGCGCCGCCGCCGCCGGTGCGGGTGCCGCGGGCGCCGTTCGCGGCGCTGATCGTGGTGCTGGTGGTCGGTGGGGTGCTCGGCATCCTGCTGGTCAACACCAAGATCAACGAGAACGCCTTCCGGCTGGAGCGGCTGCAGCAGCAGCAGGCCCAGCTCGACCTGGAGCAGCAGCAGCTGAAGAAGCAGATCGCCGAGGCGGAGGCGCCGGGCAACCTGGCCGCCGAGGCCCGGCGGCTCGGCCTGGTCGAGGCGGGTGAGCCGGCGTACATCCGGCTGCCGGACGGCCGGATGATCGGCGTGCCGCAGCCGGCCGACGGCGAGCCGTCGGTCACCAGCCAGCAGGGCACCGGGGGCTAGGACGGTGCCCCCGAGATCGGACGAACCGCGCCGGGACGCCACGGGCTCCCGGCGCGGCTCGTCCCGTGCCAACGGTGGCCGGGGCACCGAGCGCTCGGCCGAGCCGGGCGTCGGCGGCATCTCCGACGCCCGGGCGTACACCCCCCGGGGGCGCACCATCCGGGAGGGCGCCGCCCGCGCCGACCGCGACGAGCGGGTCGCCCGGCCCGAGCAGCGGCGCACGCCGCGCAGCACCCGCTCCGGCGACCCGTTCCGGCCCGCCCTGCAGGTGCTCGACGGCGGCCGTACCGGGGCCACCCGGGCGGGTCGCCGCGACGCGGCCGGCGGCCGGTCCGGCGTGGTCCGCACGGTCAGCCCGCGCGCGCCCTTCGACGACGAGCCACCGGCGGCGCCGCGCCGCCGCCCCGCGCCGCGCACCACGCGCCGGCCGGACCGCACGGCCGGC